>JAFWRK010000019.1 GCA_017519965.1 Bacilli bacterium
TAGAAAAAATAATAAATTATGGGTTGAGAATACTTTTGTTTATTTTACTTTATTAATACTATTACTATTTATTAGTGCTAGTCCTTTTATTGGAATTATTATTAATAATAATATTATTATCATTAGTTTAGTTATTAGTTTTATTATTAGTATTATTTCTCTTATATATTTGAATGGTATTAAAGACTATAAGATTATCTTGAAGAGAATGAATTCTTTAGATAATATTATGAATAATGAAGATTCTAGATATAATTTTGTTGATGTTAATAATAAGGATATTAAAATTGATAGTAAAAAGCTTGATAGTAAAACAGGTTATGATTATTTTAATACTATATTTTTTGAAAGACATAAAGATATTCTATTAAGAAGTAGTAGAAATTATTCAGTAATAATCCTTATTGTATATGTTGCTTTAGCTATATTATGCATTAAAAATACTGCTTTTTCTAAAAATATAGATTTCTTCTTAAACAATAGATTAGGTTGGTTTGTACTTATAATGTACTTTATAAATAGAGGAAGTATTGTTACTCAAGCTATGTTCTATAATTGTGATCATGCTATGTTAGAATATAATTTTTATAGAGAACCTAATGTAATAATCGGTTTATTTAAAAAGAGATTAGAAACTATTATTAAGATTAATTTAATACCTAGTATTTTTATAGGGATAGGTAATATTGCATTACTGCTTATTATTGGTAAATTAGATATGTTTAATACAGTATTTAGTTTCTTATTTATAATCTTTTTAAGTATATTTTTCTCATTACATTATTTAGTAATGTATTATTTATTACAGCCTTATGATAAGAGTTTAAAGGTTAGAAAAGTTTCTTATTCTATAGTTAGTATATTAACATATTATGTATGTTTTAAATTGTCATCTATATCATTTTCTAGTTTTATTTTTTCAATTATTGGATTATTATTTACTATAGTATATATAATAATTGGATTAAAATTAGTTGAAAAGAAAGCTCCATTAACATTTAAAATTTATAAGTAGTTGGACTCTTCCAAATTTGACAATAAGTACTAAAAATGATAAAATTGATATGATTATTATTTCATTGAGGTGAAATTATATATGAAAAAAGCTAAAGTGATAAGTTTTATCTTATCTATGGTTGGTATTATGATGATATCAATTGCTTTAATAGTTGAAAATGAAAGTTCTTTAAAAGAGAACAAAGATATAGAATTTAAAGAGATTAATCTAAGTAATGTAGCTGCTTCTGCTAATATGTTAATTAAAAATAGTAATGAAAAAGAAGAAGCTAGTAATGTTCCTTTAGAAGAAATTAAAATGGAAGTAGTTCCTGCTTCTGTTTATGTTCCTCCTAGAGTTGAAGTATATGCTGGATTAACTATCGAAGAGCTTAGTGCTAAACTTGATAGAAGTTTAGGTGGTATTTTAGCAGGTCATGGAAATACAATTGCTCAACATTCATTGGATCTTGGGGTTGATCCTTATGTTGCTGCTGCCATTATGATACATGAAACTGGTAATGGTACTTCTAGAATTGCTAATAATTGTTATAATTTTGGTGGTCAAAAAGGTTATGGTTGTGGTGCCTATAAGAAGTATGATACAGTTGATGAAGGTTTAAATGGAATCATTGATAATCTTTATAAAAATTATTATGCTTATGGTCTTAATACAATTGAATCAATTGGTTCTAAGTATGCTGAGTCTAAAGAATGGCCAACTAAAATAAATTGGTATGTTAATAAAATAAGTAATAGTTAAAAACCACTTCTAGTGGTTTTTTTTGGGGGTTTAAATATGGATGATAAGAAAAATAGTAGTTTCTTTTCTACTGTTCTTTGTTTTTTCTTAATTTATATGGTATCGAATTATTTTTTTAGTGAAAAAAATATCTCTAATAATAGTGATGATTCTTTAAAATATTCTTATGTTAGTATGCAAGAAGATGATATTGAAGAGACTATTAGTAAATTGGAAAAAGAATTTAATATAGTAATAGATGAAGATCATAAAGATGAGTTACTTTTTTTAAATTCTATATATGAAAATGATAACTTAGATGATAAACAAAAGAATGTTTTATATGGTATTTATTCTATACTAGATGATATTGATAAAATTGATAGAGAGAGTGCTTATAGAGCATTATCTAATGTAGAAGTTTTTTATACTACTAAAGGAGATAGTGTAGCTTCTAATGTTTTAGGTGATTATAATTATAAAAATAATCGAATTAATATTTATTCTGAAGATGTAGAATATAAGACATTAGTTCATGAAATATTACATGCTATTTTTACTACTAATAAAACATTAGAATTACCTGATTCATTTAGTGAAGGAATGATTGAATTACTTGCTAATGAGTACTTTTCTAATGATCCATTTGTAGAAGAACTTAGTTATCCATATGAAGTTAGCTTTGCTAAGATGTTGTGTGAAGTTGTTGATCCTGAAACTGTTATTGATTGTTTATGTACTGGTAATTTTAATAATATTACCAATAAATTAGACAAATATAATAATACTAATTATAGCTCTTATGAAATACTAGATTCTTTCTTTAAAGCTAGTGATATTGTTAAAAATGGTAGTATTGTAGATGATGATAGTTATAGCAAAAAGTTTTCTGCTATTAAGAGTATATATGCTAATGCTCATCCTTATGGAGAAAATTTAAGAGAATTTAATTACCATTTTGATTTATGTTCAGCAGTATTTGAAGAAGACCCTTTTCATTTTTATCAAGAGTATTTGATATATAATGGAGCTCTTCAAAAAGGTTACTTTTCTAGTCAGTTAAAAAGAGATTATCTTGATGGCAACTTTGTTGAATTCTTTAAAAGAGATGACGTCAAGGTAAAAAGTTATATTAAGAGGAATTTGACAAATTAAGGTGCATATGATATAATGTACTAGTAATTGATGGCACATTATTCTAGTCAATTACTTTGTTTGGAAGACGAGATTAAACAATCGTTAAAGGGCATATCTGTGAAACCTTTGGTGTTTGCTTCTTACGCCCAGTTTGGGGTGAATGCTGGAGTGGTAGAGTGTTGGGCGACCGTAATGGCATACGATCATCGACCCAGTACTTGTGGAGACTTATTTATGTGTAATGGCCTATACGCTTAAAAAAATTGCAACAAAGCTGACGGACCTTATACGTGATAAGATAGAACCTGTATGTGGCGAAAGTTATGTGCAGTGTAGCCTGTCTTGAGTGAAAATATTGGGATAAGTAATCTTACTTAATTAGGCGGCCACCTTTTTAAGTATCGCGCTTTGAAATTATTTTTGCAAAAAAGGATTAAAAATAAAGTGTTGGTGGGGAAATCTCCTAGAGTGCACTATTAATTTAGGATTGCAGTGGACACTAAGTGGTAATCAAGTCGTATGAATTGGTGACGTCATATTGATTCTTTTAAAGGGGAACCGCAATTTTGGTAACGAAGTTGTAAGAATCAGGGAAATCCTACTTGACCTAAGGTTCAAAGTTAACTATTTTAATAGCCACAATTAATATGTATTTTAAAAGTAGTTTAACTACTTTTTTTGTGCTATAATTTATTTATAAAAAAAATAATGAGGTTTTTTATGTTTAAAAAGAAAAATAGTGAATTAAAAAATTTAATTGAAGTTACTAAGAGAAAAGAAAAAATTAAAAAAGAAACTATTAATTGGAGTTGGATATTTAAAGTTGTAGTTATTTCATTTTTAATTTCATTTTGTCTTAGTTTTATTGCATCTACTACTATTCCAAATTTATCTTTATTCTTTGGAATTATAGTTACGTTAATATTTGTTGGACTTGGAATATTATTTGATATTGTAGGAGTATCTGTTACTAGTGCTGATGAAGCAGTATTTCATTCTATGAATTCTAGAAAAGTAAAAGGTGCTTCAACTGCTGTTAAATTTAAAAAGAATGCAGATAAAGTATCAAGTTTTTGTTGTGATGTAATTGGTGATATTTGTGGTATAGTATCTGGTGCTGCTGGTACTACTATTGCTTTGCAAATGTCTAATTTATTTCATATGGATATTATATTAAGTGGACTTATTGTATCTGCTATAGTTGCATCTTTAACAATAGGTGGCAAAGCAATAGGAAAAAGTATTGCTATAAATAAAAGTGATATAATTCTTTATGAATTTGCTAAATTCATTTCTAATTTTTATAGAGGATAGTTATCTATCCTTTTTTTGTTTACTTGTCTTTTCTTTCTATTTATAGTAAAATTATAAACGTTTGAGGTGATACTATGATTCAAGTTAATAATGTTAGTTTAAAATTCGGTAAAAGAACTTTATTTGAAGATGTTAATATTAAATTTACTAATGGTAATTGTTATGGATTAATAGGAGCAAATGGATCAGGTAAATCAACTTTTTTAAAGTTATTAGCTGGAGAGATTGAAACTACAACTGGAGAAATAGTTATAAGTAAGAATGAAAGAGTTTCAATGTTAAGACAAGATCATTATCAGTATGAAGATGAGAGAGTTCTTGATGTTGTTTTAATGGGTAATAAACGTTTATATGAAATAATTCAAGAAAAAGATAAGATGTATTCAATGACTGAGTTTTCTGATGAAGATGGAATGAAATTAGCTAATCTAGAAGCTGAATTTATGGATTTAGATGGTTGGAATGCTGAACCTGATGCAGCTGCTTTATTAAATAATTTAGGAATTGATACTGAACTTCATTATTTAACTATGAAGGAATTACCTGTTAAATTACGTATTAAGGTTTTACTTGCTCAAGCTTTATTTGGTAATCCTGATATTTTATTATTAGATGAACCTACTAATAGTTTGGATTTAGATGCTATTAGATGGCTTGAAGAGTTTTTAATAAACTTTAATAATACTGTTATTATTGTTTCTCATGATAGACATTTTTTAAATAATGTTTGTACTCATATTGCTGATATTGATTATGGAAAAATTAAATTATATGTAGGTAACTATGATTTCTGGTATGAGTCTTCTGAATTATTACAAAAGCAAATGAAAGAGTCTAATAAAAAGAAAGAAGAAAAAATTAAAGAACTTCAATCATTTATTGCAAGATTCTCTGCTAATGCTTCTAAATCTAAACAAGCCACTTCTAGAAAGAAGATGTTAGAAAAGATTCAATTAGATGAAATTATTCCTTCTTCTAGAAAATATCCATATATTGATTTTAAAATTGAGAAAGCTTCTGGAAAAGAAATCTTAAAAGTTGAGAACTTAACTAAAGTTATAGATGGAAAGAAAGTGTTAGATAAAGTATCATTTACTATATTAAAAGGTGATAAAGTATGTTTTATTGCTAATGATGATATGGTTAAAACTTTACTATTTAATATTTTAGTTGGTAATGAAAAATACGATAAAGGTTCTATAGAGTGGGGTAAAACTATTAATTATGGATATTTACCTCAAGATAATACTTTATTCTTTAATTCTAATAAAAATATTATGGAATGGATTGGTCAATTCTATGATATTAAGGATGAAACTGTTCTTAGAGGATTTTTAGGTAGAATGTTATTTTCTGGTGAAGATGTTTTTAAACATGTTAATGTTTTATCTGGAGGAGAAAAAGCTCGTTGTATGTTATCTAAAATAATGTTAGAACAACCTAACTTCTTAATAATGGATGAACCTACAAATCATTTAGATTTGGAAAGTATTACATCTTTAAATAAGGGTTTATGTAATTTCCAAGGTGAAATACTATTTACTTCTAGGGACTATGAATTAAATAGTACAGTTGCTAATAGGATAATTGAAATTAATGAGGATGGTACTATAACTGATAGAAGCATACCTTATGAAGAATATTTAGATGTTATAAAAAAATAGATTATTAAATCTATTTTTTGTTTTTTATATGTTATAATTAAGGTGGTGGTGGTTCTTTTGAAAAATAAGGGTAATATTATATTTGCAGTATTATCAATAATTATTCTTGCTATTTTAGGTTTATTATCTTTTTATACTTCAGATGGATATAAAGATAATAATACTTCTAACGATTCTGAGTTAGATTTATATTCTAAAGCTGTTAGAGATAGTAATGCTGTATCTGATATGAAGCAAATGTATAGTATTAATGTTGATCAATATTTTAATTATTATAATGGTAGTGAAAATAAGTTAATACTAGTTGGAAATGATGGCTGTGGTTATTGTAAGATAGCTAGACCTATTATTCAAGGAATAATGTTTGAAAATGATTTTGATATTTATTACTTAGATACAGATGATTTTACTACTGAAACTGAAGAACAGTTTATGTCTTCTAATGAAGAATTATCTTCTTTTGCTACTCCTTTAATTATGGTAGTTTCAAATGGAGAGATAGTTGATAGTATAGAAGGCTTATATGATAAAGATGGTTATGTAGATTTTTTTACAAAAAATAATTTTATTAATGATGAAGGAGAATAATATATGGGAAAAGTTTATAAACAAGCTTTAAGATTTAAAGATAAATATCCAGGCACTGTTGCTTGGAGATTAAAACAAAATGCTGAAATAGTTGAGAGACATCTTAATCCAGATGAGGAACCTCTCTATACATTTGTTGCTCAAAAGAATGATAATGTTTTTGATATTGTTTCTACTGCAGTTGTTTGCTTAACTAATAAAAGAATATTAATTGGACGTAAAAGAGTTATTATTGGATATTTTTTAGATTCAATTACTCCTGATATGTTTAATGATTTAAAAATTAAGAGTGGGATTATTTGGGGTAAGATATATATTGATACTATAAAAGAATTTGTAACTTTATCTAACATATCAATAGATGCCTTACCTGAAATAGAAACTAGCATTACTTCTTATATGATGGAAGCTAAGAAGTTGTATCCTTCTTTCGATGATAAATAGACCTTTTAATTAAGGTTCTTTTTTGTTATAATTTAATAGTAGTGGGTGATATAATGAAGAAGTTTTTTCCGGTACTTATAGCTATTGCTTTGTTAACTTTGACTTACCAAGTTATTGTGAATTTTTTTATCTCATCTCATAATATGTCTTATTCTATATTAAATGATAAAACTTCATTTTTAGTTAAAGAAGATTATAAGAAAAGTAGTGAATATGATGACTATAATTTCTTTGTAAATGATTCTAATGGAAAACTATATATCTTTAGTAGTGATTTAAATTATAATAAACAAAGAAAAGTTTTATCTGATATTGCTTATTATTCTGATGATAATATTAGTTGTATATTACCTATATATAAAAAGAATAATTATGGTAATGTTGTTTGTAATTATAATGGTAAACAAGTTGATTATAGTTATTTAGTTACTAATAAATATGATACTAAAAAAATAGATGAGAAGTTTTTAAGTGTTGGATATAAAAAAGATAAGAGAATTAATTATAATATTACTACTAGCGAATATAATGGTAAAAAGAGTATATTTACTATTTATGATGAAAATATTCTTGATAATTATACTTTTGCAATATGGAATTATGATGGTGTTTTATTAATTAATAATAAGAAGAAAGAAACTCGTGATTATTATACTAACGATGTTTATAATAATTCTTTTTCTACTATAGTTGGAAAGTATTATTTAGTAATTAACTTTAGATCTATTACTGAGAAATTATATGATATTAATTATGTTAATTTAGAAGATTATGGAAAAAATTCATTCTTCATTAAAGCTGGAATTAATTCAGATATGTATATTAATGGTATTTATGATAATAAGCTATATTTGACTGATTTAAAAGATAAGAAACAAATTATTCTTAATCCATATAAAGAGAACTTTGAAATAATAGAGGGAGAATCTTTATATAAGTATTATGATGGAGAGAAGATGACTGATTTAAGTAAAAAAGACTTCTTTAGTGATAAAAAAGTCTTTGATAATTATCAAGTTAGAAAGATTACTGATTCTTTTGGTAATGTTGATATAAAGAAATATGGTAATTTTTATTACTTTAGTAAAGATGGAGTTTTTTATAAAGTTCATGAGAGTAATTTGAATTATCCTATTAAACTATTTAAGTTTGATAATGTAGTAGAGTGGAAACTAGAAAAAGGTGATATTGGATTTGTTTCTGATGATACATATTATTTATATTCTGAAAGTGAAGGAATAAAACCAATTCTTAAAAATAATGAATTAAGATTTAATTACGAAAATATTTGTAATGTTTATAAGAAGTTATAATACTTCTTTTTTTTGCATAAAATATAATATATTGTTGATATTTTTTTAATGTTTTGTTATAATCTTAAGTGTTATGGGGCTTTAGCCAAGTGGTAAGGCGTGGGTCTGCAACACCCTGATCATCGGTTCAAATCCGTTAGGCCCCTCCATTTTTATTTGCGAACGTGGTTCAATGGTTAGAACTCGGCCTTGCCAAGGCTGTGATGGGGGTTCGATTCCCCTCGTTCGCTCCATTGAGGAATCTGCTTGGAACAATTCCGAGTTTGATATATAAATCTATCGAAAGATAGATTTTTTTGTGTTAAGAATTAAAAAAGCTACTAACCATTTAAATAATGAAATGGATGAAGCTGCAGAAGAATTTTATAAGACAAACAAAAGCGACTACGAATTGTAGTCGTTATTTTGTTTTATACTATTAAGTATATTCATAACTTCATTATATACTTCGTTTCCATTTTCAGTAGTTCCACTGCTTTGATATGGTTTAACAAAATCATTTATTTCACTTAATACTAAATCTATATTTTCTTTATTTATTCTATCTTCAATTATTTTTAAAGCTGTATTTCTATAACCTCTAATTGCAACACCTGCCAATGATTTATAATACGATTTTTCTGGTAAATTCGATTTTAAATAAAATTTCATTGCCAATTCATCGTTCATTGGTCTAGGATTTTTTAGAATTATTTTATTACTTCTAAACACACCATGTGGAGCTGATTTACTTGGGCAATCAATTACTTCAGCATCATCTGGTAGTATTACATCATATATAGTATCTCCACGAACTAACCATCTCAATATTTTATCTTCAGTAGAAAAATTAAACCCACCCATTTGTTCAGGTTCAAAAGTATTAGGATTCCAAGTATCAGCAATATTTACTTCATCAATTTTATATTCAAAATTAACGCCTTTATTTCCAAACATAACTTTTATATATTTAGGTTTACTATATAATTCATTAATTATTAAGCTAGTTTTATAATTTTTTAGAAGATTACCATGTTCTTTATTTGTTATCATAATCTATTCTCTCCTGACTTCTTATCTATTTCACTGACTAAGCAACTTTCAATCATCTCTGTTAAAGAATCACAATCAGTTCCTAACTCTTGTGAGTGTATTATATAGTTTTCATTTTTTTTAATCTTATGTTTTTCATTTAAAATTGTGTTTTTTAATACTTCCATATTCATTGTTTTTAATTGAACATCTTCTATAGCGCTAATATCATTTATTATTCCCATTAACAATTGATTTATTGTATTCTTTGAAAAATACTTTTCTCTTAAATAATTATGAGGGTATCTTAAACCCATTCGGTTATTTTCAAAATCAGTAACAATTCTTGTTAATAAAATAGGATTATGTGTTTGATAAAATTCTTCAACCATTTTATTAATTTTAAATAACTCAGATACAGCACATTTTTCTCTATTAATTTTTACAATTGGTATATTAAAATCTTGAGCTGCTTTTATTGATATTCCTTTTATTCTTTCTTGTTCAATTAATAATTGTTTAGTTCCTTCATCCAATTCCTGGTTAGTAATATCACTATCAATTAATTCTTCAAACATTACAATATAATCTGGATTTTTTTTATAATGTTCTCTATTTGGAGATAAATCTCTTCTTTCAAACACTAATTCATTATAGTCGCTTCGAGTATTATCAATTAAAGAATTTGCACTCATAAATTCTCCAAAATGGTCTTGTGAATTAATTTGTCTACTTGTTGGCGTAGAGTTTAAATCACTTGAACCCGACAATAACAACATTCCATCTTCAAAAGCAGAAAACCCTAAACATATATTTCTAATTGTCGCAGTCGATAAATTATTATTTGCTATTAAACTACAACAATTACCATGTGATCTTATTGAATTATTATTCCAATATTGTGAATAATTTGATTGTGTTTCCATTTCAGGTTTATATGCCCCAACTGAAGTTAATATTATTTTAAAATCTGTTCCTGCATCGTATATTTTAACACCATCTTGCACTTCATAATTTTCGTTATTACATTTAAATGTAGAATTTGTTAAATGTCTTAAGAATATATCTCTCATTCCGTTTTCAAATAATGAAATTGTCATATAATCCAAACTAAAATCGCAATTATTTGAAATATTATCATAAATTTGAAATAGTTTACTTACATCAGTTTCATTTACAATATTATAAATACTTCTATACATTGAAATATAATTATTATCTTTATCAAAATTAATACCATCTAAATTAAATTTTGCTATTATTGATTTTGCATAGCCAAGTTGTATCCCGTAACTTCTCATCAATATTGCTGTTTTAATATTATTTATATCATTAGTTGAATATTCATTTTGAGTTTTAAAATTGTTAATAGATTCATTTGTAAAATCTAATAGTTCTTTTTCAAAACCTCTAAGTTCAGATATACTATTAATTGTAAATTCAAAATTATTATTAGAAAATGCGAATATCAGCAAATCTAAATCATGTTCTGTTAGTTGCTCATTTATAAAAGCTTGTGATAAATTTTTGAAACTTTGAGTTTTCTTTTGAAACATTCCACCATTATAGTTTTGAAATGTCATTAAATTAGCTGTGGTTGATGTTCCAATAATGCCAAGAATTCTTGATATATATGGTATTGCATTACTAGTTTCAGCAAGAATCTTATCATACATTTTTGAAAAAAGATTTAAACTTGCATCATCCAAACTTATGATTAATTGTTGTGTTCTAATATCAGTAACTATAAAATCTATATATTTTTCCAAAAATGAATACTTATCATCTAACAATACTGGATTTAATGTTTCATACCAGGAATTATTATTAGATTTTATTTTTTCAAATCTTTTAAATTGTGTTTCTGTTAGTGGTAACTTTACAATTTCTGATTTAACTAAATCATAATCCATCCATTCTTGACCTAACAAAACTTTTGTCAAAGGATCTATCACATTATATTTAGAAATATAATGTTGGAGATTTTCACATTTTTCACATAAAACTTGATAATATTGTTCATTAATATAATCATCATTATCAAATATTTCTTCATTTATTTTTTTTATCAATTCATAATCTGCTTTCATATCATCACAACCTTACATATTAATTATATCATGAAAATCAATATTCTAAAATCAATGCGTTTTACTTTTAAAAATAATATGTTATAATGGGAATGTAATTAAGATTTATCTCTTGTTACATTTGTAAGCAGATGTTTCTCAAACGAGATACACAATTGCTCCAAAATGATACAATACTCGAACCAATAGGTTCGAGTTTTTAGTTGACCTATCCAGTTCTGAGTTTTTACTCTTTTAACATTAGAATTCATTTTAAAATAATATGCTTTTTAGTAAAAGATTTGAAGACAAGATGAGTTATTAAAGAAAAAATAATATTAGATGTAATGATATGATTGACTTTTTATATTATTATTTGATAATATAAAGGCAAATTTATTGAAAAAATGATGATATTGTCAATTGACATTATATTATTATTCATAAAATAGAGGTGGCAATATTTTTTTGCCATCTTTTAATTTATTAGAAAGGAGTTTTTTATGTGAATGCCGATAGTGAATCATTAGCTAAAATTGTAATAATATTAGATAATTTATTAAAAAATGATAAGTATTCAAATGATTTTGATTTAATAGAAAACTTAAAGAGTAAAATTAATGATCTTATTTGTTATAAAGAAGTGTTTGATTTACAAGTTATTGATTATATTAAAGAAAAATTATATTATTTAGAAGAAAAATATAATGATATATTTGATTTAACTTATTATTATGATCCAATTTATATTACTATTAAGAATAATATACATAAAAAAGAAATTGCGGATTTAAGAAAAAAACAAAGAAAAAGAAAGAAGGTTTAAAGAATGTCTGATTTTGATTATGACAAAATAAAAGATATGGAATATGATCCTTTGCGAGGAAGATATGTTGGAAAAGATGGGAGTGAACTTAGAGTAACTCCATTTTCAGATGGAACAGGATATAAGTATGATTATTATGAGAGTTCATCTTATTAATACAATATTTTTTTCACTTGCATTTATTTTTAAACTAATTACATCAATATTTTTAATATTTGCTTAGTAAATCTTCTAATAAGATAATGTTGTAAGAAATTAGCAAAAAAATTGATATCAAAAATATTATATGTCAAAATATCTACAGAAATTGATATTTTATTGGTCTTTCAATTAGCAATTGAAAAGTTATAAATACCTTATCCAATAGCTATAGTTGATTATTACTCGGTTTACCGAGTTTTTTTATGCTATAATTTAGTTAGTTAATTACTTTTTTATAGGAGATGATTCTATGGCTAAATATAAAATTAATGAAAGAACTAGTACTTTAGATAAAAATACTAAAATTGTTAATGTTACTAAAGAAAAAGATTTGTCTGAAACTCTTTTTGGTAGTAAAAATGATGATAGTAAAATTAAGTCAGGTAAGTATGTTATTCATGAAATGGATAGTTTAATTGATAAGAATACTAAGATAGTTAGTGTTATTAGAGAAAAATCTTTGTCTGAAACTATATTTGGTACAGAAGAAGAAATTAAACAAAAAGAACTGAAACAAAAAGAAAAATATGAAAGAGAAAAGAACAATAATAAAAAATATTTAGATAAACAAAATCAAAAATTGATTGATGATTATAATGATTTATTAAAATATAATGATCAATTAAATAAGAAGATGACATATGATAATAAAGTTGTAAGTAAAGATTTTACTGCAGGCGTATCTTCTATTGAATTTGACAAAGTTAAAAATAGTTTTGATTATAATACTGTTTCTATAGACAAGAAAAAAGAGTATCTTAAGTTTGTAGCAAAGTATTTAAATTCTATGTATGGTGGATATTCAACTAACTTTATTAGAATGAATAAGAAAAAGTTTTTTAAAAATCAAAAAGATAAGTATTATGATGGACCTAAATATTGGGAAATAAAAAAAGATGAAACTGAATATGAAAAGAATAAAGGTTATGATATAAAAAATTCTATTTTAGTTATAGATGAAAATGGTGAATTTTGGATAAAGAATGTATGCTATTCATATGGTGGATATAATAATTCTAAATCATTATATTTTAATAAAATTGAAAAATTTGACGATGATAATTTAATATATTTGGATATATATTTTGGTAGGGAAAAAATTAATTTAAATTTTGAAAAGTTTTTAAGTTTAAATAATGATCAATTAGATAAAATGATACATGAAGTCAAAGATTGTATGTTAGATAAAAATGTTAAGTTAAAGGAGATGGCTTTAAAAAGACAAAAGTCAAAAAGACTAATTAATGTTTATAAATATGTTCTTTTGTTTTTTAAATTCTTTATATTTCCTTTACTTTTATTACCAATATACTTAGTATTCATTAAGGCTTCTCTGATATTAGTTATTATAGTGGCTATCATAATGAGTATAATATATGGTTTTGTTAAGGAGTATTTAGAAATTGTTGGTTTTTTGTATACAATGAGTTTAATTATTACAAGTATTTTAATGCTTATTAGAGGTTATTCAGATGTATTTAAACCATTGTTAATTATGTTAGTATTAAGTATTGTAATTACGTTTATATCTAGTTCAATAGAGAATAAAATATATAAAAAAATTAGTAAGATAGAATTATATTAAAAAAGACTCAGTGTATATACTGAGTCTTTTTATGGAACAATTCTTTTTAAAATTGGTATTTTTCTAATTATATATGTTATTCCTACACATATTGGGATTATTATAAATGGAAAACCTAATCTAAATATTATTGAGTGATTATTAAGATTAAATAATCTTATTGATATATCTATAATAAACCAATGCATTAAGTATAATGAAAAAGTATACTTTTTTAATATATTAATAATTGTAGCTGTAATTTTATTTTTTATAATGTATAATCTGTTCTTTACAAAAGTAAAAATTGCTATTGAATAAAGAATACATGGGACGTTGCAATAACCTTTATATGTTGTTATTATACTGTTTGCTTTAAATGATAGATATTGTGTTCCTATAATATGCATTAATAATCCTATAATACCTAAGATATATATAATCGTTTCTTGTTTTTTATTAATCTTATGATTGTTTAGTAGATATCCTAAAAGTACATATATTAAATATTGGGTTACTATTGTGAATGAAAGTGGTGTTGTTAGTCCTATATTAAAAACATTATTTAAAAATGGAATTATAGTATTTAGTATTAAAAACGTTGAAATTATATATATATATATTATTTCTATTCTTTTTATCTATAATTGATAAAAATGGAATGCATAAATATATTTGGAATAAAGGAATAAAGAACCAATATATTGAGAGATATTTTGTCGATAGTATTCCATTTATTATGTTTATTAAACTTAAATCATTTATATTTGTAGTTCCTACAATTAATCTATAAGCTATACTTATCAAACTCCAAATAATAAATGGTATTACAGTTTTTGTTATTCTTTTTTTAAAATATGATTTTGTATCATATCTATTTCTATAATCTAATAATGTAATACCAGTAATCATAAAGAATATTGGTACTGCAAAATAAAAAACACATTCAATGATATTGGCAGTTATCCATAATCTAGCTTTACTAAATGACCAGAATACTCCATTAGTATGAAGAATTATTACAGCTATAGCAGATATAACTGATAAATAAGATATATATTCAATATTATTATTTTGTTTTCTCATATTTTCACATTCTTTTTCATTATATCATCTTTTAAATAATATTATATATATATTTATTTTACATTTTTTTACACAGTATATTTTTCATTACTGCATTTGATTTTTTATTTTTATTATGATTTTTATTAATTATTTATTATTATGATATAATAATCTTGTGGTGATCTAATGAAAATTAATGTTAAAGATGTCGATGTTAATTACATACAATATGGTGAAGGAAAAGATATTTTGTTACTACATGGATGGGGACAAAATATTGAGATGATGAGATTTTTAGGTGATAATTTTTCTTCAAAATTTAGAATTACTATTTTAGATTTACCTGGTTTTGGAGAAAGTAGTGAACCTACTTATGACTGGAGTATTTCTGATTATTCTGATATGTTAGAATTATTTATTAATAAACTTGGTATTAAAAAACCTATTATCATAGGTCATTCTTTTGGAGGAAGATTAGCAATTAGATATTCTTCTAATCATCCTATTGAAAAGTTAGTTTTATTAGGAGCTCCTTGTATTAGGGTTGCTACTAAATTACCATTACATATTAAAATTTTAAAATATTTAAAAACTTTACCTTTCTTAGATTCTTTTGGAGAATATATGAAAAAGTATATAGGTTCTAGGGATTATAAAGCAGCTAGTCCTATTATGAGAAAAGTTTTAGTTAATACAGTTAATGAAGATTTATCTAATTATGCTAAACAAATAGAGGAACCAACACTTTTAATATGGGGTGATAGGGATACAGAAGCTCCTGTTGAAGAAGCTAAAGAATTAGAGAAGATTATGATTGATGCTGCTTTAATTATTTTACCTGGTTCTCATTATGCATATATAGAAAACTTGCAACAAGTAGTTAATATACTTAATAATTTTTTTGGAGGTGAATAATTATGCTAAAGTATTTAGTTATTATAGGCTATTTATTAGTTGTTATTCCTAAATCAAAAAATAGTTTACATATGTTACAACAAAATTTATATAATGAAAATAATAGATACTTAAAATGGGTATTGCAAAACTCTAAGAATTTACTTGATTTAGATTTAATTTTTGTTTTTATTTCTTTAGTAGGTTTTTTAGTAGTTTTTGATATTAGTATGATTAGTAATATCTTATTAGTAGCATTATTTATACTATCAGTTATTTTATCTATGAAGATAAGTAATAAAATAAAGAATAATCAAAATAAAAAACCTTTAGTTATTACTAAGAGAGTTAAGAGATTAATTTTCACTACTAGTGTTTTGTATATGATTCCAATTATTATATTAATTTTTAATAATAATTATAAAACTATATGGCTATTAATTCTTATACTAAGTATTATGATTTTATTAAATAATTATGTTGTATTTATTTCTAATATAATTAATTATCCTTATGAAAGAGGAGTATACTATTATTATAAACATAAAGCTCAAAGAAAATTAAAATGTATGAGTAATCTAAAAATTATTGGTATTACTGGTAGTTATGGTAAGACTAGTAGTAAAAATATATTAAGTGAAATATTAAATGTTAAATATAATGCTTTACCTACACCTAAGAATTTAAATACTTTTAATGGACTAATTATGACAATTAACAATCATATGGATAAGTTTACTGATATTTTTATTGCTGAGATGGGTGCTTATGTTAAGGGTGAAATTGCTGGTCTATGTAGATTAGTTAAACCTAAGTATGGTATTCTAACTACTATAGGTACTGCTCATTTGGAAACATTTGGTAGTGAACAAAATATTATCGATGGAAAGTTTGAATTAATTGAATCTTTACCTTCTGATGGATTTGCTATTTTAAATGGTGATGATCCTAAACAAGTTTCTTATAAATTAAAGAATAAAGTAAGAACTATTTGGATAGGAATTAATAATAAAGATGTTGATGTTAGAGCAACTAATATCCATTGTTCTAGTAAGGGTACTACTTTTGATGTAGTACTTAAAGATAAGAGTAAATATACTTTTACTACTAAATTACTAGGTAATCATAATGTATATAATATCTTAGCTGGAATTGCATGTGGTATTGAATTTGGAATTGATATGGATGATTTAATACATGCTGCTCATGGAGTTACTCCAGTTGAACATAGATTAGAACTTAAAAATTTAGGCAATTTCTATATGATAGATGATGCTTATAATTCTAATCCTACAGGTGCAAAAAATGCTTGTGAAGTTTTAGGAATGATGGATGGTATCAAAGTTGTTGTAACACCTGGTATGATTGAGTTAGGAGAAAAAGAAGATGAGTACAATAAAATATTTGGTACTCAAATTGCTGATGTTGCTGATTATGTAGTTTTAATTGGAGAATCTAAAACTAAGCCGATATATGATGGTTTATTAGAAAAAGGGTTTGACAAGGACAAGATTGTGATATTTAATGATGTTAGAGATGCTTATCCGTTTATTTCTTCTTTAACAGGAAAAGAAGAAGTATATGCATTGTTTGAAAATGATTTACCTGATACATATAATGAATAGGAGATGTTGAATATGAAAATTAAAGTTGGTGTTATTTTCGGTGGAGAAAGTGTAGAGCATGAAGTAAGTATTATTTCTGCTATCCAAGCTATGAATAAAATGGACTTGGAAAAATATGAGGTTGTTCCAATCTATATTACTAAGGATCGTGAATGGTATACTGGTGAAATACTTAAGGATATTGAAACATATTCTGATTTTGATTTAATTAAAAAGTATTGTGCTAATGTTGTTTTATACTATAAGAATGGTTCTTATGTGTTACAAAAGAAAAATGGATTATTTAAATCTGTAGTTAAGGATATTGATATTGCTTTTCCTGTAGTACATGGTACTAATGTAGAAGATGGTGTATTACAAGGTTACTTACAAACAATAGGTATTCCTTTTGTTGGAAGTAATGTTTATGCATCTGTTGTCGGACAAGATAAAGCATTTATGAAAGATGTATGGAAATCTGCTGATATACCTATGACTAAATATGTTTGGTTCTATGATGTAGATTATAAAGAGGATAAAGATGCTATTTTAAAGATGGTTTCTAAGTTAAAATATCCAGTAATTGTTAAGCCTGCATGTACTGGTTCATCTGTAGGTATTAGTGTATGTGATAAGGAAGACAAACTTTTTGAATCTATAGATGAAGCTATTCAATATGATAGTAAAATTGTTGTTGAAGAAGTTGTTAAAAATTTAAAAGAAGTTAATATTGCTGTAATGGGAAATTACGAAAAACAAAAAGTTAGTGAAATAGAGGAAGTATTATCTGCTAATAAGTTCTTAACTTTTGCTGATAAATATATTGGTGATGGAAAAGGTAAAATGAAAGGAGCTAAAGGTTCTAAAAAGGTTTCTTCTAAAGGAATGGCTTCTGCTAATAGAAAGATTCCAGCTGATTTAGATGCTAAAGTTAGAAGTAAAGTTGAAGATATTGCTGTAAGAGCATTTAAAGCATTAGGTTCTTCTGGTAATTCAAGAATTGATTTCTTAATAGATGATAAAACTAAAGAGGTATATATTAATGAAATTAATTCTATTCCAGGAAGTTTAGCTTTCTACTTATGGGATGCTAAAGATATTAATTTTACTAGCCTTTTAGATGATATGATTCAAATAGGTATAAAGGATTATAAAAAACGTGTTAGTAAAACTCATTCTTTTGAAAGTAATATTTTACAAGGATTTGCTGCTAACGCTGGTACGAAAGGAATGAAGGGAAAATTAAAATAATTTTCCTTTTTAAGTTATATGAAAGTACTTGTATTAATTAGAAAAGAAAATTCAGATTATGTCAATGATTGCTATTTTAAAGCAGTTTTAAAATATGGTGGAGAAATAGTTAAATGTTATTATAACGATCATTATGAAGATATTTTATCTAAGTTATCTGAAGTAGAGGGTGTATTATTAACTGGTGGAGATGATGTTTCTTTAATTGGCCTTTTCATTATTAATTATTGTGTAAGACATGATTTAAGGCTTTTGGGTATATGTTTAGGCATGCAAGAAATGTGCGTTTATTCTTCTGATGATAAAGTTATTTCCATTGGTGATTTATCTCATTCTGTAGAAGAAGAGGGATATGTTCATGATGTAAATATTAATAAAGATAGTATGTTATTTAAAATATTTAATAAGGATAGAATAAAGGTTAATTCTCATCATAAACAAACTTTGCTTAGATCTAATTATTTTAATCCTTGTGGATATAGTGATGATGGATTATTAGAGGCAATAGAAGGAAAGGACAGTTTTCAAGTTGGTGTTCAATGGCACCCAGAGAGAATGCTTGATTATGATGAAATAAGTAATAAGCTATTTGAGGCATTTTTAAACAAATAAAAAAGGACAAGTAAATTGTCCTTTTATTTTCATTATGGTGGACTGTTAGGGATTCGAACCCTAGACCCACTGATTAAGAGTCAGTTGCTCTACCAACTGAGCTAACAGTCCGTTTTTTTGAATTGCAAATATATTTTATATCATTTTTAATTATTTTACAACCTTTTTTTATTATGTTTGCATTTTTTTAGTTATTTTAAAGAAAAAATGTTGACTTTAGTATAAAAATTATAGTATTCTATATTTGCAGTTGTGGAAATTAACAATTTTCTCTTGCAAAAAAACTTAAAATGATGTATTATTAAGAAGTATTCGTTATTTGGACCTGTAGCTCAGTTGGTTAGAGCACACGCTTGATAAGCGTGGGGTCATAGGTTCAAGTCCTATCAGGTCCACCATTTTAAATGCCTCAATAGCTCAGTTGGTTAGAGCACTTGACTGTTAATCAAGGGGTCCTAGGTTCAAGTCCTAGTTGGGGCGCCATATGGCGAGTTGGTGAAGTGGCTTAACACACTGCCCTTTCACGGCAGCATTCACGGATTCGAATTCCGTACTCGTCACCAATATGAATATAACTCCATTCGGAGTTTTTTTATTTTTTGTTGACAAATATAATCATTTAAGGTAATATTGTATTTGCGGAAGCACATTGGTATGGAGTAGTACTCAAGAGGCTGAAGAGGCGCCCCTGCTAAGGGTGTAGGTCGGGCAACTGGCGCGAGAGTTCAAATCTCTCCTACTCCGCCATTTTTTAAATTACTCAAGGAATTGAGTTTTTTTTTGCTTTTTTTTAATAAATATGATATAATATGCTTGCTTTTGGGGTGGTTGAATGAATTTTAGTGATTTATTAAATAAGTACAATAAAGGTGATATTAGTTTAGAATCTTTATTATGTTTAATTTATAAAAAATATGATAAAAGCTATAATATTGGAGCAATTAAATATTTTGCTAAAGATATTAAACGTAAAGCAGGAAAGATAAATCATATTGAAGCAGCTTATGATGATGAGGATAAAACTTGTAAGTTTTATAATGATAATAATGAGTTGTTTCGATTTAAAAAGAAGACATTTAATATTTTAGACTCTAATGATTCAATGTTAAGAACTAATGCTTATCCTTGCCTTAATTCAGAAAACTGTGATTATGAAATATCTAATGATCAATTTGTTTTAGGAACTAATGGTTTATATGAAAATCTTATTAATGATAATTATAGATATATAACATTTGATAGAAAAGATGATGTTTACTATATAGCTTATGTTGATAAAGAAAATGGTATTATTAAAAAGAGCTTTTATAAAGGTGAAGGAGTTAATTCTAATTATTTTTATACTTTTAGTAAAAAAGATAAAAATGTAGAAAGTTTATCTTCTGCCATTAATAAGGTTAGTTCTTTCTTAGATACGGATTTTTCTAAATTAAGAGGTAGCGAATATAGAAGAGAGTTTAGTGATTTAATAGATCAAAATTTTTATACTATTAAGTTAAAGAATAAGACAAAAACCTATAAAGATTTATATTTAGTTAGAAATTCTCATATTTTAATAACTCCTAAAGATAATGAATCTTTATATGGTACATCTATTAAAGGTACTAATAATAGAAATAAGGAAGATTTTATTGCTATTACTAATCCATCTAATAAAAATCTAAAATTATTATGTGTTACTGATTTTGCAAATGATAGTAAATTATCTAAATCATGCAAAAAATATATTTGTAATGAATTATCTGATTGGTTTATTAATCTAGAATCTAAAGAATTAAGGAATGATAAATTTTTAATTAATTCTTTAACTGATAAGATTATTAATATTAATAAAAGTGTATATTATATAATTAGTGAATCTAAGATAAATAAAGAGTGTAAGAACAATGTTTTTGGTTCTTCTTTGGGACTTGCCTTAATATCTAATGATAAAACATATTATATAAATTATGGTGATACTAGATTATGTTTAGATAAAGATGGTGTTTTAGAAGCTTTAACTATAGATGATAATTCAGCTTGGGATTTATATAAAAATAATCAAATTTCTAAAGATGAGGCTGAATCTTATCAAAGAGGTTCTACTATAACAAATTATGTTGGTAAACCAATTAATAATATTAATGTTCCTGAGTTTTTAATATTATCTAATGATTGTTATGATAAGTTATTTGTATTTAGTGATGGAATAACTGATAATATAAATAGTGTTACATTATCATCAATTGTTAAAGCAAATAATAATAATGAGGTTTTGAGAGAAATCGCTCTTCAAGCATATAGAAATCAAAATAGACATGATGATATTACTGGATGTTGCTATATAAAAAAATAAGCTAGTTTATACTAGCTTTTTTTGTGGTACTAATTAGTGATTTATGTTATACTTTCTTTAGGAGAGTAGATAGAATGGCAAATTATTTAAAAAAATTCATTAATGACTTTAATGATATTAATACATATTATAGTACTCTTGTTGATAAAACAAAGAATAAAGAATATGTTGGGATTACTAACGAATGGCTTATAGATAACTTTTATATTGTTGTTGAACATAAAACTAATTTTGTTCACAATAAAAAAGATATTAAAAAAAGAGTTAAAATGATAAACAATATCTATTATATTATTAGAGATATTGCTGTTAAGAATAACTATAATGTAAGTTTAAGAATTCTTGCTGATGAATTAAAAAAATATCAAAAAGATAATAATACTTATTTATCATATTTAGAAATAGAAAGTATTAAAGATGTTTTGATATTTTTGTATATTGATAAATTAAATCAAATTTGTTCAGAAGAATCAAAAAAATTATCTGATAAAGAAAAAATTATTTCAATTATTAATGATAGACAAGATAAAGATGTTGATTTATCTCATTTTATTAAGTCTGACTTTGTATGTGAAGATAATTATAATTATTTATTTGAATTAAACTTTGAATTAAAATCTTTAGGTAGTAAAAGTAATAAAATTTTTAAGCAATTAAATGAGTATTTAGAAACTAAAAATATAAGTTTAAAAGAATTAATAAATGATGAGTATCAAAGAAAAATTGAAAATGATATATTAATTTCTAATATTTTTGGTGACCTAAAAGAATTCTTTGAAATATCTAGAGAAGATTTATTTGAAAAGATAAGTAATACTGAAAAAATACTTATGGATGATGATATATATGATGCTATGACTAATGAGTCTAAGGATTTATATAGAAAAAGATTATTAAAAATAGCTCGAAAGAAACATTGCTCAGAAATAGATTTACTTAATAAAATGATAGAAAATTCTGATAGTAAAGAATATCATATAGGACATCAACTATTTAAGAAGAAAAATAATTCAATTTATGTTGTTTTATATATTTTAGCAGTTCTATTATTTACTACTGGAATAAGTTATCTTTTGTCTTTCTTCTTTATAAAGTGGAGAATTTTAGGATTCATTATTCTATTTATACCGGTAAGTCAACTATTTGTACAATTCTTTAATCAATTTCTTATTAAGGTAGTACCTACTAATGTATTACCTAAGATTGATTATTCTAAGGGTATACCAGAAGAAGCTTCTACTATGGTTGTTATTCCTACTATAGTATCTTCTAGAGAAAAGATTAAAGAGATGTTTGATATTCTTGAAACATTCTATATTATTAATAAAACTAATAATTTATATTTTACATTATTGGGTGATGTTAAAGCATCTAATCAAGAAGTATGCGATTATGATGCAGATCTTAGTGAATATGGTAGAGAATATGCTACTAAATTAAATCAAAAATATAAAAAAGATATTTTCTATTTCATCTATAGAAAAAGAATATGGAATGATGGTGAAGGTCAATTTCTTGGATTTGAAAGAAAGCGTGGAGCTTTAATTCAATTTAATAAAATATTATTGAAGCAAATGGATAAAGTAAATGAAGAAAAGTATTTCAATACTAATATGCTTCATGATCATAATTTAAAAATTAAATATGTTATTACATTAGATACTGATACTAGATTTGTTCTTAATACAATTTTAAATTTAGTTGGTTGTATGTCTCATCCATTAAATAGACCAGTACTTAATAAAGAAGGTACAAAAGTTATTAGTGGATATGGTTTAATGCAACCTAGAGTTAGTGTTGATATTGAAGCTACTAATAAGAGTTTATATAGTCAAATATTTGCTGGTATAGGTGGATTTGATACTTATTCATCTGTTGTTCCTAATGTTTATCAAGATTGCTTTGGAGAAGGTAGCTTCGTAGGAAAAGGTATTTATGATTTAGAGGTATTTGATAAAATACTATCTAATACTTTCCCTGATAATTTGATTCTATCTCATGATTTATTAGAGGGTAATTATTTAAGATGTGGATATGTTTCTGATATTGAATTAATTGATGATTTTCCTTCTAAGTTCTTAACTGACATTACTAGACATCATAGATGGGCTAGAGGAGATGTACAAATTATTAATTGGTTATTTAATAAAGTTCCTAATAGAGCTGGTAGAAAAATTAATAATCCAATTAATTTACTTGGAAAATATAAAATATTAGATAATATTGTAAGAATGTTCTTATATCCATCATTATTACTTATTATAGTTTTATCATTATTCTTTGGAGTTGTTTCTCCATTATGGTGGGCAGGATTTGTAATATTAGAAATTGCTGTACCTGTAATATTCTATTTAAAGAGTAAAATGCATACTAAGAATAAAGATAATACTACTGTTTATTATAAGAATTTATTCTTTGGTGGTAAGAGTTTAGTTGCTAGATGTTATATTGTTTTCTGTACTATTCCTTTCTATACAAAATTATATATGGATGCTTTCTTTAGAACTTTATATAGAATGTTTATTAGTCATAAGAATCTTCTTAATTGGATTACTGCTGAAGAGGTAGAAAAAACTGTTAGAGGAGATTTAAAAAGTTATTTTAGAAACTTTATTCCTAATATAATTGCTGTTGTTTTACTTGTTATTTTTGGATTTATTTTTAATAATTATGTAGCTTATTTATTTGCTTTTTGTTTCTTGACTGCTCCTTTTGTTCTACACTTTGTAAGTCATGATATAGATTATGATAGAGTTGAGTTAAGTGAAAAGAAAGTAAATGATTTAACAGATGCTGCTAGACTTACATGGAAATACTTTGAAGATAATTTAACTGAAGAAAACAACTATTTAATTCCTGATAATTATCAAGAAAATAGAGAACAAAAACTTGATTTAAGAACTTCTCCTACAGCTATTGGTTTTTCTTTAACAAGTATTGTTGGTGCTTATGAATTAGAGTTTATTGATAAGGATAAGGCTATTTTCTTAATTGATAAAATTTTAAATAATGTAGATTCTTTAGAAAAATGGTTTGGTCATCTATATAATTGGTATGATATTAAAACTATGTCTGTTATGTCTTCTAGATTTATTTCATCTGTTGATTCTGGAAACTTTGTTGCTAGTTTAATAGTTGTTCGTGAGTTTTTAGTTCAATTTGAAGAAGATAAACTTATAAAACTATGTGATAAATTAATTAATGCTTCTAACTTTAAAAAATTCTATACTAAGAGACATGTATTTAGTATTGGATTTGATGAGAATGAAGGAAAACTATCTATTTATAATTATAATAAGTTTGCTAGTGAGGCAAGATTATTAAGTTATTTAGCTATTTGTTTAGGTGATGTTCCTTCTAAACATTGGTTCTGCTTAGATAAGTCTTTAACTACATATAAAGGTAGAAAAGGATTAATATCTTGGAGTGGTACTTCATTTGAATACTATATGCCACTATTATTTATGAAAGAATATCCTAATACTTTATTAGATGAGTCTTATCAATTTGCAAGATTCTGTCAAAAAGATTATATTGAGAGTGTTTCTCGTAGTCTTCCTTGGGGTATTAGTGAATCAGCTTATAATGAATTAGATAATGCTTTAAATTATAAATATAAGGCTTTTGCTACTCCATATCTAAAAGCTAAAGAAGATAAGGATAATAGAATAGTTCTTTCTCCTTATGCATCTTTAATGGCTTTAGAATTATTCCCAGAAGATGTTTATGAAAATATGGAAAAATTCAAAAAGATGGGTATGTATGGTAAATATGGTTTCTATGAATCATATGATTATGACAATAAAGGTATTGTAGAAGCGTTCTTTGCTCATCATGAAGGTATGATTTTAGCTGGTATTGTTAATTACTTAAAACCTAATGCTATTAAGAATTATTTCCATCAAAATGTTTATATTAATACTTTTAATATTCTATTAAAAGAAAAAGTACAAGTTAAAACTAATATTGATATGAAGATGGCTAGATATAAGAAATATAATTATGATAAAGAATCTATTGAGAATGATATTAGAGCTTTTGATTATATTTCATATTTACCTGAAGTATCTGTACTATCTAATAAAAAGTATTGTTTACTTATGAATGATAGAGGAAATAGTTTCTCTAGATATAGAACTTTACAGCTTAATAGATATCGTAAAGTAACTGAACAAGATTATGGTGTATTCTTATATATTAAAGATAAAGATAGTGATAGGATATGGAGTAATACTTATGCTCCTATAAATGAAAAACCTGAAAAGTATGAAGTTGTTTTTGCTAGTGATAGAATTAAATATTCTCGTAATGATGGTACTATTAATACTAAAACTGAGATTACAGTATGTAAGAATCACAATGCTGAAATTAGAAAGATAACTTTTAAAAATAATGGTGATTCAATTAGACATTTAGAATTGACTACTTACACTGAACCTATATTATCTGAAAATATGGATGATGTTAGTCATAGAGTATTTAATAATATGTTTATATCTACTGAGTATGATAAGAAAACTAATTCTTTAATTGCTAGAAGAAAATCTAGAGGAGATGCTAATATTAGTAGTTATATGCTACATAGATTATTGGTATTAAACTCTAATTATGATTATTCTTATGAAACAGAAAGAAGAAGGTTTATTGGAAGAAATAAATCATCTTCTAATCCAGAGGCATTAAATAAAGAACTATCTAATTTCTGTGGAGATAATCTTGATCCAGTATTAAGTATGAGAAATGGAATAGACTTAGCTCCAGGAGCAAGTGAAACTGTTTATATAATAATGGGATTTGGAAGAAGTAAAGAACAAATAATGGATATTATTAGTTCATATAATTCTGAATCAAGTATTGAGAATGCCTTTAAAGTTGCTACTTTAATGAATATTATTAACACTAAAGATATGAATATATCTGGTGGAAATATGCGTATTTATAATATGATGTTGAATTATCTATATCAAACTACTAGAGTTAGTGCGGATGGAGATAGAATGGATCTTTTGAGAAAGAATGCATTAGGTCAATCTGGATTATGGAAGTTTGGTATTAGTGGTGATAGACCTATAATCTTAGTTGAGATTAGTGATATAAGTGATATGAGTTTTATCAATGAAATTCTTAAAGCTTTTGAATATTATAAAAACCATTCTATATTTGTAGATATAGTAATTATTAATAGAGAAAACAGTCAATTTGCTAATATTATTAAGAAAGAGATAGATGAAGAGATGTATAGAATGTATACTCTTAATAGTTTCTATCATACTCCTGGTAGTATTACAGTAATTGATGGATCTTTAATAGATGAAAAAGAATATCTATTACTACAAATTGTTCCAAGACTTAAATTTATTATTAATAATCATCAAACTTTAAAAGAAGCAGTAGAAGAATTACAAAGTAATAATTTTATTAGTGATTATTCTAGAACTAAATATGAAGTTAACTTAAAACTTCCAAATAAAGAAAAATTAGATTTTGATAATGGTTATGGTGGATTTAGATCAAATGGAGAAGAGTATGTTATTTACAATAAGGATACTCCAACTCCATGGAGTAATATTATTGCTAATAAAACATTTGGTACTATAGTTACTAATAATGGTTGTGGATTTACATATGCATATAATTCTGGAGAATTTAAGATAACTTCTTGGACTAATGATATGGTATGTAATGATAAGTCTGAAGGATTTAAATTTAATGGTAGGTTATTTGATCCGATGAAATGTGTTCATGGATTTGGATATTCTATTCTATCTAGTGAAACAGAAGAAAAGATAACTGAAATTACTGAGTTTGTTGCTCATGAAGATAATGTTAAGATTTATTTAATGAGATTAGTAAATAAGGATGATAAGAAAATTGATTATGATGTTGATTTTTGGATTAATCCTACATTTGGTAATTTCGAAGAAAAAACATCTCGTCATATATTAACTGAATTTATGGGTGATGATAATTATCTTAAGATGAGAAATGTTTATAGTATTAACTTTGGTGATGTTAATGTATTTATGACTTCTTCATTACCTATTGAATCAGCTGAATTAAACAAGATGTTAGTTAAATCAATTCGCACTCCTTTAAGTTTAGAAGCTCATGAGGAAAAATATGTTGTATTTGCTTTAGGATGTGGAATGAGTGATAAAGAAAACTTAGCTTTAATTAATAAATATTGTGATGTAAATACTGCTAAGAAAGAACTAAAAATTGTTAAAGAAAAATGGCAAAAATCTTTAAATACTATTAAAGTTAAGTCTCCTGATCCTAGCTTTGATTATATGATAAATGGTTGGTATTTATATCAAACTTTATCTTCAAGAATCTTTGCTAAGAGTGGATTCTATCAAGTAAGTGGTGCCTTTGGATTTAGAGATCAGTTACAAGATTCTATGAATGTTGCAGTTATTCAACCAGATATTGCTAGACGTCAAATTATAATTAATGCTGCTCATCAATTCCCAGAAGGTGATGTATTCCACTGGTGGCATGAAAAGAATAGATTTGGTCTACGTAGTAAATACAAAGATGATTATTTATGGTTAGTATATGCTACATTACATTATATTGATATTACTAAAGATGTTGATATATTAAAAACTGAAGTTCCTTATGTTACTGGTGATTTATTAGGAGAATATGAAAGTGAAAAAGGAATGATGTTTAATTACACTGATTATAAAGAAACTTTACTTGATCACTGTATAAAATCATTACAATTATCTATGAATTCTTTAGGTCATCATAAGATTCCTCTTATGGGTGGAGGAGACTGGAATGATGGAATGAACAAGGTTGGTATCAAGGGAAAAGGTGAATCAGTATGGTTAGGTTTCTTCTTGTACTTGATAATTGATCAATTCGTTAAATTAATGAGACTTCACTATAAGAGTTTTGATGTTTCTCCTTATGTTGAGTTTAATGAGAAATTGAAGAATAATTTAAATAAAAAGACATGGGATGGAAATCACTATTTGCGTGCTTTCTTCGATAATGGAGATAAGTTAGGAAGTAATGAAAATTCTGAATGTAAGATTGATTTAATATCTCAAAGTTTTGCAATATTAAGTGGTGTTGCTCCTAAAGATAGAATTCAAAGTGTTATATCATCTGTGGAAGAGAAATTGGTTGATGATAATGCTAAGATTATTAAACTTTTAACTCCAGCTTTCCATAGTTCTTTAAATAATCCTGGATATATAATGAATTATCCTAGAGGAATAAGAGAAAATGGTGGTCAATATACACATTCTGTTGCCTGGTATTTAATGGCTCTAATTAAGAGTGGTTATTCTGATAGAGCTTTTAGATATTATCAAATGATAAATCCAGTTAATAGATCTTTAGATAAAGATAGTTCTTATCATTATAAAGTTGAGCCTTACGTAATTGCAGCTGATATTTATTCTGCTAAAGGACGTGAAGGTAGAGGTGGATGGACATGGTATACTGGTTCTGCTGGATGGTTCTATCGTGTAGGAACTGAAGAAATATTAGGTTTACATAAACATGGAGATACTTTAAAAATTACTCCAAATCTTCCTATTCATTGGGAAAAATTAGAAATTACTTATCGTTATATGGATACTGAATATCACATAAAAGTTGTGAAAGATAAGAAAGATGAATTGATTTTAGATAATCATTCACAGGTAAGTAATAGTATAGATTTAGTAAATGATGGAATATTACATGAAGTAGTAGTTTATACAAGATAAGAAAGAATTTAATTCTTTCTTTTTTTTACGCTTTATTTACACTTTTTTTTAAAGTATAATGTTTATATGATATAATATTAAGTAGAATTTAGAAGGAGTTTATTTATGGTAGATTTTGATTTTTCGGATATTGATTATTCTAATCTAGATTTAATGTCTAGAAAGGATGAAGTATTAAATAGCTTTAAAAATAGTTATATGACTGGTTGGACTAGAGATATTGATAAATCATTAGTAAATGATATTATTTCTGTTCGTAATAAAGTTATGAGTAATTCTGATTGTCTTGTTGTTGTTGGAATTGGAGGATCTTTTTTAGGTAGTTATGCTGTATCTAAAGCTTTAGCTCCATATTTTGAAGATAGTAAGTTTAAAGTTATTTATGCTGGTACTTCTTTAAGCAGTGATTATATAACTGAGTTATTAGCTTATTTAAAGAATGTTGATTTTTCACTTAATGTTATTAGTAAGAGTGGAACAACTATGGAACCTACTATAGCATATACATTAATTCGTGAATTAATGGAAGAAAAATATTCAGAGGATGAATTAAAAGAAAGATTAATTTTTACTACTGACCCTGTTAAAGGTAGTTTAAGAGAAGAAGCTAATTCATGTGGATATAAAACTTTTCCTATTCCTGATGATATAGGTGGAAGATATTCTATAATGACTGCTGCTCATTTATTTCCTTTATCTTTTAATATAGATATTAATAAATTTATTGAAGGATATTATTCTGGAAATAAATATATTGATAGTGCTTATAACTATGCTGTATGTAGAAAACATTTATTTGATTTAGGAAAATATGTGGAGAACTTTGTTGTTTATGAAGAAAAACTTAGTTATTTTAGTGAATGGTTAAAACAATTATTTGGTGAGAGTGAAGGAAAAAACAATGTTGGTATTTTTCCTGCTTCTACAGTATATACTCGTGATTTACATTCTTTAGGGCAATTTATCCAAGAAGGTAATAAAATTGTTTTTGAAACTGTTATCAAAGTTAATGAGGCTAGTAAAATTAAATTCAAAAATCATGATTTACATAATGTAAATAATATCGTTTTAGATTCAGTAAGAGTAGCTCATAAAAAAGGAAATGTATATAGTATTATGATTACTTTACCTTGTATTGATGAATATACATTAGGAGAAGTTATGTATTTCTTTATGTTAAGTGCTGCTTTTAGTGGTTTCCTTTTTAATATTAATCCGTTTGATCAACCTGGTGTAGAGGTTTATAAAAAGGAGGTCAAAGAAAACATTATTATTTAGAGAGGTGATTTTTTGGGTTTGAATAGAAAAGATATTCAAAAGTATTATTATTTATATGGAGTAAAAGAATTAATTGGGAATGGTTTTGTAGATAAGGATTTTGCTTATAGAGTTATGGCAAAAGCTGATATACCTAAAGAAGCAAATTTAGCTGAGGCATATTTTTATTTAACTAGATCAATTATTGATGTCAGTAGTTTACATGATTCTAGATTATCTCATAATATGCGTACTGGTTTAGCAGAATCCTTATCACAAAAGATTTGGTTTATGAATGGTGATACAATTGCTAATTCTAGAGATTGTGATAATCGAAATTGGATTCAACGACAAGTCGCTGATGTATTATTTGCTACAATAGGAGAGAGTGAATTAGCTGAAATGGCATTAAAAGCACCTAGAAGCTTTGAACATTTATTAGAATCAACTATTTATGGTGAAACTAATCTTCTAGATTATTTAAATGATCATTTGGATGCTGCTTGTGGTAATTATTATGGTGTGTCTGGCAAATTTAATTTTAATCAATCAAATGATTTATTAGATTGTGTAGAAGCTATTTCTTCATGTGCAGATAAATTAAAAATAGGTGCAACTAAAAAATTAAAAGTAAAAGAGATGGGATTTAGTAAGCAAAATGAAAGGGATTTTGAATAAGAAATATTTGTTATTAATTTTTTTAATTGTTTTATTTATATTAGATTTAACATTAGTAATTAGTGGTAATACCGAAGTATTTGATAATACTATTTATTTACTTGTTAGAAATTTTAATAATGTCTACTTCGACAATTTCTTTAAATTTATAACTGTTTTTGGTAATCCATTGTCTGTTATAGTAATTTTGATTATATTAAATATCTTTTTATCTAGAAAAAATGCATTAATGTGTGATGTATTATCACTTACTAGTGTTATTGTAAATTTCATTTTAAAAAATATTATTATGAGAGATAGACCTCATGTAGAGAGATTAATCAAACAGGGTGGTTACTCTTTCCCTAGTGGTCATGCAATGATATCAATAATGCTTTACGGCTATTTATTTTATTTAGTTTCTAAATATATTACAAATAAAAAGTTAAAAATTATATTGCAAATTTTTATAATTTTATTTATTATTTGTTTATGCGTTAGTAGAATATATGTAGGTGTACATTTTGCGACTGATGTTATAGGTGGTATTTTATTAGGATTGTTCTTATTTATTATTATTTTAAGTTATCAGGACAAGTTGGGTGGTGAGTAAAAGTGTCAAAATTATTAATCAGTGATTTTGAAAATACTTTAATTGATGAGGAAGAAGCTATTCCTTTATCGACTATGTTATCTTTAGATAAAGTTAGAAGTATGGGCAATTACTTTGCAGTTTTTTCAGAGTGTAGTTTTTCTTCATTAATTGCATATAATAGAGATTTTCCTTTTTTGGATTATATTATTCTTTTTAATGGAGCTTTTGTATATGATGTAAATTCAGAAAAGGAATTATGTAAAAATAATATTCCTCTTTCTATTATTAAGAAAATAAAAAAATCATTTGATGATTATAATTTATGCTTTTATTCTTTGGATTGGTGTAATTATACTAAAGAAGAAGTTCCTGGTGATTTTGTTAGAAAAATAGGTGATTTTAAAACTTTTAGTTCTTTTCATAAAAATAATATTTTTAAGATAAGAATTTATTGCTCAAATAAAAAAGAACAAACTGCTATTGTAAGTGAATTAAATGAATTAAAAAAAGAATTAACTATTTTACCTAAAAAGGACAAAAAGTATTTTGTTGAATTATTAATGGGAGAATGTAGTAGATTAAATGCTGCAAAAATGCTATGTACATATAATAAAATAAAATCTGAAGATCTTGTCTTTTTAGGATATAGTGATGATAATGTACCTTTAGCTAAAAAAATTAAATGCTCATATGCTGTTTCTAACAGTGAGTCTAAACTAAAGAAAGTTGTTAATAGTGTTATTGGTTCTAATTATGATAAAGCAATTGAAACTGTTATAGATGAATGTTTTTAAAAGGAGTATTGATTTAATACTTCTTTTATTTTTATTTATTTTGTATTATAATATCTTTGTTTAAAAGGAGTTTTTTATGAAATTAATTGTTAAAAGTGAAGGAGAATTATTAGATTATTTATATAATAATTTAGATATACCTAAGAAAAGAATTAAACAATATTTAACTCATGGATCTATATATGTGAATAATTCTAGAGTTAAAAAATATAATTATAAGTTATTTCCAGGTATGAATATTGTTATAGATACTGATAGTAAAAATAAGAAAACTTTACCATTTGATATTGTTTTTGAAGATGATAATATTATTGTTGTTAATAAACCGAGTGGCCTTCTTACTATTTCTACTTCTAAGGAAAAAGAACGTACTTTATTTCATATTGTTAGAGAATACTTAGTAAGTAAAGATAAGAATTCTAGAGTTTTTATTGTTCATAGATTAGATAAAGATACTAGTGGTATTGTTATACTTGCTAAAAATGAAAAAATTAAGAAGCAATTACAAGATAATTGGAATGAATATGTAAGTTTACGTGAGTATGTGGCAATTGTACATGGACATTTAAAAAATAAAAATGATAGAATTGTTCAAATGTTAAGTGAAACTAAAACTAATTTAGTTTATGTTAGTAAAAAAGATGATGCTAAAGAAGCTATAACAAATTATAAAGTTATTAAAGAAAATGAGGATTATTCTCTTGTTAATATTAATATTGAAACCGGTAGAAAGAATCAAATAAGAGTTGCTTTTAGTTCTTTAGGCAATCCTATTTTAGGTGATAAGAAATATAGTAATATAAAGGACAATCAAAATAGATTGTACTTGCATGCTAATAGATTAAAAATATATTATCCAATAATTAAGAAAGATATTCTATTTGAGGTAGCTAATCCATCTGAATTTAAAAAGATTATGGAGTAGTTATGAAAAAGTTTATTTTACTATTATTTTTATTAATAGGTTGTATTTTAGGTTATATGTATTATAAAGATATGTCTTCTAAAAAAGTAAATAATGTAGTGGATAAAACAATTGAAAATAAAGTAATCGATAGTAAATATGAAAACGATTTATTTTATAATAAATATTTAGAAGCTACAAAGATATTAGATAAAATGAGTTTAGAAGAAAAAATTGGTCAGTTATTTTTGGTTAGATATGATAATAGTATTACTGAAAACTATATTAATAATTATCATGCTGGAGGTTTCATTTTATTTGCCAAAGATTTTCAATATCATACTAAAGAAACTATTAGTGAAGAGATAAACAGTATTCAAGAATTGAGTTCTCTTCCCTTAGTAATAGCCGTGGATGAAGAAGGTGGATATGTAACTAGAGTTAGTAGATTTACTAGTTTTAGGGATAGTGCATTCTTATCTCCTAAAGAATATTATGAAACTGGGGGATTTGAATTATTAGAACAGATGGAAAATGAAAAAGCTCTTCTTTTAAAATCTATTGGAGTTAATTTGAATTTAGCTCCTGTTGTGGATATTTCTACTTCATCTAATGATTTTATTTATTCTAGAAGTTTTGGCTATGGAGCAAAAGAGACAAGTATTTTTGCTAAGAATATGGTAAAATATTCTAAGAGTAATAACTTGTCATCTTGTCTTAAACATTTTCCTGGATATGGTAATAATGTAGATACTCATACTGGAATCGCTATTGATAATAGGGATTATGACATTTTTGATAAAAGTGACTATTTACCTTTTAAATCGGGTATAAATGAAGGAGTACCATTTATATTAATTAGTCATAATATAGTTAATAGTATTGATCCTAATTATCCATCTAGTCTTAGTAAAAAGGTTATTATTGATGAATTAAGAAATAAATTAAAATTTAGTGGTATAGTTGTTACAGATGATTTAGATATGGAAGCTGTAAAAAGCTATGCTAAAGATGGTAATGCCGCAACTTTAGCTATTAATGCTGGTGCTGATATGATTATTACTAGTGATTATATAAATATGTATAATGAGATATTAAATGGTGTAACTAATAATACTATTGATATTGATGTTATAGATTTAGCTGTTAGAAGAATAATTGCTTGGAAATTAAGTTATAATCTTTAAAAAGGAGGATATAGATATGACTGTTTTAGATTTATTTAAAAATAAAAATGATTTATATGATAATGAAGTTACAATAAGAGGTTGGGTTAGAAATCATAGAAAACAAAAAGAATTTGGTTTTATAGATTTTTCTGATGGTACTTGTTTTAAACATGTACAGGTAGTATATGATAATAAATTAGAAGATTTTGAAGATATTCAAAAGATACATGTTGGTAGTTCTATAGAGGTAGTAGGAACACTAGTTAAGTCTATTAATGATCAACAAGAGTTTGAAGTCCAAGCTAATTCTGTTACATTATTAGGAGATTGTCCTGAGGATTATCCTATTCAACCTAAGAGACATACAAGAGAATTCTTAAGAGAACAAGCTTATTTACGCCCTAGAACTAACTTATTTCAAGCTGTATTTAGAGTTCGTAGTGTAGCTGCATATGCAATACACAGATATTTTCAAGATAGAGGATATGTATATTTTCATGCTCCATTAATTACTGCTAGTGATTGTGAAGGAGCAGGTGAAATGTTTCATGTAACTTGTTTTGACTTAGATAACATTCCTAAAAAAGATGGAAAAATAGATTATGAAAAAGATATGTTTGGTACAGAAGCATCTTTAACAGTTTCTGGACAACTAGAAGCTGAAACTTTTGCTTTATCATTTGGTAAAACTTATACTTTTGGACCTACTTTTAGAGCAGAAAATTCTAATACTAAAGTTCATGCTAATGAATTTTGGATGATTGAACCTGAAATTGCTTTTTGTGATTTAAATGGTGATATGGAAATTATGGAAGAAATGCTTAAGTATGTAGTTAAATACGTATTAGATAACTGTCCAGATGAAATGAATTTCTTAGATAATTTTGTTGAGAAAGGTTTATTACAAAAGTTAGAAAAACTTGTTAATTCTAAATTTACTAGAATTACTCATAAAGAATGTATTGATATATTACAAAAAGCTGATGTTAAATTTGAATTTGAACCTAAACAAGGTGAAGATATTGCTAAAGAACATGAAAAATACATTACTGAATACTTTAATGGACCAGTATTTATTACTGATTGGCCTAAGGATATTAAGGCATTCTATATGAAATTAAATCCAGATAATGAAACTGTTGCTGCTGTTGACTTAGAGGTTCCTGGTGCTGGTGAAATCATGGGTGGTTCTCAAAGAGAAGAAGATTATGATAAGTTACTTTCTCGTATAGAAGAATTAAAAATGGATAAATCTACATTAGATTGGTATATTAATTTACGTAAATTTGGTGGATGTGTTCATTCAGGTTTCGGAATGGGATTTGAAAGATTACTTATTTATTTAACTGGTGTTGATAATATAAGAGATGTTATTCCTTATCCTAGAACTCCAGGTAATTGTGAATTTTAAAGTTTGCTTAGTGCAAACTTTTTTTATTATATGTTATAATGATTATTAACTGAGGTATTGGTATGAAAGAAGAATTTATTTTACAACAGAAAACTGATATTGGTTTAATCAGAGATAAGAATGAAGACTCATTAGTTACCATTTCTCATCCGAAAGATAATAGTATTAAATTACTTGCTATTGCTGATGGAATGGGTGGTAAAGATTTAGGAGATGTTGCTTCTAATTATGTAATTAATGAATTATCTAGTTGGTTTAAAAGAAAGAAAGTAGATTTATTAAATGATACTTTAAATATTTCTTTAGAATTAAAAGAATTAATTGTTAAGTATAATAATTACTTAATTAATCGTTATGGAGAAAATAAATTAGGTACTACTTTAACTCTTGCTTTAATTAATCTGACTGATACTGTAATATTAAATATTGGTGATTCTAGATGTTATATTTATAAAGATGATAATTTAACTCAAGTTACTGAAGATGATTCACAAGTCTGGTTATATTATAAAACTGGTGAGGTTGATAAAGAAGATTTAAGATTTTTCTCTACTAGTAATTTTATTAGTGCTTGTATTGGTATTAATGATGAATTATGTGTTTCTAATGTAGTTACTATAGATAATAATAGTTATGATATGTTACTTCTTTTAACTGATGGAGTTACAGATTTATTAACTGATAAAAAAATTAAAGATATTATTTCTAATACTAAATCTCAAATTATTTTAGATAGATTAATTCAGGAAGCTGTTTATGTAGATCAAAAACAAGTAGTTCCATCTAGATTAAAGAGATTATTTAAAGAACCTTTCTATGTTCCTTTACATGGAAAAGATAATGCTAGTGGAGTTATTTTTATAAAAAGATAGTATAAATATATTAAATCTTTCCATTATATTAATGGGAGGATTTTTTTATGAAGAAAATATTTATTATATTATTTATTTCTATGATTTTTCTAACAGGTTGTGGTACTAATATGAATTCACCTACAAATGCTGTAGAAGATTATTTAAAGAAATATCAAGATTTGGATGGAGAAGTTACTTCTCAACTTGATAGTGTTATATCTAGTGATATAAGTATGGATGATGATCAAAAAAATGATTATAAGGAGTTAATGATTAATCAATATAAGAATATGTCTTATAAAATAGTTAATGAGAATCTTATGGATGAAGAAGCAGAAGTAGATGTAGAAATAGAAGTATTAGATTATGCTTCTAGTATTGGTGAATCAAGAATTTATTATAATAATCATAGAGATGAATTTAGTGAAACTAGTAAAGATGATGATAATTTAAATGATGATGAAGATATTGATAATTTAGCTAGTTTTATTGATTATAAAATTAAAAATATGAAGAATGTTACTAATACTACTAAAGAAACTATTACTTTTTATTTAAATAAAGTAGATGGTGAATGGGTAGTAGAGAATTTATCTGATATGGATTTAGAAAAATTACATGGTTTATATGAAGGATAAAAAGATAGATATTATTAAATAATATTCTTTCTTTTTTTTTTATAAATATGTTATACTAATAGTTAGAATAGAGGTGGTTATGTGCTAGGTAGAATTAGTGAGATTATAGATAATACTGTAACCATAAAATTAGCAATAGATATTTCATCACAACCTAGTTTAGTAAACTTACATGTTGTGTTTGATGAAGGTGAAGATAAGAAGAAAGTTGTAGGTCAAGTAGTCAATTGTAGTATGATTGTTATGACTGTTGATATTGTAGGAGAGATTAATGATGGTGTATTTACTCCTGGATGTAGTAGTAAACCATCTTTTAAATCTAAACCTAGAATAGTTAAAATGGATGAATTAAAACTATTACTCGGAGATACTGAAACAGTTTTTGGTACAACTAATTTTGGTACTAGTAATGTTTATGAAGGATATAAGATTAATGTAGATATAAATGAATTCTTTAGTAATCATTTCTCTATATTAGGTAACTCTGGTGCTGGTAAGAGTTGTACTGTTTCATCTATTTTACAAAAGCTTTTCTCATCTGAAAAAGCACCAATTTATTCTAATATGTTTTTCTTTGATGCATATGGAGAATATACTAATGCTTTTACAAGATTGCATGAAAAAAATCCAAGTGTGTGTTATAAAGCTTTAACTACAAATGTTATAGATCCTGATTGCGAAATATTAAGAATACCTATCTGGTTATTAGATGTTGATGATTTAGCATTATTATTAGATGTTGATTCTCCTTCACAATTACCAATATTAGAGAAAACATTAAAATTAGTTCCTATTCTTACTGGTACTAGTCCTAATGTAGTAAAAAGAAAAAATGATATTATAGCAAGAGCTGTACAAGATATATTACTTAGTGGAGCAGATTCTACTAAGATAAGAGATCAGGTAATTGCAGTTTTAACTAAGTTTAATACAGTTGAATTAAATTTGGAAAGTCAAATTGTACAACCTGGATATATAAGATCTTTAAAACAATGTTTATTTATAGATAAAACTGGTAAAATGCAAGAGATGGAACTTGTTGTTGAATTTATTAGAGGATATATATCTGATGTTCAAATGGAAGTTCCTGAGGAAGAATTAAATAAATTCTATACTTTAAATGATTTAGAGTTAGCAATGGATTTTGCTCTTATAAGTGAAGGTATTTTAAAGAGTGAAAAAGTGTTCGACTATGCTAATGTTTTAAGTGTTAGATTACATACATTATGTACTAGTGAAAATAAAGAATATTTTAATTTCCCTTCATATGTAGATAGAGATCAATATATAGATTATTTAATTACTGATAGAAATACTGGTAGTAGATGTCAAATAGTAAACTTTAATATTAATTATATTGATGATAGATTAGCTAAAGTAATAACTAAGATATTATCTAGAATGTTATTCTTAAAGAGTTCTACTACTAAACCTAGAGGAAGTCATGCATTCCATATAATTATTGAAGAAGCTCATAGATATGTACAACATGATTCAGATGTTAAGTTATTAGGATATAATATATTTGAAAGAATCGCTAAAGAGGGTCGTAAGTATGGTATGTTTATGGCACTTATTACACAAAGACCTTCAGAATTATCTGATACATGTATTTCGCAATGTATGAATTTTGTTATTCTAAGAACAATTCATCCTAAGGATTTGGCTTATATTAGAGAAATGGTTCCAAATATATCTTCTGAAATTGTTTCACAATTAAAGAACTTGAAACCTGGTAACTGTATAGCATTCGGTAGTGCTTTTAAAGTACCTATACCAATGTATATAGATTTACCTGATCCTAGACCATTATCTAATAATGTTGATTTGACTAATGTATGGTTTACAGAAAATCCTTATAATACATCTTCAAGAGGATTAAATGAAAATAATGTAAGTATTGCTAGTGGAGTAGTACCAACAAATCAATATACAATGCAAGTACCTGATACTCCTGCACAACAAGTAGACAACAATGTATTTGTTCCTGATATGAATAATAATGTAGTTGCTACAGATAATACAGAAGTACAAAATAATGGGACATTTTTACCTGGTATAGCTACTAATACTGGTGTTGTACCTAATAATAATGTACAAATGGTAGATCAAAATACTACTATAGTAGATCCTAATCAAAATATGGGTATAACTGTTGAAACTTCAGTAAATCAATAATTATATCTTTTACTATTTAAAAAAGTATGTTAAAATGATTACAGATAATAAAGATATTAAGATGGAGGACATTTATGGATACAGATAAATTAAAAGGATTAAAAAACTTTTTTGGTGGCAATAAAGATGATAATGATTCAGATTCAACAAAGGATGAAGAATATTATAATAAAACAAAAGAAGAATATCATGTAGAGAATGGTATGGCTGGTTCTAAGATGATGTTATTAGAACCTCGTGCTTATTCAGAAAGTCAACAAATAGCTGATTATTTAAAAGGTAGAAACTCTGTTGTTGTTAATTTAAAAAGAGTGACTCCGGATGTTGCTAAAAGAATTGTAGATTTTCTATATGGTACTATTTATGCTATCAATGGTGATATTAAAAAATTAGGTGGCGGTATTTTCTTATGTACTCCAAATAATGTAAATGTCGAAGGAAATATTGCTGATGAACAACCTCCTGCAAAGAAGGGTACAAGTTCTACTAAAAAAGATGATAAAGAAGATGAAGATGATTTCTTTTAGAAATTATCTTTTTTTATTTGTTTTTTTTTATATATTGTGTTATATTATTGTTCGTAAAGCAAGTGCGAAAGACGGAATATATTGGAATATAAGAGAGCTTGTGGTTAGGTGTGAACAAGTTAGGAAGATATATTCAGATCACTTTCAAGTTGCGATTTATGGATAAGATAAATACGGTTACGCGTTATAGTATAGAGTATAAATTAAGGTGGTACCACAGGTTTTTCCTGTCCTTTGGTATCACCTTTTTTATTTATCTTAAGAATAAGGAGGATTTATGTTTTTACAATTTATTATATTAGTAATTGGCTTTATTATTTTAATTAAAGGAGCAGATTTATTTGTAGATGGTGCTTCTAATATAGCAGCTAATTTTAAGGTATCTAAGATGTTGATTGGTCTTACTATAGTAGCATTTGGAACTAGTGCACCTGAATTTGCTGTTTCTATTAAGTCATTAATATCTCATAATGGTGATATGGTACTAGGTAATGTTATTGGTAGTAATATTTTAAATATTTTATTAATATTAGGTACATCAGCTTTATTTCATTCTCTTAATGTAAAGAATAATACTGTTAAGAAAGAGTTACCAATTACAATGTTAATTACTACTTTATTTGCTGTATTATTATCAGATAAGATTTTTGATAAAAATGCAATAAGTAGTTTTACTAGACAAGATGGTATTATATTATTATTGTTTTTCTTAGTTTTTATTTATTACTTGATTAGTATGACTAGAAATAAAATTGATGAGGATCAAAATACTAATGAAACTCTTAGCTTATCTAGATCTTTTATTTATACTGGTATCGGTATTGTTGGAATAGTACTTGGAAGTAACTTTGTTGTAGAAAGTGCATCTACTATTGCTTCGATATTGGGAGTAAGTGAGAGAATGATTTCTTTAACAATTGTAGCCTTAGGTACATCATTACCTGAACTTGTTACTAGTGTAACTGCTACTAGAAAAGGTGAATATGATATTGCTATAGGTAATGTAGTTGGAAGTAATATCTTTAATATAGGTATGGTTATTGGTATACCAGTAGCATTATTTGGAGGTATTGGTTCAATTGCATTTAGTTATATAGATTTAGTTGTTATGCTAATGTCAGCATTCTTATTATTTGCATTTTCTCTTAAAGATTATAAATTGACTAAAAGAGAAGGAATTTTATTTTTATTAATATTTGTTATTTACTACAGTTATGTAGTATTTATGTAGGAGGTTAAATTATGAAGTTTGAAAAATTAGAACAAGGTAGTGTATCTTCTGTTGAAAAGAAATATACTGAATATTGGAATAAAATTAATATATTAGAAAAAAGTACAGAAAATAGAAAAAATGGTCCTAGATTTGTATTTTATGATGGACCTATATATGCTAATGCTAAACCTGGTATTCACCATGTTTTTGCTAAAACTATTAAAGATGCATTTTGTAAGTTTAAAGTTATGCAAGGTAACTATGTACTAAGAAAGATTGGACTTGATACACATGGATTACCTATTGAAGTTAATGTTGAGAAAAAATTAGGTTTTAAATCTAAGACTGATATTGAAAAGTTAGGAGTAGAAAAGTTCTGTGAAGCTTGTAAGAATGAAACTGCTACTAATATAGATGAAGTTAAAACTGTTACTGATATGATGGGGCAATTTATTGATTTTGATGATCCTTATGTAACTTGTGATAATAATTATATTGAATCTGAATGGTGGATTGTTGATCAATTAAATAAAAAAGGTTTAATTTACTATGGAAATAAAGTATTACCTTATTGTCCTAGATGTGGTACTGAACTTGCTTCTCATGAAGTATCTCAAGGATATAAAGAAGTTTCTGTTAATACTGTAATAGTTCCATTTAAATTAGTTGATAGTGATACTTATATTTTAGTATGGACTACTACTCCTTGGACTCTTATGGCAAATGTTGCTTTATGTGTTAATCCTGATTTAGATTATGTTAAAGCTGAGAGTATGGGATATAAGTTTATAGTTGCTAAAGAACTAGCTAACGCAGTATTAGGAGATGAATACAAAGTATTAGAATCTTATAAAGGTACTGATTTAGTTGGATTAAAATATGAACAATTAATGCCATTTGTAGAAGTTGAAGGAAAGGCTTTTGAAGTATTAGCTGATAATTATGTTACTGCTAGTGATGGTACTGGAATAGTTCATTTAGCTCCTGCTTATGGTGTTGATGATAATAGAGTTTGTACTGAAAATGGTATTACATTTATTAATCCTGTAGGAAAAGATGGATGTTATACTGCTGGTCCTTGGGAAGGAAGATTAGTAACAGATTCTGAACTTGAAATAGATATTATTAAGTACTTAAAGAGTGAAGATAAATTATTTAAGAAAGTTAAAATGACACATGATTATCCACATTGTTGGAGATGTAAACAACCATTAATTTATTATGCTAAACCAGCATGGTATGTTAAAAATACTGCATATAAAGATAAAATTATTGAAGAAAATAAAAAGATTAATTGGTATCCTGATTATGTTGGTGAAAAAAGATTTAATAACTGGTTAGAAAACATGATAGATTGGGGTATTTCTAGAAATAGATATTGGGGATGCCCACTTCCTATTTGGACATGTGAATGTGGCCATTTTGAAACTATTGGTAGTGTAGCTGAATTAAAAGAAAAAGCTATTGAAAAAATTAGTGATGACTTAGAATTACATAGACCTTATGTTGATAATATCCATATTAAATGTCCTGAATGTGGAAAGACTATGGATAGAGTAATAGATGTTATGGATGTTTGGTTTGATAGTGGTGCTATGCCTTATGGTCAATATCATTATCCTTTTGAAAATAAAGAATTATTTGAATCACAATTCCCAGCTGATTTTATTGCTGAAGGTGTTGATCAAACTAGAGGATGGTTCTATGTCTTACTTGTTTTATCTACTTTAATTAGTGGTAAGTCAAGTTTTAAGAATGTTGTAGTTAATGATATGATGTTAGATGCCTATGGTAAGAAAATGTCTAAATCAGTTGGTAATATAATTAATCCAGTTGAAATAATGACTGAATATGGAGCAGATACTATAAGATTCTATATGTTATATACTTCTCCAGTATGGACTCCACTTAGATTTGATGTGGTTGGTGTTAAAGAAGTATATTCTAAATATGTGTCAACATTTAAAAATGCATATTCATTCTTTGAAATGTATGCTAATGCTGATCATATAGATCCTAGAGAATATAATATTCCAGTTAAAGATAGAGAATTAATAGATAGATGGTTAATTTCTAAATTAAATAGATTAATTAAGAATGTTACAGAAGCATTAGAAGAATATGATTTAAATAAAGCAACTAAGTATATTGTTCCATTCTTAAATGATGATTTATCTAATTGGTATATTAGAAGTAATAGAAGAAGATTCTGGGATTCAGAGTTAACTGAAAGTAAAAAGGCAGTATATTTAACTACTTATGAAGTACTAGAAGCATTAACTAGATTATGTGCTCCTATAACTCCATTCTTAACAGAAGAAATCTATAAGAAATTGACTGGTAAAGAATCAGTTCATTTAGCTGATTATCCAAAATATGATAAGAAGTTAATAGATGAAAAAGTTGAAACTAGAATGGATTTAGTTAGAGATATTTGTTCTTTAGGTAGATATGCTAGAGAAGAAGTAAATATTAAAGTTAGACAACCTATTTCTGAAGTAATCTTACCTTTAAAAGATAAGAAAGTAATAGGAGACTTATTACCAATTATTAAGGAAGAATTAAATGTTAAAGAAATAGTATTTAAAGAAGATATGAGTGAATACTTAGAATATTCTATTAAACCTAACTTTAAAGAATTAGGTAAAGTATTAGGACCAAAGATTAAGACTCTACAAGAGAAGTTAAATAATTTTACCAAAAAGGATATTGAAAAAGTACAATCTGGTGAAATAGTAGTTGATCTTGATGGTGAAGAATTTACTTTAACTAAAGATATGGTAATTATTACATTAAAACAAAAAGAAGGTTTTGCTGCTACAACAAATGATAAAACTTGTGTAGTATTAGAAACAACATTAACTGATGATTTAATACTAGAAGGTCTAGCTCGTGAATTTGTTAGAACTGTTCAAGCTCTAAGAAAAGATGCTGATTTTGTTATAACAGATCATATTAAAGTTTACTATAATGGTACTCCTAAGGTAAAAGAAATGATGAAAAAATATTATGATTATGTTATGGGTGAAGTTTTAGGTGATGAGTTAATAGAGATTGATGATGAATTCACTGATGAATTAAATGATGAAAAAGTAACTATTCGAGTAGAAAAAATAAATAAATAAGAGACAATATGTCTCTTTTTTCTTTTTTATAAATTTGTTATAATTTTAATAGAGAGGATTGATATTATGAAATATAGAGATGAAGATTTTATAAAAGGTAGAAATAAGTTTTTAATTGGATTTTTTGTTATAGGATTATTTATGGTAATATTATTAATTGCTGTAGGAAGAAGATTTTCTACTGCTGGTACTATTAAATCTAGAATGAATAATAAGGATACATTTATTGTTTATATTGAAAAAGATAATTGTACTAATTGTAAGGATGTAAAAGAAATATTAGATAAGAATAATATTACTTATATGGATTATTATGAGAATGATAAATCTTTAAGAAACTTTTTGGATAAATATAAATTTAATCTAAGTAATGATATCTCTCCAGCGGTTATTTATATTAAAAAAGGAAAACTATATTCTAATATGGTTAATATTAGAGATTTAGAAGAGTTAGAATTATTTTTAAAAAATTATGAATTAGTTAAGTAGGTGATTGTATGAGTAAAGTTGCTTTAGTAACTGGTGGTAATAGAGGTATTGGTAAGGCTATTATAGAAGAATTTGCTAAATCAGGATTAGATGTAGTAATTAATTATTGTCATCATGAAGAAGAGGCTTTAGAATTACAAAAGTATATATCAGAGAAGTATAATGTATCAGTTATGGTATGTAAGTGTGATATATCTAAAGAGGAAGAAGTAGAAGAGATGATTAATGACATTTGTGATGCTTTTGGAGGTATTGATATATTAGTTAATAATGCATCTATTTGTAAAGATAATTTATTTCTAGAAAAAAGAGTTAAGGATTTCAAAAGAATATTAGAAGTTAATGTTATTGGTACTTATTTAGTTAGTAAATATGTTGCTAAAATAATGTTAGAGAATAAAAGTGGAAGAATTATTAATATTAGTAGTACTAATGCAATTGATACTTTTTATCCTGAAAGTTGTGATTATGATGCATCTAAAGCTGGTATTATTTCACTAACTCATAATATGGCACGTGAATTTGCTCCTTATATTAATGTAAATTGTGTTTGCCCTGGATGGACTAAAACTGATATGAATAAAGATTTGACTTTAGAGCAGATTGAAGAATATAATAAGAAAATATTAATTGGTAGATTTGCTGAAGCAAAAGAAATAGCTAACGTAGTTGTTTTTTTAGCAAGTAATAAAGCAAGTTATGTCAACGATGCTATTATTAGAGTTGATGGTGGTAAATATAACGAATAAGGAGTTTTATAATGTATAAAGAATTAGGAATAAGAGATGAAGTAGTTAATCTAGTAAATAAGTGTGAAGAAAAAGTAAAAGATGAATTTAAGAAAATAGATGAATTATGTGATTATAATAGTTTAAGAGTTCTTAGTAGTTTTCATAAGTTTGAAGTTTCAGAATCATGTTTTAATTCAACGACAGGTTATGGATATAATGATTTGGGTAGAGATACTATTGAAAAGATATTTGCAGATATATTTGGATGTGAAGATGCATTAGTTAGAAGTCAATTTATATCTGGATCACATGCTTTAACTGTTTGTTTATTTGGACTTTTAAGACCTGGTGATACTTTACTTAGTATTTGTGGTAAACCTTATGATACTTTAGATGAAGTTATTGGAATTGTACCTAATTCATCTTCATTAATGAGCTTTGGTATTAAGTATGATCAAATAGATTTAATTGATAATGATTTTGATTATGAAAGTATAAAGAATTATTTAATTAATAATAAAGTTAAAGTAATTGAAATACAAAGAAGTAAAGGTTATTCTACTAGAAAAAGTTTAACAATTGAGAAGGTAGAAAAAGTAATTAAGTTTATTAAAGATATAGATAAAGATATTGTTATTATGATTGATAATTGTTATTGTGAATTTGTTAGTAGAGTAGAACCTGTAGCAATAGGTGCTGATATCATGGTTGGTTCATTGATTAAAAACTTAGGTGGAGGTATTGCTCCAAATGGTGCTTATATTGCTGGTAGACATGATTTAGTAGAGTTATGTGCAGAGAGATTAACACTTCCAGGAGAAGGTAGAGAAGTAGGACCTTCTTTAGGAATTAATAAGCAAATATTACAAGGATTATTTATGGCTCCTAGTGTAGTGGCATCTGCTACTAAAACAGCTGTTTTAGCTAGTTGTGTATTAGAAGAATTAGGTTATGAAGTTGATCCAAAATTTAATGAAGAAAGAGCTGATATAGTTCAAAATATTACATTTAGAGATCCTAATAAATTAATTGAATTTACTAGAGGTATTCAAGAAGCTAGTCCAATTGATTCGAATGCAGTTGTTGAAGCATGGGATATGCCTGGATATACTGATAAAGTTGTTATGGCAGCAGGAGCATTTACTCAAGGATCTTCAATAGAGTTATCATGTGATGGTCCAATTAGAGAACCATATATTGCTTATATGCAAGGAGCACTAACTTATAACTATGGAAAACTAGGTTTAATGAAAGCAGTAGATAAGATATTAAAATAGAAGATTATTCTTCTATTTTTTTCATATTATTTTTCTTTCTTCATATACTTTGGTAGAGGTGAAGAGGTTTTGATTAAGAAAAGAAATCTATGGTATTTGATGTTATTTAGTATTATTTTTGTATTATGTGTTTATTATGTTACTATTCCTAATGATTTATTAAAAACAATAGAATCAACAAAAAAAGAGGATTCTAATAAAGTAGTTGAAACTATTGAAGAAGCTTCTTCATTAGTTGCATTAAGAGTAAATTTACAAGAAGAAAGACAAGAAGAAATGAGTGTATTACAAAAGCAACTTACAGAAGATTTATCTAATGAAGAAAAGAATAATGCTTATGAAAAACTTAAATACTTGAATGAAATAGAATCTTTAGAAGAAGATTGTGAGTTGAAGATAAAAAAAGATTTAAAATTAGATTGTTTTGTAAAAATTGATAACTCAAATATTAATTCTGTTTGTATAAGTGATAATCATAATGAGAGTTTAGCTAATAAAGTTATGAGACTATTACAAAGTCAATTTGATGATCAAAAGTATATTACTGTTAAATTTCAAAAGAGTTAGGACAATTTTTTATTAATATCATATTATATTATAGGTGATATGATGGCAAATTCTATATTGACCGCTAGAGAAAAAGAAATATTTAGTTATTTAATTAATGACTATAGTACTAAGCGTATTGCTTCTATATTAGGAATTTCTGATAAGACTGTTAGAAATCATATTTCTAATGTAATTCAGAAACTTGGTGCTAGTAGTAGATCTGGTGCTGTATTAGAGTTAATAAAACTAAATGAATTCTCTATTTAAGCGTACTATTTAGTATGCTTTTTTCATATTATTTAGTGGTGATAATATGATTATTAAAAGATCTATTAAAAAAATACTTATAACTACATTTTGTTTATTTATTGTTGTCTGTATATATACTATTACTAATATTAATAGGGAAGATACAATTAAAGTTAATTTAGAATTAGAAGATATTTCTTTATTAACTAATACTAATATATATTTATTAAATAATGATGGTTATTTAGTTCAAAAGAAGATATTTATAGATAGTACTAGTATTGAAGATAGAATTAGAAAAATTATTAATTATTTGAAGATTACTGAAACATCAAAATATTCTTCTAATTTAAGAGGTGTGATTAATAAGGATTGTATTATTATTGAATTAAATTATGATGAAGGATTTATAACATTAAATTTTAATAAGTATTTTAATGATGTGGATAATATTAATATAGTGGTTGCTTCCTTAGTACATAGTTTATATAGTATTGGTGATGTTAAAGGAGTTTCTATTTTAGTTGAAGGTAATTATTTGGATGATTATCCTAAGATTATAGATAATAGTATTGATCTAAATAAAGAAGTATATTTAACTAGTAGAAATGATGTAAGTAAAGTAGTAGTTTATTATCTCAGTAAAGATAATGATGATTATTACTATGTTCCAGTTTCTAAATATTTAAATGATTCTAAAGATAAAATAAACATTATTGTTCAAGAAATGGTTAGTAGTAGTTCTAATAATTTAATTAGTCTAGTTAATAGTAATTTAGAGTTAATTAGTAGTAGAGAAGAAAATGATACTATGATTTTAAATTTTAATAATTATTTGTTTGATAATAATGATGAAGTATTAGAAGAGGTACTTTATTGTATATCTTATTCAGTTTTTGATAATTATGATGTCAGTATGATTATGTTTGAAATTGATGGTAAAAGCTATAAAACTGTTGATAGAAAAAGCTTATAAAGTATTAAAATGTTAAAAAGTACTTGAAAATAAGGCGAATTTATTATATAATTCTATTTGTTAGCTGGTTATGTCTGCGTAGCTCAGCTGGATAGAGCAATCGCCTTCTAAGCGATCGGTCAGGCGTTCGAGTCGCCTCGCGGACACCATTTTAATAATTAAATATCTTAGATTTAATAAGTCTAAGATATTTTTTTGTTTTTAATTTTGATTGTTTATTTTATATTAGATTAATGATATAATCATGCTATAATTGGGATATGGTGATTATATGAGTAAATATATTGGTTATGATGGTAAAGAATATGATAGTCTTCTAGAACTTAATGGTGCTAATGAACGTTGGGAACGTGAAAAAGAACAAAAAGAATCTTTAGAAAGACAAGAAGAATTAATTGAACAACAAAATGAACTTATAGAAGAACAAATTGAAGATCGTAGAAGACTTGTTGAAGAACAAATGGAAAACGATGAATGGATTGAAATTGAACGTCAAGAACATGATAAAGAAATGAGACTTTTATCGTTATGTGATAAAATTGGAATTAGTCAAAAATTAACTGATGGTTTTATTAAATATATAATTGGTAATGATATAAATGCTGAAACAAATGAAAAAATTAAAAGTATTTATTCACAAATAGAAGAGACTTCTAAAAAAATAGCTGATATTAAAAAACAAAATGCTCATAAACTTAGTATATTAAATCAAGTATCAAATTTTAATTTTGAAAATGTTTCAAAGTTAGATGATTCGGATTTTAATAGTGCTAAAGCTATGTCCGATAAATATTTTTTTAAAATATTATTATTTCTTGTTTTAGGAGTATTAATTTTTGTTTTTGCTCCGATAATTACAACTGTATATGTTATATTAGGAATTGTTTGTTTTTTTGTGTCAATTGGATTTCTTGCTTTGATGAGTCGAATGATTGCTTTAAAATCTGAAGCTGATAAAAATATAGCAGAATTAGCTAATGCTAAGAGTAATGAAATTGTAAATGATGAAGCAGCAAACGAATTTGCAGAATTAAAAGAATTGAATGATAGAAAAGATTTAATTGTTGAAGAAATAAAACAAGAATATGCAAAAGAAGTAAAAGATAGATTAAATGAATTTTATCAATTTAGATTAAATCATTATAATTCGGAAGTTGAAAAATTTTTGATTGATTATGACTTTGAAGAAATACTGAAGAATAAGTTTAATATTAATTATGAGATATTAACTAAATCAAAGTCCTTAGAACAAGGAGATATTGAAGATTATATTGAGTATTTTCATAATGTTTCTAATAAGAATCAATAGAAGAGCCATTGGTTCTTTTTTTATGCTGTAAATTGACTTTTTATTTATTATTAATTATAATATGTGCTCGAAATGTGGGGTTTTTATTTTATGAAAAATGATATTATTGCTTTAAATAGCAATAGCAATTATTACGTTTCAATTAAAAATTTATTTGATGCTTGTCAATATGTTTATAATAAACATAGTAAAGTATGTGATTATTTAAATTGTGGATTTTCTTTAAAGAATAATAGTATTACTGACTATAATTTAGATCATTACGATTATATAAAAGACTGCTTAGTAGTATCTAGTCATAATCCTTTTGATCATTTTAGTAGCGACTATTATTATTTTAAATTAAATGGAGATAGTGTTGTTCCAGCTATTCCTTTAGAATCTATGGATAATAGAAATAATTATGATTATATTATATCTAATTATTGTGAAGAGATAACTGACTCTATAATCTTATTAAGAGATTATAAAGACTTTAAAACAAGTACTTGTACAGATATTAAATTATTAGGTTCAAATTTTTTATTAAATATAAATTCTTATTGTATGGGTTTATCTTTATATTCTGGTGATAATGAAGTGTTTAATGTTGAGAAAAGTTATTATTTTAATACCAACGATTATAAGACTAATTCAGCTTTAATTCTAAATAATTTTAAGGAAAATGAAAAAGATATTATGAATAATAGTTATGTTAATATAAATGATTTACCTAATTGGTGTATAGATGGTATTTATGAATATTCTAATAGAAACTTTTTTAATAGAATTAAACATAGATTTAATAAAACAATTTTATCTTCTGATATTATTGATAGACTAAAGCAACAAGAAAGATTAAGTGAAAAAAAACAGCAAGACATTGATTTATTAATTGATGAAGCAAGTAAACTTATTAAAAAGGCAAGTTTATTATTTAATGAAGATGATTATAAAAGGTTTATTCTTGATGATTATTCTATTTTATTTGAAAAGAATGCTGATTATTTAGAGATTAGAAATCAATTTATACCACTTTTAAAGTATATTGATTTATCATTAGTTCCTTTTGATAATGTTAAAGTATCTGGAATAGATTTTACTGATTCAAATGTTTATATAGATCCTCAAAAGATATATAACAAGGATTTAAGTAATTGTACTTTTGGAGATGCTGATAAAATGGATAATATTATTCCATTTAGTCTTTATACAAATTTTTCAGGAGTAGATTTAAGAGGAACAGTTATTAATGACCCTAATACTGAGTTTAAGTATAATCTAGATGGAGCAATTGTAGATGAAAATACATCTATCAATCTTGCAAATTGTTCTGGTAATGATAAAAAGAAATTATTAAAGAAAAAAAATATGTAATTTTTTACATATTTTTTTGTGTAAAGAATTTTATTATTATATTTTGTTTTCTTGATAAAATGTGTTATTTTTGTTATAACATGCATGATTTATAGGAGTGGTTTTATGGATAGTGATAAGATGGTTGTTTCTTTTAATGGCCTGTTTGATACTTGTAAAGATATTGAAAAAGATTATGAAGATGACATTGATAAAATTGCTAATGATTCTGATTTGAATTTCTTCGGTTTATGTCAATTAAAATTTAGAGATTATAGTCCTAGACAAAAAATATTAGTTTTATATGATGATGTTTTATCTCATTTAACAATTAATATAAGTAATATAAATGGATTTTTTAATATTAAAATGGATGACAATGAAGGGTATTATAAATTAAATCGTGATAAGGATGTGCTTGTTGCTCGATCTGTTAATATGATTGATAGTGTTATACAAAGAAATTGTGGTAAGATTATTGAGTATATTGATATGCTTGATAATTATTATGAAAACTGTTTTACTTTAAAACCTATTAAATCTTGCGAGAATCCAAATTTCTATATTGAGATTTCAAATGAGTGTTTAACTTTGATAGATAGTATTAATGATGTTTATATAAGAAAAAGTTATTATGATGACAGTATTGACTATGGTTATGCATGTAGAAATAGTTATAATAATGATTTATCATTAAGTGATTATAATAAAAAAATAGATTTGTTACTTGATAATATTTATTTTGATGTTGATAGTTTACCTTTTTTATGTATAAAAAAATTAGATAAAAAACTAATAGATGTTATTAGAAAAGATGAAATAGTTAATATTAATAAAGAAAATATTAAGATTATTATCGGGGAAATAAATTTTCTTTTTGAGAAATTAGATTTATTTAGTGCAATAGAAGGTGATTTTAATCGTATTTCAATATCTGATGAACAATTATTCAGAAAGAATGGTGATCATTTAGAAATAAAGGATTATTATATTCCGTATTTAAAGTACTTTGATTTATCAATTTTATCTTTTGATAATGTTGATGTTTCTGGAGTTGATTTTAGTGATACTAATATGTTTATGTTTAGTCCACAAAAAGTTTATAGAAAAGATTTAAGTAATTGTACTTTTAAAAGTAATTCTATTAATAATGGAATTGTTCCTTTTGAATTCTTTTCAAATTTTAATGGCGTTAATTTAAGTGGTACAACAATAGTTGATGATAGTCCTTTTGGATTTTATTTAAGAGGTGCTATTACTGATAAAAATACTAATATAATTATTAATAAAAAGAAGAAACAAAAAGTAAAGAAAAAAAATATGTAATTTTTTACATATTTTTTTTGTGCTTTAAAAAAAACTTCGTAATATCATTATAGGAGGTGAGAGAAATAGCTATGAAAGTTGTATTGCAGGAGGGACGAATGGATTGTGGTATCTGCTGCCTTTTGAGTATTATTCGATTTAATGGTGGTGATGTGTCGAAAGAATATCTTAGAAAGATAACAAATACCAATAATGATGGAGTCTCTGCTTTCAATATTATCGAAGCATGTAAAAGTTTAGGAATAGAAGCTTATGGATTAAATGGAAATATTGATGATATAGATTTAAAGTTACTTCCATGTATTGCTCATATAAATCTAGATAGAAATCGTCAACATTTTGTAGTTATATATAAAATAGATTCAAAAAAAATAACTATTATGGATCCTTCATCTGGTAAAAGAGTTTTAAGTATATCTGAATTTAAATTGTTATCTTCTAATAATTATATTGTTTTACGTATTAAAAAAAAATTACCTGTTTTTATTTCTTCTAAACAAATATTACGCTTGTTATTAATATTTATAAAAAAATATTCCATTCAGTTTATGTTTTTCATTTTCATTTCTTTGAATTTATTATTAATTGATATACTTATCTCTTTTAATTTTAAATACATAATGTCTTATATAATTAACTATTATAATACTGTAAATTTAAATTTAATTATAATTGTGCTTTTATTCTTTATTTTTATATATGCTTTTTTATTTTATTTTAGTAGAAAAATATTATATAAACTTTTAATGATTTTTGATCAAGAATTAACTTTCAAAACTATTAAACAATTACTCTTACTTCCTTATTATTATTTTAAAAATAGAACTACAGGAGAAATACTATCTAGGTTTAATGATTTAACAAATA
>JAFWRK010000004.1 GCA_017519965.1 Bacilli bacterium
GTAATAAGTGGAGATGAAGTAGAAAGAATATTTAAAATGACTAAGTTTTCTTCTGAAGAAGCGGAATATAGATTTGCTAAAAAACTAACTCGTATGGGAATTGATGATAAACTAAGAGAATTAGGAGCAGAAGAAGGAGACGAAGTAAGAATATTAGATTTTTACTTTATGTATAAAGATTAATGACTAGTATTGTACACTAGTCTTTTTCTTTTCTTATAAATGTGTTAGTATCTATTTATGGGGGATTATTATGAGTAAGGATTATAAAAAAGTATTAAAGTATTTAAAAGATAATATAGGAAATTATAGTGAGACCGAAATTAATTATATTTTTAAAAATTATGATTATTTAGAAGATAATAAATTTGTTCCTGATATATTAAGACAAATCTATGATGAATTAGGTTTATTAGATGATAAAGATAATTTATATTTAGGTTTTATTGATATTATAAAAGATATATTTAATATTGATTCCAACATTGTAGAAGTAGGTGGAGGAGTTATTCCATCTCTAGGTAAAAATATTACTTTAAATCAAAAAAGTGGTACTGTTACTGTATATGATCCTAGATTAATTAATAATGTAGATAATGATAAGTTAATATTAAAAAGAGAATACTTTAATGATAAAACTGATATATCAAAATGTGATTTAGTTATAGGATTAATGCCTTGTCAAGCTACTGAGGTTTTAATTCGTCAAGCAGGTAAATATAATAAAGACTTCTTAATTGGTTTATGTGAAGGTGGTCATAATGCTTTTGATGATTACTTTGATGATGATATATGGAAGGAAAATATAATGTATTTAGCTAGAAGGACAATAGAGGAAAATGATATGGGAGTACTAATGGAGACTGACTTATTAGACTATAATGACCCATATCCTGTAATTTACAATAAAAGAAAATAAATTAAGTAGTTTATTTTTTTTATTTGTGTTATAATTTTTTTATAAGGTTGAGGTGAAAGTAATGAAAGACATTAATTTTTTAACATCAAAGGGTGTGGATGTTAAGACTAGTTTGGATTTATTTGGTGATATTGAAACATATAACAACAATTTAGGTGGATTTATTGTTTCTGCACCTGAGAAACTACAAAAACTAGAGAATTATAAAAACAATAAAGATATGGCAAACTTTACTATTTATGTTCATTCATTAATGAGTGATTCTAAATATTTTGGTTTCAATGATTTAGCTAATTTAGCTACTGAACAAGAGGCAAAAAGTAGAGCTGGAGATATGTTATATATCCAACAGAACTTCCCAGCTTTACAAAATAGTGTAAACAATGCAGTAGCTATTGCTAATGAATATTTAAATGATATTCCTGCTCCAGGAAGTAGTAATGAAGCTTCTTCTGAACAAGAAGGTGGAATTAAACCTGAATTAGGAGAAATATATGATACTCAAACTATTTTAGTTGTAGATGACTCTAATATTATTAGAAACTTTGTTAAGAGAATATTCTCAGATAGATATAACATTGGTACTGCTAAAGATGGACAAGAAGCTATTAATATCATTTTCTCTAATAAAGAAAATGATAATATTGCAGCTATTTTATTAGACTTAAATATGCCTGGAGTAGATGGTTTTGCTGTGCTTGAATATATGCAAGAGAATGGTGTATTTAATAAAATACCTGTATCTATTATTTCTGGTGACTCTTCAAGAGATACAATTGATAGAGCATTTAAATATACTATAGTAGATATGTTAGGTAAACCATTTACTGAAAGCGATATTAAGAGAATTCTTGAAAAGACTATTTTATATAAAGATATGCTATAAAAGGATGTGCATAAAATGGATAGAAGTGCAATAGATTATTTAAATTACCTAGAGAACTCTGATCCTTTCTTTTATAAGAATTTTAAAGATTTTATTATTTATGCAAGTGGACTTAATAAACATTTATTAGATGAAGAATATTTAGTATTAAAAGAATCTAAAAAAAATGATTATAAGATATCATTAAAAGATAAACAAACAACAATTAATATTATTAAAAACTTTTTTTATAAGATATCACCCAATATTATTAAACAAATAGATTTTGATGTTAATAATAAAAATATCGAATTTCTACCTGTATTTGAATTCAGTTCTACATATGGCAGAATGATTATGAGTGGAGGTAATTATAAAATACAAATTGCTGATACTTCTAAGATAGATGAGAGTTTCCGCTTAGTTAGAGAATATGCTCATTTATTTGCTGGTAATTTGTTAGATGCTGAAGGTGTAGATAGAGGTTTAAAAAAAGTATATGTTGAAGTTATCACCTCATTAACGGAATTTGCTTTAGCAAAGCATTTAAGTAGTAATAATACTTTAAAAAAAGATTCAAATAATTATATTAATAGAAAACTTTATGATGCTATTTATAATATGAATGATTCTTATATGACTTTAATTTATTTAGGATATTTATTAGAAAATAAAAGTCATGAAGAGATTTTAGAAAATTTAGGTAGTCAGGAAGTTATAAATAAATTAGATAATATTGTTAGATCAAAGAAACCATGTAATGACTATGTTAATACTTTGGGAACTACTATAGCTTTAAAATTAGCAAATAGTTGTGATAATATCTTTGATTTAGTAAATACATATTATATAAAGGCTGCTTCTTTAGATATTAATTACTTTATTGAACAAATAGGTATTGAGTTAGATCAAGAAAAAGCAGTTAATGAAATTACATACTATATTAGGAATAATAAGTAAAAACTTGAAGGGTTTTTACTTTTATGTTATTATATAAGCGAATGTGAGGAGGTATTTAGATGAGTGGACATTCAAAGTGGGCAACAATTCATAGAAAAAAGGGATTGTTAGATGCTGCTAGAGGTAAAGTATTTCAAAAATTAGCTAAAGAGATTATGGTTGCTGCAAAGGGTGGAAGTCCAGATCCTGCTCAAAATGCTGCTTTAAGATTAGTAGTTGATAAAGCTAAAGCACAAAATATGCCTAAAGACAATATTCAAAAGGCTATTGATAAAGCTGCTGGTAATTCAGATGGTGCTAATTATGAAAATGTAAGATATGAAGGTTATGGTCATGGAGGAGTTGCTTTTATGGTTGACTGTTTAACAGATAATCGTAATAGAACTGCTTCACAAGTTAGAAGTGCTTTTACAAAAGCTGGTGGAAACTTAGGAACAGATGGATCTGTTAGTTATATGTTTGAACGTAGAGGTTCTATTGTTATTCCATCTGACTATGATGAAGATACTATGATGATGACTGCATTAGATGCTGGAGCTATAGATTTTGAAAAAGTAGAAGATACTTATGTTATTACTACTGATCAAACTACTTTTACTTCTGTTAGAGATGCTTTAGAAAAAGAAAATGTACAAGAATTCTTAGAATGTGAATTAACTTATGTACCAAATATGGAAGTTGCTTTAGATGAAGAAGGAATGGAAAAAGTACATAATTTAGTAGATGCATTAGAAGATTTAGACGATGTACAAGATGTTTACTATAATTTAAAGGAAGATTAATCTTCCTTTTTTATTTGTTTTAAAAATATAATTATAGTATAATTGTTTTGGTGATAAAAATGAGTAAAGATAGAAAATTAAAATCTCCATGGTATAAATTTTATGGAGATGAAAAGCAACATTTAGAATATCCTGATTATTCTGCGTATAAATTAATTGAATATACAGCTAGTAGGCATTTAAATAATATTAGTTATAATTATTATGGTACTAAAAAGACTTATCATGAGTTTTTAAAACAAATAGATGATACTGCTAGAGCTATGAAAGCTATTGGAGTTAAACATAAAGATGTAGTATCAATTTGTATGCCTAATACTCCAGAAGGAATTATTTCTTTTTATGCGGCTAATAAAATAGGTGCAATTGCATCTATGATTCATCCTTTGTCTGCAGAAAATGAAATTAAACATTATTTAAATATTTCAAAAACTGAGTGGTTAATTACAATCGATTTTACTATTGAAAAAGTAGCTAAGGTTATAAATGATACAAAAGTAAAAAAAGTTATTACTGTTGGAGTAGGTGAATCTATGCCACTTACTATGAAGTCTTTATATGCTGCTACTAATGTACATAAAACTTTGATGTCTTTAAATCCAATTAATTATTTAAATGAAGAATATAATAAAACACATAATAAAATAATGACTTGGAAAGATTTTATTAAAAAAGGAAAAGAATATCAAAAAGAAATAGATGATGATTTCAAAGGAAAAGATATTGCTGCAATATTATATTCTGGAGGAACTACTGGAACTCCAAAAGGAGTAAAATTAACAAATCTTAATTTAAATGCTTCAGCTATGCAAAATTTTGAACATGTTGCTTGTTTAAAAGACAAAGATAAAGTACTTGCTATTATGCCAATATTCCATGGTTTTGGACTTTCTGTTTGTATACATTGTGTTCAATATTTTGGAGGAGAAAGTATCTTACTTCCTCAATTTAATGCTAAAACATTCGATAAAGTTGTAAAAAAATATGAGCCTAATGTTTTAGTAGGTGTACCAACTCTTTTTGAAGCAATTAGTCAAAATAAGAATTTTAGTCATATGAAGTTAGATTATTTGACTTGTGTTATATCTGGTGGAGATTCACTTTCTCCAGATTTAAAGAAAAGATTTGATGAATGGTTAGTAAAACATCATTCA
>JAFWRK010000020.1 GCA_017519965.1 Bacilli bacterium
AAAAAGAAGAGAAATAAAAAAGCAACATCTAAGTTGTGAATCAACTACAGTTGATAATGGAGTTAAAAATAATGTAAGAATAAATATAAATTACTATAACGGTAAAATATCAGATGGAAGAATAAGATTAGAAGTAATATTTCCAGAAAACTCCAGTATTGAAGAAAAAGAAATGTTAAACACATTAAATATGTGTAGTACTGATGTAATGACAGATTTAATTGAATATGGAAAATGCACAAATAAAGTAAGAGATAATAAGTTAACATCTATACTAACAATCAATAAAGAAAAGATAAAAAATTATAATAAAAGTATAAAAGAGATTAAAGAAGAGATAGAAAATAATAGTAATTTAAATTGTAAATGCAGAACATATTAAAGGAGACATTATGAATAGAGTATTGAATAATGGAATAGAGATACCTGAATTTGGAATAGGAACGTATTTAATAAATTCAGAAGATGCCGAAAACTCCGTAAGAGAAGCTTTAAAAATGGGATACAGATTAGTAGATACAGCAAATCTATATAAGAATGAAAGAGCTGTAGGAAGAGCAATAAAAGCATCTGGAGTAGATAGAAAGGAAATATTTGTTTCATCAAAAGTATGGATAAATGAATATAATAATGAACATATTATAGATGATATGTTAGAAAGATTAGGATTAGATTATATTGATTTAGTGTTTATACATGAACCTATAGGAAATTATCTAAAAGCTTATAAAACACTAGAAAAAGCATATAAAGAAGGAAAAATAAGAGCTATAGGAGTATCCAATTTCTTTACTAAACCATTTTTAAAATTAATGGAAAAGGTAGAAATTACTCCACAGGTAGCGCAAGTAGAAAGACATCCATTATATGTTAAAGAAGCATTGGAAGAGGATGCGGCATTTAGAAAATATAATTTACAAATAATGTCTTGGTTTCCACTATGTAGATGCAATAAAAAAATAATGAAGAGTGATACAATACTTAATTTAAGTCAAAAGTATAATAAAACTCCATGTCAAATAGTATTAAGATGGCATATTCAAAAAGGATATATTCCAATACCTGGAAGTAAAAATGTAGATCATATAAAAGAAAATATAGATATATTTAATTTCGAATTAACAAAAGAAGAAATAGAATCAATAGATAACTTAGATAGAAACATAAGATATGAAAGACTAACTATTTTTTCAAGGATAGTATGTAGATTGATGCATCCAAAATATGATAAATAATAAAGATAATAAGCAGTATAAACTGCTTTTTATTTGTAAAAATTATAAATAGTAGTATAATATGTAACTCGAAAGAAGAGTTGACAAAAATGAAAGTAATATTTTTAGATATAGATGGAGTATTAAATAGTGAAAAAACATTTATGAGAAATTATTATATAAAAAAAGATAAAGGAATAAGACCTGAAGATATAGACGAAGAAAAAGTAGAATACTTAAGTAGAATAGTTAAAGAGACAAATTCTTCTGTAGTATTATCAAGTTCCTGGAGAATATTCTTTAACTTTGTAGATAATGAATTATTACCTTCACCTGGACATGAAGATGCAGTTTGTTTATATAACTTGTTGCTAAAATATGATATTCCATTAATAGATAAAACAGGAAGAGATGCAGATGCTAAAAGAGAAGAAGAAATTAAAGAATATTTAGATAATCATAAAGATATAGAAAACTACCTAATATTAGATGATGAATGTTTTAATCTAAATGAAGAAATGTATAAACACTACATAAAAACAACATTTTATGGGAATCAAGGAGGATTATTAAAAAGTCAAATAGAAGAAGTAATAAATATACTAAATAAAACAGAATATAAGAAATATACATTAAACTAACATTTGTTAGTTTTTTTGTATAAAAAAGCAATACCTACCAATAATAATATTGGGAGGTAAATTATGGAATTAAATTATGAAAATGTACCAGATATGATTAGTGGTAAAGACTTAGACTATCTAACAGATATCTTTAATTGGAATTATAATGCATATAAAAGTACAATGGATAGAACTTCATATGCAAATGATGAAGAAGTTTGTAAATTATTAGATAAAGCTTCAAACTTGTTTTATAACAATATGGAATCTGTACTAGAAATATTAGAAAGAGGTGGCTGCAGTGAATAAAATAGAAAATCCTAAAACTGAAGTACCTAAAGGATTAGAAATAAATGATAAAGATTTAACTAATCTATTATTAACTTGTCTAAAAAATATGACAAAGAATTATGCAGTTGCATTAACTGAAGCAAGTAATGAAGAATTATATAAAGAACTAAAAAAAGAATTTGACGCAATATCTAAGTTACAAAGAGAAACATTTGAGCTAATCTTTAGAAATGGTTGGTATATTCTAGAAGAAGCTGATGGAGCTAAAGTAGGAGAAAAATATAACCAATTAAATGAATGTTTTAATGACTTAGATGTTGAAGAAGAATAGAGAATGTATATGCATTCTCTTTTTCTATAAATTGACAAAAATAAGTAATATGATATAATATACCTAATTGAAAGGAAGGATTATAGATGAATTTATTTACTAGACAACATCATCATAATAATCTGCACTTGTTAATACGACATTAATTTTTGTTGTAGGTACAAGTGCTATTTGTGGTGCTTGTATCTAGTTAATATATAAAAGTAAAACTATACAAGCACAACTTGTATAGTTTTTTTAGTTAATTAAAAGAGAAGGAGATTATTATGAAAATACAAAATGTAAAAGGGTGTTATGACTTTTTACCTAATGAACAAAAAGTCAGAAATTATATTAATGATATATTAAAAGAAACATTTGAAAGCTATGGATACTTATCAATAGAAACACCAATACTTAGTTATTATGATATGTTAAGTGACAAATATGATGAAGAAAATGATATATTAAAAGAAATATATAAACTTAAAGATCAAGGAGAAAGAAATCTAGGATTAAGATATGATTTAACAGTTCCATTTGCGAAATTTATTGCTCTAAATAAGAATAATATAAAACTACCATTTAAGAGATATGAAATATCAAAAGTATTTAGAGATGGACCAGTAAAAGTAGGAAGAGATAGAGAATTTACACAATGTGATATAGATGTAGTAGGATTATCTGGACAAGAAATAGAAGCAGAATTAATAAGTTTATACTTAAGAGCTTTTAATAAAATGAATATAGAAGTAATAATAAAATATAATAGTAGAAATCTTATGAGAGGTATAGTAGAAGACTTAGTAGAGGATAAAGAAAATATAACAAATGTAATAACTATAATAGATAAGATAGATAAAATTACTAAACAAGAGTTTATAGATAGTTTAAAAAAATATAATATTAAAGAAGAAATATCAAATAAATTATTAGAGTATTTCAAATTAGATTTAAAAGGTATAACAAAAGAATTTAAAAAAACAAATAATAAATTAATAAGAAAAGGATTAGATGAATTAAACAATTTAACTAATATTTTGAAAGAATTAAAGATTAATAAAAGCTGTATATTTACACCTAGTTTAGCTAGAGGTCAAGAATACTATACAGGTAATGTATTTGAAGTATATGAAAAGAATGGGGTACTAACTTCATCAATTGGAGGTGGAGGAAGATACGATAATATGATTACAGAATTTATTAATGATGGAGAAACATATCCAGCAGTAGGAGTATCATTCGGATTATCATCACTATATGAATTATTAAAAACAAGAGAAGAATTTACAAAATCAAATGAAATTGATATTTATGTAATACCACTTAATACTTTTAAAGATAGTTTTATCATTAGTGAACAATTAAGAAATACAGGATTAAAAGTATTGTTAGAATTAGAAAATAAAAAGTTAAAAAAATGTTTAGATTTTGCTAATAAAGAAGAAATAGATTATGTATTAATAATTGGAGAAGATGAAATAAAAGAAGAAAAACTACAACTAAAAAATATGAAAGATGGATCTATTAGTAAAATATCATTAAAAAATATAAATAAAGTAAAAGATATAATAAAAAAGAAAAATAAGTAATTTTTCTTTTTTTATTGACTCTCTAGTTAACTCTAGTGATAAGTTTGATGTGGAAGGAGGAAATATGAGCAAAAAAGAATTAGATTTAGAAAGAATTATTTTAGAGTATTTTAAAACACAAGAAGAAAAAAATAAAAAGCAAGAAAAAGAAAATACAGATGTAAAAATGAAAATAAAGAAGTTAGGAAAGCATCCACTAGCAAAATAATATAAAATATGATATAATATGAAAGTATAAGGGGGATAATTATGTATCGAATAGGTGAGTTTTCTAAAATAACAGGACTTCCAATTACAACTATAAGATATTATAATGATGAAGGTTTATTAATACCAGAAGAAGTAGATACTTTTAGCAATTATAGATACTATAGTGAAAAGAATGTAAAAGAAGCAGAAATTATTAATATGTTTAAAAGTGTAGATTTTAGTTTAGATGAAATAAAAGAAAATTGGAATAATTTTACAGATGATGTATATAAAGAGAAAAGAAAACAATTAATTAACCAATTATACGAAACAAAAGAAAAAATTATTTTATTAGATCAAATAAGAGGAGCTTCTAACGATAAAGTAAAAATAAAAAAGATAGGAGCATAGAATGAAATATAATACTACACTAATAGTAGGTAAGAATAAAACAGGTAAAACAAGAAAAATAATTTTTAAAGAATTAGGAGAAAAAATAAAAAACAAAGAAAATCTATATATTTTAGATAATAATAAAGAGTATTATAATCATTTTTATAATAAGTTGAAAGATAATGATTATGTAATACAAGTAGTTAATTTTAAAGAACCAACAAAGTCAGATGGATGGAATCCATTATCTTATCCTGCATATTTAAGAAATGAAGGAAAGTTAGATGATTCTATTGAAGTATTAGAATCTATGGCTAATGAAATATTCTATCAAGAAAAAGAAGAAGATCCATTTTGGAGATTAATGAGTGAAAATCTTTTTATAGGATTATCGCTATTATTATATAGAATAGGAGAAAAAGTAGATGACAGACATCTATATGAATTTCCTACAATAATGTTATTATTAAAAATAGGAGAAGAAAAGTATAAAGATTCTACAGTATTAAAGAAATATCTAGAATCACTAGATCCTATAGATCCAATATATATAGCTTTATCTCCAATTGTATTTGCACCACCAGAAACAAAAGGTAGTATATTATCAGTCTTTAAAACAAAGATTAATTTATATTTATTAAGAGAAGAATTAGTAAAATCATTTACAAACAGTAGTTATAGTGAAGCTAAAGTATCTAATACTTCATTTAAAAATCATGCAATATTTATTATTGGTAATGATTCTTTAAATAGATTTACTAATATAGTAATTGAAAATAGTTTTAGGGAAGCACTAAATAACAGTAGGAAATCAACATTTATATTAGATGAATTTGACAAATTACCAAAAATGTTAGAAATTAAATATATGATTAATAAAGCTAACAGATATAATATAGATTTATATTTAACAGCTACTACAATGGATAATATTATAGATAAGTATGGTAAATTAGATAATGTACAACAAACTATAGAAACAAAAGATTATTATGAAACTAATAATAAAGATGAAAATATTAAGATAGATGATCAAGAACGAAATCATTATTATGAAAATAATTATATAGATAAATTAAGAAAAGAAATATTAAGTACAATATAAGTATGAGTAAAGTTAACTCATACTTTTATTTTTTTAGGTAAAATTATGTCAAATATAAAATAAAGCATTGAATTATATTTTGAGTAATGTTAGTTTAGAAGCATAAAAAAACGTGTTTTTAGGAGGTAAGGAAATATGAAAGAAGAAACACTGGATAAGTTTATGGAACAATATGAAGAAAGATTAGGTTTAGAAGCAGAAGACAAAGTTAATTATTATTTAGACTATGCTATTAGAGATGAAAACTTTGCAGAACCAACTGGATTAAGAAAAGAAGATTCAATTACTAGATGGGAATTATTAAAAAAACTTATTAGACATACAAATAATAAAGTAATTGAAAGTAATATTTATTTAAAAAAATGTGCAGAATATATGTGTAGTTCAAAA
>JAFWRK010000005.1 GCA_017519965.1 Bacilli bacterium
ACAGAATGAGTGACCATCTTCAATAGATATTGCATATACTCTTGATAAACTATTTCCTACTGCTCCTTGTAATTCTGCTCTATATTGTTTATCTGACTCCATATATCTAATAGGTAAATCTTTATATGATCTAATCTTTGATGCATATATTTGAGTATGATGAGGACATTGTACTGGTTTTAATACAAACTCATGACCTTTAGGTGAAGATACTCTAAATAATTCATCATTAAATTTAGAAGCATGACCTGAAGTTTCAAATAATGATATATCTGCTAAAGATGGACAACTTACTTTTTCAAATCCATATCTTCTACATATTTTTTCTACTTCTTTTTGTAATTCATCTTTAATTATGCATCCTCTAGGAGTATATAATGGTAATCCTGCTCCTACATAATCCGAAAAGCAGAATAGATCCAAATCTTGTCCAATTTTTCTATGGTCTCTTAGTTTGTTTTCTTCTAATTCTTTTTCATATTCTTCTTTTTCTTTCTTTTTATTAAAACATTTCCCAACAAGTTCTTGAATCATTTCATTGTTCTTATCATTATCTTTATATACTCCACTAATTCTAATTAATTTTATATATACTTTGTTTTTTTCTATTTCTTTTTCAATACTATTAAATTCATTTTCACTTAATCTTTCTTTACTATCAAAGTCTATTTTAAATACTTCTTCATCATTTTCTTCTTTTTCTACTTGTATATTATAATTATTTTCTAAATATTCTTTTACTAATTCTAATCCTTTTTTATTTATCATTTTAATCTTCCTTTCTTTTTGCTTTTTAAGTTGGAGTGTTAATCGTCTCATCCGTCATTTTACCATCTCCTTATAACAAAAAAAGGATAGTACCTTAGGAGTGCTTATGCACGGTACCATCCTATATTTAACTCTTATCTTTAACCGAATTACCGGGAGGTCTATTTCTAGCTCAACTAATAGGTAGTAATAATATGTATTAATCTTATCTTACACCAACCGATAAGTCTCTATAAATAACTATCATATTATCTTGTCCTATATTATCGTATTAAAAAAACTATTACGATTGTAATAGTTTTATATTCTTTTAATTCATCACTAAAACAATCAAAGTTATTTGATTCTAATTTTTAATCTAGTTGTCGTCGTTTGTTTTAGCATATTAATCTCCCTCTTAAAAAGCAATTTTATTATATCATTTATTTATGTTTTAGTCAACGTTTCTTAACATATAGTCTTGTTTTTCTACCATTTTTCTTACTATTTTGGAATGATGCATTTAATGTGTTTTCATCTCTTTTTATATATACTGTTCCAATGTCTGTTGTGTTTTCAGTATCTTTTTCTAGGATATTCCAAATTTGCATTCTTACTATTTCTTCATACATTTTATCGGTCTTTTTTACTATATTATTATATTTTTGAACTAATTCATTGGAATTAGCTTCATCAATTCTTACCATTAATTTGTCATCTAATAAATTTAATGATATATTTTTCTTTCCTGTTGATAGATGTTCTAATAATAATTCTGCAGCATCTTCTTTTGAACTACACATATATTCTGCACATTTTTTTAAATAAATATTACTTTCAATTACTTTATTATTTGTATGTCTAATAAGTTTTTTTAATAATTCCCATCTATTAATTGAATCTTCTTTTCTTAATCCTGTTGGTTCTGCAAAATTTTCATCTCTAATAGCATAATCTAAATAATAGTTAACTTTATCTTCTGCTTCCAAACCTAATCTTTCTTCATATTGTTCCATAAACCTATCCAGTGTTTCTTCTTCCATATTTCCTTACCTCCTAAAAACACGTTTTTTTATGCTTCTAAACTAACATTACTCAAAATATAATTCAATGCTTTATTTTATATTTGACATA
>JAFWRK010000021.1 GCA_017519965.1 Bacilli bacterium
ACAGTAGCAGCAGGTAATGTATAATTTGTATCATATTTACAAGTCATATTAGCAACAGCTCCACTATTTGAACCATTTCCATCAAATTTTAATGTATAAGTAATTGGATTCCATTGAGCAGTAGCATTAACACTAGCACCATTAGTACTAGATAAATTCTTAACTTTTGAAGAAGATGCATATAAAGTATCCCCTATTTTCCATTTAGTAAATGTATACCCTGTTCTTGTATACTTTTGAGCTGTCATTGTACACTCTATTCCATAATAACATTTTGTATTAGCTATTGTACCAGTACCACCATTTTTACCATAAACAATATTATATGTTGGTGAAATATAAACTGTTATTGTAATAGAACTCTTATTACCAGCTTCATCAGTAACAGTATATTTAGCATATCTAATACCAGGAGCAGTAATAGTATGGTTCTTTATAGAAGTAGCACTAGAATTGCCAGTTAAACTAGTATCAAGACTAACTTTACCAGTAGGATTCCATTCCCATACTTCATTAAGTTTAGTTGAACCAGTATCAGTAGTTCCACTAAAATCAAAATAATAACCATTAGTTGACCATGTAGTAATTTGAACATTAGAGTTATTTGTTTTTGTCATTACTGGATCACCAATTTTATTAGTTCCATCAAATTTATAAACTTTAACATTAATTTTAGGAGCACTATTATCAAGTTTAAATGGTCCTTTACTAACAACATCATTAGTTTGATTAGCATTAATATCTTTGACATCTATAGGAGTTACTACTAAATAATAATTACCTGTTTTACCAGAAGGTGTATTTACAGATATTGTATGGTCAATCTTTCCTCTAGCTATAGTAATATTCTCTTCTTTAACAGATTCAACTGTACCATCAACACTATCTTTTCTCCACTCAATTTTTAATTTTTGATTTTCAGATAATCCATTTCTATCATGAATTCTTATTTGAGCTCCATTATTTTTATAAATCTTATTAATATCTTGTTTTGGACTAATAATAATAGACGGAGGTCCACTCTCATTTTCAGAAGCGCATTCTTCACTTCCACTTAAAACATTACTATAAACTTCATTACCATTTTGAGTACAATATAAAGATGTTTCATACTCAATTTTAGACCCATTTTTTCGTGCTCTTACAAAAGTTTGAGCGTTAAAACATGTTACACCATCAATAGAGATATCTTCTAATAATCTCTTCTCAACTAAAGCGTCATACTTAACTTCAGCACAACCACTTTCCTCGTTACCAAAAACATCTTCTAAATTAGCATCAACAAACAACTTACCAGCTGACTCTAAAGAAGATTCATACACTTTATATTTAGAAGTATCAAATTGACTTTTTAAACCTGTTATTACAGGTAAAGCAACTAAAGTTACTACTCCAAGAATAGTAATAGTAACTATTACTTCTACCAATGTAAAGCCCCTTTTTTTACTTTTATAACTCATACACATACCACCTATTATAAAAATATTATAACTTAAACATAAAAAAAAGTGAATATAAATTCACTTTAAAATAACTTAATAATATCATTAATTGTTACTAGTAACATTAATCCCATAAGTATGATTAATCCAACCATATGAATCTTATTTTCTAATTCAGGAGACACTGGTTTTCTTCTTATCATTTCAATAACAATAAACAAAATATGACCACCATCAAAGGCAGGTAATGGTATTAAATTTAAGAATCCAACATTCAAACTTAAATATGCAATTAAGAATAATATATTTTGTATACCAGCTCTACTTTGTTCTCCAACTACTGAATAAATTCCAACAGGTCCAGATAATTGTCCTAAACCTATCTTACCAGTAAATAAAAATTTAAGAGTTAATACCATTTGTTTGAGTAAAGAACAGAATTTACCACCCATATATTTAAGAGAATTAACAATACCATGAGTCTTTTTTTGTTTCATAGTAATACCAAAATAATATCCAGTATTACCATCTTCTTTCACTTTCTTAGGTTTAACTTTATATGTGATTTCATATCCATTAGGTTTTAATACTTTAATAGAATTTTCATTCTTAGTATCAGCAATTGCTAAATATAAAGATGCATCATCACTAGTTTTAACTTTATAACCATTAACTTCTAATATTTTATCTCCTTTAGAAATACCAACTTTTTGAGCAGGAAAATCTTCCATTACAGAAGATACAACTGGATTCATTGTTGTTCCACCCCATACAAGTCCAATAAATAAAAGTAAAACCAAAGTTAATATAAAGTTATTACCAGGTCCAAAAAACATAATTAAAAATCTTTGTAAACAACTTTTAGATTGTAATCTTTTTTCTTTAGGAATCTTCTCTTGATCATCTGCTTCTAAATCTTCTCCTGCCATAGAGCAAAATCCACCAATAGGAATTAAACGAATAGTATACTCTGTTTCTCCTATTTTTTTACCATATAGTTTAGGTCCCATTCCTAAAGCAAATTCATATACATAAACACCAGCTATTTTAGCCCATGTAAAATGACCTAATTCATGAATAAAAACAATAACTCCTAGAACTATTACAAACATTAATAAATTCCATAAGAATCCAAGCATAACACCCCTCCTATATAATTCCTAGCACTATAATAAATGCTAAAACAACAAATATAATACTATCAAATCTATCTAATATACCACCATGACCTGGAATTAAATCAGAAAAATCTTTTTTATCATAATATCTTTTAATTGAAGAAAATACTAGATCTCCTAATTGACCAACTAATGATAACATAATAGTAATAAGTGTAATAAATACTAAAGACATATTAGGATTAATTACAGTCATATAAAATGCAACTGCAACAAAAGTTCCCATAGCAGTACCACCTATCATACCTTCATAAGTCTTTTTAGGAGATATACTAGTTAATTTATGATTACCTACTAACATACCAGTAAATAATGCAAAAGTATCAGTTATAGTAGTAATCAATAATAGATAAATAATATATTTTAAATCATAATTTCTAGTTACTATTATTAAGTTAAAACTTAATCCAATAAATAATACTGAACTTATTAAATATAAAGCATCATTAATACTATATTTTTCTCTATTGTTAATGAAAACTAAAGGAGAAAGAAAAGCAAAAATAATAATAGACATAATTCTATAATCTAAACTAAATTGAAAATCAATTACATTAGTTGAATTAAAAGTAAAGAATAATACCATTAAATATGCAAATATTTTAATTAACATTGGTAATCTCTTTTTACTTTCTTTCATATGAATTAATTCGTATAATGCACATAAAGCAAGTATAGACATAAATATATTAAAAGGTAATCCACCAATGAATAATAATGGTACAAATATCAATACTATTGCTATTGCACTAAGTACTCTTTTTGTCATTTTTTAATACCTCCAAATCTTCTATTTCTAGTATTAAATACTTCTATAGCTTTATCAAATTCTTTCTCATCAAAATCCGGAAAATATGTCTCTGGAAAATAATACTCAGCATAACTAGATTGATATAACATGAAATTACTAATTCTTTGTTCTCCACTAGTACGTATAACAAAATCTAATGGAGGTAAATCTCTATATAAATTATGTTGAATAAAAGTAGTATCAATATCATCTAACTCAATTTCACCATTTTTATACATTTCACATATTTTTCTAGTAGTATCAACTATCTCCCATTGACCACCATAATTAATACAAATATTTAGTACTGGTCCAGTATTATCTTTAGACATCTCCATTGCATCTTGCATTGCATTCCATACCTTTTTAGGTAATGGATCTTTTCTACCAGAAAATATAACTCTAGCATTAGCATCCATTATTTCTTTAAACTCATCTTTAAACATTTTAACAAATAAGTCCATTAAGAAATCAACTTCAGCTTTTTCTCTCTTAAAGTTTTCAGTAGAAAATACATAAAGTGATACGTATTTTACCCCAACTTTACTCATATACTTCATTAATTTTTTAAAATTATCAACACCAGCTCTATGACCAGCACTTCTAATTAATCCTCTTTTTTGAGCCCATCGCCCATTTCCATCCATAATAATACCTATATGATTAGGTATAACTAGTTCTTTCTTCATATCATTACCTCATTACAATTATAACATAATAAACAAAAAAAGAAAGTAATTGAATACTATCTATTTTTTCTTTACTTTCTCTTCTTCTTTTTTAGGTATATTTAAATTTTTAAGTATAGCTTTAACTAATATGTTTTTTTCTTTTTCACTCATATTACTATACTTTTGTAATGTTTCTCTTAATTCAGGTTCTCCACTACCAATTGATTTATCAGTAAATTCTCTCAAAATTACTCTCTCCCCTCAAAACGCTTTTATTATATTATATAAGTCAAAAAAATCTATAGTAATTAAACTATAGACATTTTCTAATATTTATCGATATCAATTTTTACGTATTTATTACCTTCAAGTGAAGCTGCAGTTTGAACAAGAGTTCTTAATGCTTTAGCAGCATTGCCTTCTCTACCAACAACTCTTCCCATATCTTCTTCAGCAACCATTACTTGAATTAAAATAACGTTTTCTTCTTCTGTAGGAAATTCCTTAACACTTACACTGTCTTCATTTAGTACTACAGATTTTACTAAATCTTCAGTTAACTTAACTAAATCCATAATTACTTAACCTTCTTAGAATCAGAATATTTTTTCATAATTCCAGCCTTACTAAATAAGTTTTTTACTGTATCAGTTGGAATTGCTCCACTATTTAACCATTTTAAAGCAACTTCTTCATTAATTTTTACACTACCTTCTCCAACTGGTGCATAAGTACCAATTAGTTCAAGATATTGTCCATCTCTAGGACGACGTGAATCAGTAGCAACTATTCTATAAGTAGGTCTTTTTTTAGCTCCCATTCTTGTTAATCTTAATTTAACTGCCATTAATAATCCCTCCATTTCTTAAAACTACTAGTATTATATAAAAAAAAGATAGTATTGTCAACCTTTTTTTGATAACACTATCTTTCCACTTCTATATCTGTACCTAATCTTTTAACTAATTGTTTAGCATCTTTTAATTCATCAGATACCTTAACTTCTCTATAAGAGCTTTTATCACTTTCTCTTTGTAATAATTTATCTAAATTACCTCTAAATTCAGGAGTGCAATATTGATAAGCAGGAGATTTTTGAAATATATATTTTGATATTTCTTTAACACCAGTACAATAATTATCTCTATCTCTTAATAATTCAGGAAAAAATGAATTAATTAGAATTAATGTAGTAACTGGAGTACGTTCACTATCTTCTACATCAATTATTCCATTAATATATCTTTTAGCAACATCACTTCTATATAAATCATCTAAATATACTCTAGCTAATGTATTAACTTCCTCAGTAAATCTTTCATCTTTTGAACAAACATCTCTAATAACATTAATTGCATAAAATCTTTGTAAAAATCCTACCATCTTACCACGATTATGATTATCCAAGTTTGTAGATAAACATCTAATTGTTCTTGATATTTCATCTCTTTTTTCTTTTGTTAACATATGAACCCCCCGATCCGTCCATAGAATACCAAAAAAAAACTATTTAGTCAAATAAAAATAACCTATAAAGGTTATTTATCTTCTATATATTCTTCTCTTACTTCACTATCAATTACATCATCAACTTTATTTTCTTCTAAAATTTCTTCCCAAGGATCTTCTTCTAAATTAGCTTCTATCTTTACTTTTACATCTCCTACTAACTCAATACCTAATTCTTTTTCCACAGAATAATCTATCTTATTACCATTAATCTCAGCTTTTATACAATTAGGTTGTTTTAAACTTCTAACGATTATTTCTTCATTTGTAGTATCAGTTTCAACATTTCTCATATGAACAGTTTCACTATATCTATTAGTTTCTTTTACTACATCAGTTTTAGTATCATTATCATAAGAATACCAAATATTTATATCATAACTTCCACTAATATCAATTGAATCATTATTCTTAACTCCTTTAAAATTATGATTAATAACCCAACAACCTAAAATAGTTGAAGGAGTATTATCTAAAGAAATAGAATAATCATTAGTAAAAGATTTCTTTCCCTTAGCAATAATTGCCTTAGTAACTATCTCTTTATAATTAGTCATAAGTAATCCTCCCTAAAATAATGTATGCATAAAAATAGATTTATTGCATAAAAAAAGATTCTATAAAGAATCTAATTAAATAAATTATTAAAATAATTATTAAGTTCATCATTAACATAACTAATCATTTGATTAACTTCTTCTAAATACTGATTATACATATGATAAATAGGTATATTGTTTAATTCTTCTTTTAATATATCTAATTCTTCTAAAATACTATCGTCATTACTTCTTATATACTCTTTTTGTAATTTCTTTATTTTATTAACTTTAGAGTTAATATCAGTATTATCTTTCATTTTTTCTTTAATCTCTATACATTTTTTATATGCTTCACTATTAGTAATTGTATTAACTACATCATCTATTTCTTTATCCATCTAATTCACCATCTAAACTCCAAGTTTTAGCAGAATTAATTTTAACAGGTACAATACTACCAATCTCTAATTCTTTCGAAGATGAAAAATTAATTAATTTGTTAGTTTCACTATATCCATAATACATATTCTTTTTACTAGATACTCCTTCTACTAATACATCCAAAGTTGTACCTTCTAATTTCTTATTATTTTCTAAAAAATATTTATTAACAACTTCATTTAGTCTTTGAAGTCTATCTTCTTTTTCTTTTAATGGTGTATTATCTTTTAATTTTTCAGCAGGTGTACCACTTCTAACAGAAAAAACAAATGTAAAAGCATTATCATATTTACAATATTCTACTAATGATAAAGTCTCTTTAAAGTCTTCTTCCTCTTCTCCTGGAAATCCTACAATAATATCAGTACTAATAGATACTCCAGGTACTATCTTCTTTATTTTATCGAATAATTCTAAATAACTTTCTCTAGTATATCTTCTACCCATAAGTTTTAAGACTTTAGTAGATCCACTTTGAACAGGTAAATGAACATGAGGCATAATATTAGAATATTTAGCAATTACCTCTATCATACTATCAGTAAAATCCCAAGGATGAGATGTAGTAAATCTAATTCTAGGAATACCTAATTTAGCAACATCTTCTAATAAGTTAGCTAAATTATAATCATCATATAAGTCTTTACCATAAGCATTAACATTTTGACCTAATAAAGTTACTTCTTTATATCCATCTTCTACAAGTTTTTTAACCTCGTTAATGATATCTTCTTTTTTTCTACTTCTTTCTCTACCTCTAGTATAAGGAACTATACAATAAGTACAAAATTTATTACAACCATAAATAATATTGACATATGCTTTATAATTATTAGCTCTAATTACAGGTAATCCTTCTACTAAATCAGATTCCCTACTTAATACTTCTATTTGTTGTTTATTCTCAACTATAGCTTTATCAATAATATTAGGTAATTCATGCATATTATGAGTACCAAATACAAAATTAACAAATTTATAATCTCTAAGTATTTCTTCTACAACGCTTACTTCTTGAGCCATACATCCACATAAGCCAATTAATAACTCAGGTCTTTCTTCTTTTAAATGTTTTAGTCGACCTAGCATACCAAAAGCTTTATTATGAGCATTCTCTCTAATACTACATGTATTAAGTAATACTAAATCAGCTTTTTCATAATCATCTTCTTCAACAAATCCAATAGTAGTAAGTAAAGCTTTAATATTTTCACTATCATGTTCATTCATTTGACATCCATAAGTCTTAACATGAAAAGTCATACCACTATATTTATTTTTAATAGCTGGATCTATATTAAATTTAATTGTTTTATAATCTCTTTTATCTCTAGTTCTAGCTTCTATAAAATCAGGTAACTTCATAATAATTCCCCTTTCAAACTGCTTATATATTACAATAATTTACAAAGAAAAACAAGATAAACGAGTTATCTTGTTAAGCAGCAACTGTATTTAGTGATGACATAATTAAAGTTTCTAATGAATTAGATTTATTATTCAATATTTCTTCTTTAATTAAAGTCATATTATTTTTTATTTCATCTATTAATTCCTTCATTCCAGGCATTAATTCTTTTTTCTCTAAATTATTAACAATAATTTCTAAGTTATTTAGTTTAGTATACTTACCATAATAAGTATTTTTAATACATACATTAAATAATTTTTGGAAAGAATTAACATCAATATTATTAAATCTCTTATCCTCTAAAAATTTAAAAGCAGTACATAAATAATTATTATTAATTGCTAAATCTAATATAGTTTCACCTTTATTATTTTGAATATTAGGTAAGAAGTTTTTCTTCTTAGTTAATTGTTCAACTACTTTTAAAGCTGATACTGAATTATCTTGAGCTAAGATATGTCCAAAGGTATTACCTTCAACATTTTGATGATTAACATCCCAATTTCTTTTTTTCATTAGTTGAATAACCATATCATATTGTTTAGCTTTTAAAAGCCTAGTAACCACATCGTTACCAACACTGTCACATAAGTTAACGTTAATTTTATTCTTTTCGATCAATAACTGAATGATCTCAAACTCACCTTGTTTTATCATTGTAAAAATCGCGAGGGGATCATCAGTAAATGCACTAAGCATTCCATTATCACTATTAAACATCATAAACACCTCTTTAAACACGTGACAGTTATCAATTATACACTTATTGTTTTTTCTTGTCAAATTACCTTCACCCAATTCTATTATGGTATTTTAAAAAAAAACTATACAAAATAAGAAAAATGTGGTATAATATTGCCAGTTTAAATGAACAGGGTCATTTAGACTAAAAGGGGGCTTAAATATGTTTGATTTAAGAATTCAAAAAGAGAAATTATTATTACAAATAATAAATTTATCAGAGAATATAAAATGTATTTATGACAAAATGAATATTCACAACAAAGATATACTTGAAACAGAATTAATAAATAAAATTGAAGAAGAAAAGAAACTAATAGATTCTTTATCTAAAAATGAGAGAAGTTCTATTAATCTTTATTTAGATATTAAAAATTTATTAGAAGAAACTAAATTTGATAAGATTAAAATTAATATAGAAGATAAAGAAGCTAGTCGTTTATTTGATAAAGAAATTAACTTAACAAAAAGTCAAAAAGAAGAATTAAATGACTTAGTTTTAGAAAGAATACAAAATTACTTATTAAATAAGTATAATGAAAAAATTAAACCATCTAAGTTTCAATTAGATAATATAGAAATAATAAATAGAAGCGCAATAAACGATTATAATAGTAAATTTGTAGATTCTTTAGAAGAGTTAGAATATAGTTCAAATTCAATAGCTATTTCTAATGAAGCAATAAAAACAAGAAATAGTATTTTATTCAGATATCCAAAAATTGAAGATAAACATATAAATGGTAATTATGATATATCTGAATATCAAAAACTATTAGATAATGGCTTTAATAGAGATATAGTTAATGATGTATATAATACTACTATGAATCAAATAATTGATACTGAATTAAGAAGTTTATATATAGTTAGAAATGATTCTTTAGAAAATAGAGAAACAGCTTTAAGATTTGCTATAAACATGCAAAGATTAAAAGCTGGTCTATACTTCATAAGTAATGATAACTTAGAAGAATTATTAGGCCAATATGAATCGTTAAATCAAGATAAAACTAGTGTAAAAGAGATATGCTCCTGTATGGGAAATATTCTAAATAAAAATAAAGTAAAACAATTAAAAAAAGTTGACTAATTAGTCAACTTTTTTTGTATCTTAATTTAATTTTGCACCACAATTTGTACAGAAGTTTCCACCATTAACTGGACTTCCACAATTAGAACAGAATGCTCCACCTGCAGCAGGTTGTTGATTATTGTTCATAGTATTTCTATCGTTAGGTTGAGTGTTCATAGCATTATTAATAGCTCCTCCAAACATTCCACCTGATGCCATATTAGCCATACCAACACCAACAAAACCATTCATTGCTCCAGCTTCATTGTTAGCAGCAGCAACAGCAGCATCTCCAAAACTTCCAACAAGTTTTCCTTGTTGCATGTATCCATTTGAAGATAGTTCGTATTGATCGATTTTCTTATTAGATTCATCATCTAATGTTACAGATTCTACTACGAATCCAACAATACTTAATCCTCTATCTCTTACAGGTTGATCAAATACCTTTTCTTCCATAATTGTTTTAATTTCATCAGTTGTACTAGGTAACTCTAAAACTGGAGTTTTATGATTAGAATTTCCAAGTTCATTTAATACATTTTGGAAAGCTCCAACTACTTCAGCTCTCATTTGTTCTACTAATTCATCTTTCTTAAATTCATCAGCAGTACCAGCTATCTTACTCATAAATAAAGAAGGATCAGAAATTTTAAATGTATATTTACCAAAACATTTAACACTAACTCTTAATGGAGTAACTTCACCAGTCATTTGATTTGGAATTGGATGTGACCAATCTTGGAATGGAACTGGAGCTGGAGTACCAAAGTTATTATTAATAATATCTTTAGCATTTAAATAAAATACAGCTTGTTCCTTATTTGGAGCACCATTATAAGTAAAACGAGTCCACATTTCTTTAAATACTTCACCAAATTGTCCAGCAAAGAATGATGGAGAAGATGATTCATCAAAAGTATAAATTCCTTCTTCAGCAGTAGCATCTAATATTTTACCACTTTGAAAAATAACAGCTACTTGTCCAGGAGCAACTTGAATAGCACTATCTTTTGAAATAACACCATTCTTAGTAGATACTCTTCTCATAAGAATATCTTGTCCTAAATCTTCACAACGGATATACTCTTTCCATTGATCATGAAGAGTACTTCCAACAGCACTAACTGCCGCTTTAATTAATCCCATATTAATACCTCTTTCTTAAAAATATTTTTTTAGATGAGAGAAGATTGAAATAATTATTAACTGGACTACTCAATTACCCAATCTCATCATAAGTTTATTATAACATAATAAATAACAAAATAAAAAGAGAAATAAATTTCTCTTTTAAAAAGTTCCATCAAGTTTAGATAAAGTTGCTTTACTTAAATCTGTCATTTTCCACTCACCATCTAATTTATAATACTTAAATTCAATTGAGTAAGAAACCTTTTCTTTTGTATTTTGCATCTCTTTTAACTTATAATCAACTCTCTTTACTTCAGACATTTCAGGTTCATATATACTTAAATAACTATTTGCTTTATCATAACTAGAAGCATAATCAAGTACTTCAAATTCTACCTTTACAATAGCATCAATATCCCCAATAACAGGAGTATCTACTATTTTATAATCTAATGCTAAATACTGTGTTTTAATAATTTCTTTATATTTATTAAATTGCTCATCTGTTAAAACATCATCATATGGATATTTAATTTTATCCATTACTTCACTACTAGCATTTTTATATTTTTTCATAAATGACTCTGTTAATTCTACAGGACCCTTAGGAGAAGCACTTCTTAAGATAACACTACCTAGAAATGCTATTGCTCCTAGTCCAAAAATTACTAATGCAATATAAAGTATACCTTTCTTACTTAATTTTAAATTTACCATTTTTATTCCTCCTCTACTGATCTTAATGATCTAGCATTTTTAATCCATAATCCTAATGCTATAAATATACCAACTAATAGTAATCCAAATATATATAGACCGTTTATATTCTTAAATACTTCAGTAAATATAGATTCCTTCATATAGTATTCAACTAAACTATTAGAAGTATATATTTTATTATTCTCAGTAATAACATCTGAAGAATCATTTATAGTATGATCTTCACTATCAACTAATGAAGAAATATCTACTACATCATAATCTTCTCTAACAGTATTATAATAAGCAACATAATTCTTATCTTTAGTAGCAGAAGGAGTAGTTGTATCTTCTTCAACATCACTAATAGAATAATTACCATCTCTATACTCTATTGGAGTATCAGTAAGCATCTCTTTTAAATTAAGTGCTTCTTGATAATTTGAAGTTAAGCCACTTCCAAATAAAGTATTAGATTGATTAAAGTTTTCTTTAAAATATTCAAATATAGAAACATCCTCAGTAGCTTTTTCACTAGCTAATTCTGCTCCAGTTCTATAATCAAATATAACTACTTTTCCTGTTTTATAAATTAGAATAACAGTACTTGTATCACTATCTACATTATTAGTAATAGACATTATACCTTTATTAGAGAAATTAGTAGGCATAGAAATTGGAGATTTTAAATCATATAGAGCTCCATCTTTACCTAAAACAGTAACATAATTATTTTTAGAATAATTATCAAGTATTATCATATTATGATAACTATCTAATAGCGAATCAACTATCTCAATAGAACCATTTTTTACAAATAATTGATTATTATATAGTACATCACTATCATCTTTATGAATTATAGAATATGTATAATATGTATCAATCTTTGTATCCTTATAATCAAATGTAAATAAAGGAGTAGTTATATCTGCTAAAGATATAGTAAATATTAATGAGTTTTCAGTAATAGTTCCAGTAGTAATATCTACCACTTCTAATTCATCAGTTAAAGCTAAATTTTTATAAATATGAATATATTTTCCTTTAACTCTAACATCATCTACATTACCTTTTAATTTACCTTGATAAATATAAGCATACTTCTTACCATAAGTACTAGCTAAATTTCTAAGTTCAGAACCATTAAATTCATAAATCTTATTATTTCTTCCATCACTTACAATTATTTTTAATTTAGCTTGATAATCATAATTAACTGTATATGTATTTGATTGAATATCTTGTTCAAATATTTTTACACCAGTATCATAAACAGTAAAGAATGAGAAATCATCGTGTTTGTCAAATTCTAAGTTGATAGTATTAATTCCACTAGAATAAACATTTAAATTAGGTAATTCATGGTCTATTGGAGCAGACCTAGACATTCTAGCATTAAATGCAATATTTCCAGTTGGAATAGTTAATTTATTTTGATTACTTTCAACAGCTCCACTAGAAGCTCTTTTAACTCTAGGGAAGTATGTAGCAATATCTGTATAATCCCAACGAGAAGTAGCAAATCCAAATCCAGTATAATAACTAGATGTTTTTAAATTTGTACTTGTTGCTAAATTTTCAGTTGGAATCATAGATAAATTAAGTGCTCTTAAAGTTCTACCATTTAATCTATTATTTTCATATAACTTAACTTTAGTCATAGAAATAGATGAATACTTTCTATTATCTAAACCATTAATAGCACCAGCATAAATATCACTTGTAGTATTTGCTGTAACATCAGCAACTAATATTATATTATAGAATTTTGCTGGAGTAATTTGTGAATCTTTAGTGCTTCCAACAAAACCACCTACATAATTATTACCAGTTACAACAGAATTGGCAACTAATAACTCATATACTACTGCTGAATAAGAACTATCTGTAGCATGAACAGATGAAATATATCCAAATGCTCCTCCAACATAATCTCCACTACCAGTAACTTTTGCATTAACAACATTATAATATAATCTTGCAGTAGTAGCAGAACCAGCAACTCCACCTACATAGTTTCTACCATTTACCGTAACATTACTTGTATATGAATATGTGACAGCTCCACCACCATTTAGTCTTCCTGCAATACCACCAGTATAATCACCAGCATTAGTAACAGTAACATTATTAAGACCTATATTAGAATGTGTATATCCATCTTGATATCCAAATGCTCCTCCAACATAAGTTTTAGCAGAGTTAGTTTGAGTAACAGTAGTATCAATTACTTGACCATTATAGTAATGTCTTGCCCATCCGTATAATCCACCTACATAGTTACCAGTACCAGTTATTGTACAATTCTTAACAAGTTGTGTATTATCTGTTTCATAGCTTTCTCTACCACCAATACCACCTAAATAGTTTCCACCATTTATACCAGTAATAGTTGAGTCATAAATTGATGCATTATAACATCCACCATAACCGAATAATCCACCTACATCAGTAACACCAGTTATAGTCATATTATGTCCAGTATAATTATAAGTATTATAACCATTTCTATATTCTTTATATGCTATAATACCTCCAACATATTGACCAGTACTATAAACAGTTACATTAGAAGCATTTATATCAGTACTACTTGTATTATAAGAATTAGATATTAATCCACCAGAATAATTCTTTCCAGTAATATTAATGTTATCCATAGTAATATCATTTATATTTTGTCCTCTATGTAATCCTAAAGGAGCAACATATCCCGAGCTAGCAGCTTCTATAGTTATATTTCTAAAAGCTACATTTTCAATATCAGCATAATTTAAATAAATAACATTTATATAGTTATAAGATTTATTTAATGCTCTCATTTCTATATTTTCAAAATCAACATTTTTCATTGTAGTAGTAATCTTCTTAATTAGATTAGTCTTAGTAGCATTAATACCAGTTCTAGTATAATTCATTAACTTATAATTAACACCACTCTCAGTAACTAAACCTTCTAGTCTACCAAATAATACTCCAACATTAATATTACTCTTACCAGTAAAATCAATATCACCAGTAACACGATAATTCTCTGCGTGTACTTTACTAACATGAGTCCAATCATCATATGATGCAAGTGACTTAAAGAATTGTAATTCTACACGTACAATCTTTTCATAATTTTGTTCATTTCCACTTCCATCAATATAAGTAACATTATTAAATGTATAACTATCAAAATATTTATCAGGAACAACTGTCAAATCAACAATAGTAGTCCCATCATTAGGATCATTATTATATCTTTCACGAGTAACTCTTAAATAATCAAATCCTACACTATTTATCTGATATTGATTTGGATTTTCAATTACCATATGAATTGTTGCAGAAGTAGCTATAGGTTCAACATCCATTGATTTAACATCAAATAGTTCGGATTCCAATACAACATCTTTCTGATTAGGTAATAATTCAACCGAGTCAGAACTCTTTAACTTAGGTACAATATTGTCTCCTATTTGAGAATAATCAAAAGCTTCTCCTAAACCTATTAAATCTTGATATGTTGTTTCTTCTTGTAAATCTTCTGTAGTAAGTAATACTTCTGAAGAAGATTCTCCAGTAACAAATCCATAGTATTTTTGTTTATCCCAAGCATAATTAGATTGAATAACAGCTATATTATTACCAGATGTTCTATGAATATTATTACCCTCATTAGATACA
>JAFWRK010000022.1 GCA_017519965.1 Bacilli bacterium
AGGACCAATGTATTTTATCATTGATAGTTTCAAAGATAAATTTATTTTAATATTAATCTTTCTATCTTTAATTAATTATTTTACAGGAGACGCATTAGGAGCATTAATCATTCTAGTTATTACAGTAATTAGTGCTTTAATTAGTTTTACTCAAAATTATTCTACATATAGATTTAATTTAAGACTAAAAGAAAAGATACGTATATTTACTGATGTAATTAGAGGAGATAAACAAAAAGAAGTTAGACAAGAAAAAGTAGTTCTTGGAGATATTATTACTTTAAGTGCAGGATCTGTTGTCCCAGCTGACTTATACTTACTAGAAAGTAAAGACTTATTTATTAATCAATCAACATTTACTGGAGAAAGTATTGCAGTTGAAAAGATAGCAGGAAGAAAAGCAAAAATAAATGATGAAGAAACATCAATTAGAAATATATGTTTAATGGGTACTACTGTAATAAGTGGTAATGGTTTAGGAGTAGTTGTTAAAACTGGGCAAGATACATTTATGGGTAAAGTAAATACAAAAGTATCTAATGTTAAAGATTTAACTACTTTTGAACAAGGAATTAATCACATAAGTACTATGTTAATTAGATATATGATATTTATATCTTTATTAGTATTTTGTGTATATGGATTTATTAGAGGTAATATTCCTCAAGCATTAATGTTTGCTTTATCAGTCGCAGTAGGTATTACTCCTTCAATGTTACCTATGATTGTAAATGTTAATTTAACAAGAGGATCTAAATTATTATCTAAAAAGAAAACATTAGTAAAAAATATTAAATCAATTCAAAACTTAGGATCAATGGATATCTTATGTACAGATAAAACTGGTACTTTAACAAAGAATAATATCGTATTACAAAAATATATTAATCTTAAAGGTGAAGACGATGATTATGTACTTAAATGTGCTTATATAAATAGTAAATTAAGTACTGGATTTAAAAACTTAGTAGATAAAGCAATTAATACTTATGGAAAAGATCATCATATAGATATATCTAATTATACAAAGATTGATGAGATACCATTTGATTACACAAGAAAAAGATCATCTATTGTAGTACAAAATGAAAAAAAATACTCAGTAATTGCGAAAGGTGCCTTAGAAGAAATCTTGAAAGTATGTGATATGGCATTAATTAATAAAAAAGAAGTTAAGATTACAAGTAAGATTTGTAAAGATGCTGAAGACCAAGCAATTGCTTTATCCAAAAAAGGTATGCAAGTAATAGCACTAGCAGTAAAACATGAATATGCTGGTATTGATAAATTTAATAAAGAAGATGAAAAAGATTTTACTTTAATAGGTTTAATTGCTTTCTTAGATCCACCAAAAGAAGATGCTAAAAAAACAATTCAAAACTTACAAAATTTAGGTGTAACCACTAAGATTCTTACAGGAGACAATAAATATGCAACTGAAGCAATTTGTTCAGCAGTAGGGTTAGAAAGCAAAATACTTTTAGGTATCGAAATAGATAAAATGGATGATGATGAATTATCTAAAGTAATAATGGATGTTGATGTATTTGCTAGAATGAATCCATTACAAAAAGAAAGAGTAGTATCTCTTCTAAGAAAAATGGGACACTGTGTTGGATATATGGGTGATGGAGTAAATGATGCTCCTGCACTACACTCTGCAGATGTCGCAATATCTGTTGATGATGCTACTGATATTGCTAAAGAGTCAAGTGACATTATTTTACTAGAACAAAACTTAGATGTTGTTTATAATGGCGCAATTGAAGGTAGAAAAGTATATGGTAATATTGTTAAATACATGAAACTTGCATTATCTCAAGACTTTGGAGATGTATTTAGTATTATGTTATCAAGTATATTCTTACCATTCTTACCATTAATGCCAATCCAAATGTTAATTCAAGACTTCATCGTAGAAATATCACAAATAGGTATTCCATATGACAATGTAGATGAAGAATTCTTAAAAACACCTAAGAAATGGGATACTAAAGATCTTAGTAAATTTATGAAAATATTTGGTGTAATATCATCCATTACAGATGTATGTGCATTCCTAATATTCTGGTTTATATTTAAATACAATAGTGTAGATAAACAAATGTATTTCCAAACAGCATGGTTTGTGGAATGTATCATATCTGAAACATTAATAATTTACTACTTACGTACAAATAAACTAAATTACTTAGAATCAAATCCAAGCAAGATATTAGTAGGATTATCATTAATCACAATAGGATGTACTATTCTAATACCAATAATCCTATCTAGTTTTGGAGAATTCCACTTTGTAGTATTACCTCTATATTATTACTTCTATGTAATAGGTTTAGCTCTAATATATGCAGTAATAGTACAAGTAGTAAAGAAAATATATATTAAGAAAAATAATTCATGGTTATAAAATAAAGATAATTGGAAGTGATGTAATGAAAAAAATTATATACATTATATTATTACTAGTTTTAGCATTTATTCCTTTTGAATGTTTAGCAAAAACTTGTAATCCAAATGATATAAAAATTAACTCCATAATTGTTAAAGAAAAATCTGAAAATGTTTTAGAAGTAGAACCAGCAACAATTAATGGAATGAAGTTAAATTTAATTATTAATATGTATACAATTAATGATTATATTATTTATAGTGTTAATGTTAAGAATAATTCTTCAGAAGATTATTACTTAGACAAAAATGGTATTAAATCAATTTCTGATTATTTAGATTATGAATTAGTTTTTGAAGATAAATCCAATGTAATTAAAGCTAATACATCAAAAATTTTATATATTACAATAAAGTACAAAACAAAAGTCCCACAAAATAAGTTTACTAATAATAAATATAATGACTATAAATCGTTTATAATTAATTTTCAAAACGAAGAAATAAATAATCCAAAGACTTTAAATAATATATATTTGTCAATAGTATTATTAGTTGTAATGATTATTTGTACTTTACTAGTAATTTTTATTAAAAATAAGAAAGTTAAAACATTAATAATAATTATATGTTTATTATTTATACCAATCACTATATACGCTTTTTGTAAAAGTGAAATTAAATTGGAGACTAATGTTACTCTATATAATGGGAAAGTATCTCAGTTTAAATTTGATTGTTCAGATGATGTTTTTGAATTCTTTGAAGGTATGACTTTTGGTGAATGGTCTAAAAGTAATTTCTACACTGGAGAAATAGATGGAGAATATAATACTATTGATGAATGCATTGATATTTGGGGTAATAATAGAGGCTGTGCTTTAAAACATAAAAAAATATATTCAATTAGAAAAAGTTATGATACAATTGCTTACTCTGAAAGCGAAGAAGAATGTAGAATTAGTGATAATTGTACTACTTTATATAATGAAATATATAAGGGTGAATTTGCATATGAATATGATTTCTATGATTCTCTAGAAGAATGTGAAGATGTTTATTATGCAGCAGAAAAAGGATGCTTTGCATATAATGGTAAATATGTTCCTATTTTTGATATTAATTATGATTATTATACTTCATTAGATAGATGCAATTTTATGGTTTCAGACAAGTACTATAATAAATGTACATTGCTTCCTACAGCATATAGATTTAATCCTGTCGATTATTTTGACTATGATACATTAGAAAAATGTGAGTTATGGAATTCGGATAATCCAGAAGATTGTTATGAGCAAACAGTTGATTATTATGGCCCAACAATTCGAGAAAAGACTTTAACAGGATATTGGTCAGTATATAAAAATGGACTTACATACATTGGATTAAGCAACAGCTCTCATTATAATGGTATTATTTTTGAGGCAAATTCAACAATTGAAAATAAAACATATAGTTGTATTGAATTTGGTGAATGTGTTTCACCTGATAGCGATATTCTTAGCGGCAATGGTATTACAATAAAAGCTAAAGATATTAAAGAAAATGACGAAATTGCCTACTTTGATTTTGACACTAATAAAACAGAAATTGGTAAAGTAAATAGAATATTTATACATAAAGATGCTTCCAACTTAGTTAAATATATATTTGATGATAAGACATATTTAGATGTAACTGATTATCACCCTATATATACGACTACTGGATGGAAATCTTATACAAATAGAAACGGATATCCAAAACCTAATATAGGTGATTTAGTTAAGACTAATAATGGATACAAAAAAATTAAAAAGATTATTCCATTTAATGGAAAAGAAGATTATTATGACTTTGTAGTTAGAGGAAAAGATGGAAGAACTATTAATAATTACTTTGCAAACGGAATGTTAGTTCAAGGATCATATTAAAAAACATTAAGAATAAATAAGAATAGATATTGTCTATTCTTATTTTGTGATATAATAACTTTGTCATTGAAATGGAGTATGTGTGGTTATGAAAAAAAATGATATTTTAAAAGCAGTTGATACTAAGAAAAAAGGATCAAAAACAACTACAAAAAATAAAACTACTAAAAAGAAAACTACACCTAAGAAAAAAACACCTGTAGAGAAAAAAGTAGTTAAAAAAATAGAAGAAGTAGTAGAACCAATTGAAAAAGAAGAAGTAACTGAAGAAAAAGAAATAGCCAATTTCTTTCCTAAAAAAGAAAAAGAAGATATGGAAATACTTCCTTTTAAAGAAAGAGTTAAAAGATTCTTTATTAAACTTCTTATATTCTTAGGAATATTTATAGTTGTTTTCTTGTTATTCTATTATATTGTTGAATATAAACCAGAGAAAAAAGAAAAATTAACAATAGATGGAGAAGGATTCTACTCATTAAATGTTGGAGATACATTTGATATTATGACATGGAATATTGGTTATGGTGCTTTAGGAGATAATGCCGATTTCTTCATGGATGGTGGAGAAATGGTTCAAACTGCAACAAGAGATAGAGTAAATAGTAATTTAAAAGCTATTAGAAATAAAGTAGAAGAAACTAAACCTAGCATTATACTATTCCAAGAAGTTGATAAGAAATCAAAAAGAGCTAATCATGTAAATGAATATTCATCTTTAGCAAATCATTTTAATAATTATTCAACTGTATTTGCTTATAATTTTAAAGTATTATATTTACCTTATCCAATAGGAGATACAATTGGAAATGTTAATTCCGGTATATCAACATTCTCAAAATATACTATTGAAACAGCAGAAAGAAGACAATTACCAAGCAGTTTTATTTGGCCAGTAAGTATGTTTAATCTAAAAAGATGTGCAATTATTACAAGAATACCAATTAAAGATACAGATAAGTATTTAGTAGTTATTAATGTACATTTAGATGCTTATGATAATGGTAAAGGTAAAGAAGCACAAAATAAAGAATTATTAAAATTAATGAATAAAGAAACAGGTAAAGGTAATTATGTAATAGTAGGTGGAGACTTTAATCAAAACTTCTCATCAGTTGATACTAGTATGTATCCTGTTGGTAAAGATGTATGGAAACCAGGAGAGATGAAAGTAGAAGACTTAGGAGAAGATTGGCAATTCATGATGGATAATACTACTCCTTCATGTAGAAGTCTTGACAAACCATATAAAAATGCCGATAAAGATAAATTCCAATACTATGTAATTGATGGATTTATAGTATCAAGAAATATTACAGTAAATTCTAATACTACACAAGATTTAGGATTTGTTGCAAGTGATCATAATCCAATAATAATGAATGTAACATTAAATAGTTAAAAGCAAAGTTTACTTTGCTTTTTTTATGATAAAATATAATTAGAATAGGAGGTATCTTATGAATATAATTGGTGCTTTTACAGTTCCACATCCACCATTAATAATACCTGAAGTGGGTAGGGGAAGAGAAAATATAGTTTCTAAGACAATAGATTCTTATAACAAAGTAGGAGAAGAAATTGCTAATCTAAAACCTGATACAATTATTATTTCAAGCCCTCATGCACCATACTATAGAAATGGATTCTATATAAGTGGAGGAGATTACTTAGATGGAGATATGCATGAGTTTGGAGCAAGAGATGTATCTTTTACTGAAGAAGTAGATACAGAGTTTGTTTATGAATTGCAAAATCTATGTGATAAGAATAATATACCAACTGCCATAGATTCTAATGTTTTAGATCATGGAACAATGGTACCTCTATATTTTATTAGAAAACATTATCCTAATTGTAAAATAGTAGTTTTAGGTATAAGTGATTTACCATTAATAGATCATTATAAATTTGGAAAACAAATACAAGAAGTATGTAATAAATTAGATAAAAAGTTTGTATATGTTGCATCAGGAGACCTTTCTCATAAATTACAAGTTGATGGTCCATATGGATTTATAAAAGAAGGCCCAGAATATGATGAAGAAGTAATGTATGACTTATCTCAAGGATTATTTAATAATCTATTAGAATATAAAGAAGCATTCTTAGATAAAGCTGCTCCTTGTGGACACCCATCATTTTGTATGATGGCAGGAGCATTAGATTCATATAATGTAAGACCTACATTCTATTCTCATGAAGATAAAACAGGAGTAGGGTATGGAATATTAAGTTTTTACCCAATAGAGTATGATAGTAGAAGAAATTTTGAAGAAAGATATTTAGAGAGTCATATAGTATCTAAATCAAAAGATCCATATATAAGACTTGCCCAAGAAACAATAGAAGCTTTTTTAATAGATAATAGAACATTAACAGTTAATGATATTAAAGATAAAGAATTATTAAATGATAGGGCAGGAGTATTTGTTTCAATACATGAATTTGATAAATTAAGAGGTTGTATTGGAACATTTATGCCAACTAGATCTTCAATTGGAGAAGAAATAATTCGTAATGCTATAGCAGCAAGTACTGAAGATTATCGTTTTGAGCCTATTAAAGCCTCTGAAGTACCTTATTTAGATATTAATGTAGACATTTTATCTATCCCAGAGAAAATTGCCTCATATGACGAATTAGACCCTAAAAAATATGGAGTAATAGTAAGTAGTGGAAATAAAAGAGGTTTATTACTACCAGATTTAGATGGAGTTGACACAGTAGAAGAACAAGTAAGAATTGCAAAAAGTAAAGGAAATATAACGGATTTAGAAGAGATAGAACTACAAAGATTCACCGTTACTAGACACAAGGATAATTGATAACATTTGCTTTTTTAAAAATTATTTATTATAATGATATTGGTTCGTGTGATAAAAAATAAAAACTGAAATAGGAGAAGTATATAATGGAAGATTTTAACAGAATCTTTGAGTTAGAACATAACTTTATTTTAAAAAATGATATTGTTCTTTCTTTTTATGAGAAATATTTAGCAAACATCAAAAATGATAAAACAGAGAAAAGCGTAAAAAATTCATTCAATCATTATGTATCTTTTACAGATAATATTCAAAACCGCTTATACGACGCAACTGATATTTGTGATACTATGTCTTTACTAATTGAAAGAGATCAGTTTATAGATTCAGTTATGATGACAAACGGATTAAATAAATAAAAAAAGAAGATAGGAAACTATCTTTTTTTGTGCTTGAAAAAGTAAGTAAAATGGTATAGAATTTATATAGGATAGGTGATTAGATTTGAATAATGGGGTTGAAAATCAAGAGACTACTGCACCACTAATTACAACAATAGATCCAACAGCAGTTCAAGTAACAGAACCAGTAACAGTTCCAGTAGTAGTTCCTAATACTATGCCAGTAGAAGCAAATGTAGAAGCTCCTACTTTTAATAGTGCTCCAACACCAGTATCACCAGAAGCAGTTAATAATACAATTAATAATATACCTGTACCACCAGTCGTTCCTGCAACTACTCCAGCAGTAATAGAAGAAACAGAAGAAGAAAGAGCTGCACGTAGAGCAAAAAGAAAAAAGAAATTTAAAGCAAGTGTAATATTCATATTAGTAATAATTATTATTCTATTAGGAGCAGTACTATTCTTTATAAAAACTACATCAGATCGCAAAATAGAAGAATTAAAGTATACTTGTAGTCCAATAGGCGAGAAAAAAGAATCAACTAATATAGATGTTAATTCTACATTAGTACAAAGTCTTTATAGTAAAGTAGTAACATCAGTAAGAGAAGATTTAGCTCAACCAGAATTTAATGATACTATGAAAATATATCTAGCATATCGTCAAATACCAGAATATGATAAGTATGAAACTAATTGTACTGGTTTTGATAAATTAAAAATGGAGCCTTATAAATGTGAGAAATCATCAACATTTACACCAAAAGGATTCACAAGAAAGACACTAGAACTTAAATGGAAAGAACTATTTGGTGAAATGACTCCAATGCCAAAAATAAATATTAAACTTCAAAACGCTTGTGTTGGAGGATATGAATATATTCCAAATAGAGATGAATATGTTGAAGGTACTTGTAAAATGAATACTTCAGGAGCTTATAAAGTAAGTAAAGAATTAATAGAAGCAAAATATTCAAATAATATGATTGTCTTAACAGAACAAGTAAATTATTCTGGACAAGAAAATATGGTTTTACCAGATTATTTAAAGAGTGGAAAATATTTCTATACTTTTAGATTAGATATGAATTATAACTATGTATTAGTAAGTAAGGAATATGAACAAAAATACTAGAAAGAAGGAATAATATGGACATTAAATGTGTTGTAACTGGATATTTAGATGAAAATTGTTATGTTCTTATTAAAGATGGAAAATGTCTTATAGTAGATCCAGGAGATGAATACTTAAAAATAAAAGAAGCTATTGGAGACAATCAAGTATTAGGAGTACTAATTACACATCAACATGCAGATCATATAGGAGCTCTTCGTAATTTTCTTACTAAAAGATCAATAAAAATATTTAAAAGTAGTAATATAGATGATGGAATGCACTTTGATATAGCAGATTTCCATTTCCAAGGATTTCATACTCCAGGACATTCAAAAGACTCAGTAACATTCTATTTTGAAGATGAAGAAGCAATGTTTGTTGGAGACTTTATCTTTAAAGAAAGTGTAGGACGTACTGATCTTCCAGGAGGAAGTCCTAATGAATTAAAAGAAAGCTTAAAATGGTTACTAACATATGATGATTCAATTATGTTATATCCAGGACATTATGATGCAACTACAATAGGTCACGAAAGAAAAAACAATCCTTATATTTAAGAGATTGTCTTTTTTTATATTTTATGATATTATATAGAGCCAACAAGGGGTGATACTATGAAAGTTTGGACTAAAGTATCAATAAAAGATAAAAATCCTCAAGTAGAGAGAATTTCAAGATCTTTTCTAAATTATTTATATGGATATGGACCAATACTAGATATTTGTAGAAAATATAATATTGCTCCAGAAGATAGATATATGTTAGAACAATATAGTGCAAACAGAATATCAGGATTATTACTATTATTCTTATCAAAAGATTATCATCGTATAAATGATATAGCAAATAAATACGATTTAAATGCTGCAACACTAGTAGATATAGTTCCTGAAATAGAAGGATATGTAGAAAAATAAAAAATATAATGAATAATCATTATATTTTTTTTAAATAAATACTAGCATTCCTATAAAACTAATAATTGTTGCTATAAGCATTACAATAGCGACTATTTTAATTAATTTATCACTCATCATAATCACCTACCTCATAGATAATATTATATAAAATTTGTAGCAATTTGTAAATTTATATTAATCATTATTTTAACAAAATAATCATATGGTCTAATAGGTGATTATTATGATTAGATTCTTGAAAAGGTATAAAATATTTAGTTTATTAATTTTAATTACAATAATAAGTTTCTTAATAGGAATCTTTTTTTATGCAAAATTAGATATTAATAGTAGAGAAATAGTATTTCAAAATATTAATAATCTATTAAAGAGTAGAGTAGAAATAAAAGATTATTTAATAGAAAACTTAATACCTTTAATTATTATATGGATATTAGGTATATCAATAATAGGAATACTAATAGTACCATTAATCTACAGTTACTATGTCTTTGTCTTTGCTTTTGACCTATGTGCAATGGTCTCTTATTTAGGAGTAAATTATCTCTTATCAATAATATTATATTTAATTCCTACAATAATATTATTAGTAAGTTTATTCTTCTTATCATTTTACTCTATATGTTTTTCTACTTACATATTTAGATATATTTTTTTACATAAATCATTTACTTTTAGTAATATAATTAAGAGATATTATTTAGTATTATTATTTACTTTTATTGGTTTTATTACCTCTACATTAGTAAAATATTTAATTACATATATTACACCTAAAATATTTTAACAAAGTGTCAATTTACACTTGCTTTTTTACATATTTATCCCTATAATTATGTTAGGAGGGTAATTAATATGAAAGAATTAAATACGATTTTAACAGAATTAGGAATTAGTAAAGTTAGATTAGCAAAATATTTAGGTGTATCTCGTCAAATGCTTTATAATTATTTAGGTATTGATGATATTAGTAATTGGCCTAAAGAAAAAGCTGCTAAATTACTAAGTTTACTTAATATTGAAGATATAAATGGGTTAAAAGATTTAAAAATTACCGGTGAATATATAATTGAAGTAGAAAATAGATTAAATGAAGGAGTTAAAGATTCTTCTAATAAAGAAGTAATTGCAGACTTAAAAGGATTTAATAAGAAAGAACAAGAATTATTATCAGATATTATTTCACTATTAAAAGAGAAATTATCTAGTGATAAATCTAAAGATTCTTATAATGCTTTTGTATACTTATTCCATTTTATTCAATCTATGGAAACAAATGATGAATTAAAATATAATTTAGCTTATTTCTCTAAATCATTAGGATTTACTGATCCAATGGAATTTAACTTTAATAAAGATAAGCAATTTGTATTTGAAAGTATAATGTTTAGTGCAATGACTCTATATAATAATGGAGGAAGTTCTAAGAATAAATTAGGAGATGCTCATAAGAGATTTGTCCAAAGCATTGAACAAAAGAAAGAAGAAAAATTATCTCGTACGCAAGAGTTGAATACAGTTAAAATTCAAGCCTTAAAAGAATTAGGTTATATGGAAATTAACGAAGATAATGCAAAAGAAGTATTCGAGAAGATAGCAGAAATTCAGTCAAGAAAAGTTTAATTTTCTTGACTTTTTATTTTAATTAGTTTAATCTTATAAAAGAAGGTGAAACGTATGATAAAAAACAGATGTACAAATAGACAAATTTTAAGCAACAAAACATCTATTTGTGTTTCTGTTTTTTCCTTTTAGAAGAGCTATTATTTATAGTTCTTCTTTTTTTATGCAAAGTAACCTTTAAAAAGAAAGCGAGGAGTTTATGAAAGAGTCAAAGATGACTTACGACATTGAGGACATGCCACCTCTTGGGAAAAGCATAATTTTGGCATTCCAGCATCTATTTGCCATGTTTGGAGCAACAATATTAGTTCCAATACTAGTAAATAATGCTGCAAAAGCTGAGGTATTAACAATACCAGTAGCATTAGTAGCATCAGGTATAGGTACATTAATTTATATATTATGTACTAAAGCAAAATCTCCAGTATATTTGGGAAGTTCATTTGCCTTTATAGTACCTATTGCTGCAGCATATACTAAAGCTGGAATAGGGGGAGCAATGACAGGTATAATGGCAGTTGGTCTATTATACATAGCAGTTGCCATAATAATAAGACTAGTCGGAAAAGATTGGTTAGAAAAATTATTACCACCAGTAGTAATAGGACCAATGATTATGATTATTGGTTTAGGATTAGCACCAAATGCCATTGATCAAATAGGGCTAGCAAGTGCAGATGTATTTGAATGGAAAGTATTAGTTGTTGCTTTAGTATCTTTCCTAGTAACAGCATTTGTTATGACAAAAGCCAAAGGATTCTTTAAAATAATTCCATTCTTAATTGGAATTGTATCAGGTTATATAGTTGCATGTTGTTTAGGAATGGTAAATTTCAAACCAGTATTAGATGCAAAATTCTTTGAAATACCAAAATTTATATTACCATTTAAAGATTATAAAATAGAGTTTGCGGCTTTAGTTACAATTCTTCCAGTAGCACTAGTAACTCTATGTGAACACATTGGAGATCATACATCATTAAGTAATATTATTGGAAGAGATTTAATTAAAAATCCAGGACTTGATAGAACACTTCTAGGAGATGGACTTGCTACATTTGTTGCAGGTGCTTTAGGAGGTCCTGCAAATACAACTTATGGAGAAAATACATCAGTTGTAGGTATGACAAAAGTTGCATCAGTAAAAGTAATTGGATTAGCTGCAATATTTGTAATCATCATTGGATTCTTAGGTAAATTCACTGCATTAGTATCTACAATCCCTGAACCAGTATTAGGTGGTGTATCACTATTACTTTATGGATTTATCGCTGTAAACGGTTTAAAAGTACTAATAAAGAATCAAGTAAACTTTGAAGAAAATAAAAATGTAGTAGTTGCTTCATCAATGCTAGTAATTGGTTTAGGAGGAGCTGCAATTAGTTTAATAACTAAAGATATGTCATTAACAATCTCAGGAATGTCTTTAGCAGCACTAGTAGGTATAATTCTAAATATAATTATTAAATCAGAAGATGAAGAAATAGAAGCTATTCTAAGAGATCAAAACAAATATAATAGATTAAAAGAAGAAATAAAAAAAGAAGTATTACATGAATTAAAAAAGGATAATTTTAAGGAGAAAGTAAAAGAAAAAATAAAAAAGAAAGAGGCTAAATAATGAAAAACGTAATTGAATTAAAACATCCTTTAATAGAACATAAATTATCTATATTAAGAGATAAAAATACATCTACAAAGGAATTCAGAGAATTAATTAAAGAAATAAGTATGATTCTTTGTTATGAAGCATTAAATGATGCGAAATTAGATCCAGTAACAATAGAAACACCTATTAAGAAGATGAAAACTCATAGAATGAATGAAGATCAATATGCTTTTATTCCAATTCTAAGAGCAGGTTTAGGAATGTTAGATGGAGTAATATCTGTAGTACCTACTGCTAAAGTAGGACATATTGGAATGTATAGAGATGAAAAAACATTTGAACCAGTAAATTATTTCTTTAAAGTACCTGAAGGAATAGAAAAAAGAGAAGTAATATTATTAGATCCTATGCTTGCGACTGGAGGAAGTGCAGAAGACGCTATAGAGCTTCTAAAAAGCAAGGGAGTAGGGAAGATTAAGTTCCTATGCATAATTGCCGCTCCAGAGGGCTTAAAAAGGGTCACAGAGAAATATCCAGATGTAAAGATATATACTTCTTGTATAGATGAAAAATTAAATAATAATAAATATATTGTTCCAGGATTAGGAGATGCCGGAGATAGAATCTTTGGAACAAAGTAGGGGAGTAATACCATTAAATATATAAGAGAAGATTTATTCTTCTCTTTTTTTATTTTTATAAAAATTAATTTACATAGAAAGAAAAATAATTTTAAAAAAATATTTAATAAATAATAATATTAATTTATAA
>JAFWRK010000023.1 GCA_017519965.1 Bacilli bacterium
TATTTTAGTTTAATTAAAAAAAATAATTATACTAAAATATTTTAAGATGAATAAAAATAATAATTATTATTAAAATAATAATTAGAAATATTTTTTACTCATAAATATTTTTTTAAAATATAACAAAAATGATGGGGAAAAGAGCACTTTTAATCATAACTTTTTTAAGTGTAATAGCCATTGGTATCCAAGACAATAAACAAAAAAATTGGACAATCTTCAATAATTCAATTATTATAAATAGCTATGTTTCAAAATTATCGGAAACACAACGTGACAGTTATTATTATTGGGTTGGATTAAGAAATTCATTTTATTACTATGACAACCCGGACCAACTAGAAAAATTGGTGAAATATTTCACTCCTGAAGAAGAAGGTTATTACACAAATTTATTTGCTTGCTGTATACCATTTGTTATTTGTGCTATTGTCGTTATCATTGTATTTATAGTATATCTTGTCAAAAGATTTTTCTTAAAAGGTTGCCAAGGTCCTAAAATCATTACCAAATCTTACAACCAAATAACTTATTTCTTTATTATTACTGGATTAGCAGTGACATTAATTTCCCTATTTGTCACAATATATAACGCCGGAAAATCAAAGTAAGTCATTTTAACATTTTTTATATCTTTTTTATTTATATAGTTCCAACATTGATGACATGATGGATTATACTGAAGAACAAAAAGATCTCTTGGAAGAAATATTACAAGAAACTAAAAGTAATCAAAAAGTTTTAGAAAACATTTTCAAAGGTGATAAAAATGTGAATACTAGCATATATGGCTTGAAAACAATAGAAGAAGATACGCAAAATCTTGTGAAAAAATATGAAAGCTTCTATGATGATTTATATAGTATACAAAAACATAAATTTAGATTCCAAGTATGTGCTTTAATTCTTTATATTCTCATCGCAGGAATTGGTATTGCAGGCTACTGGCTCAGAAGAGAATATATACCATGGTTAGCTAGTACTCTTTTAATCTTATTGTCGGTCCCTCTATTCATTATGGCAGGATTAGAAACTACATATACACTATTATCCATTGATTTCTGCGCTACTATTGGTAATTCGATCATCTCCGGAATTACCCCTTCTGAAAACACCGGCTTAGGTACCTATTTATCCTGTCCTTCTAAGCAAACAATGAGAACAATTTCTACTGCTATATATCAATATATAGTAAATTTCGATGATCTTTACAATCAAACTGATTATTTAATTAATGGTAGTACAACTTTGAAGGACAAATATGCTTTAGGTTTGGATAAAAGAAATAACTCCCACTTCGAAAGATTAATGAATAGCATAAAAAAAGATTATTACATTGACAATGACGATGAAACAAAAGATGAATTCACCAAAAGTCAATCTACTATTGTGAAATATTTAAGTTCGTTTAGTATTTTCAATTATATTTTAGCCGGACTTCTTTCTATGACCAGTTGCTATACAGCTAAAAATAGTATTAATTATATTGAAGAAAATTATTGCTATCAAAACCATGGTTATATGTTTAGGAATGTTGTTTTTGATGTATTATCTGCTGTTGGATTTATCATTACTGCAGTCGGTCTTAATAAATTAATAATTACTATGAGGTATGCCCTTTCCCGTGCATTGAGAGGTAAGAAAGAATTTAATACTGATATTATTGAAGATGATGATGATTAAA
>JAFWRK010000024.1 GCA_017519965.1 Bacilli bacterium
AAACATATTCATCAACAACTTTCTTTTTAAATTCATTAGTGTATTTATTATTAGACATAAAAATAGAACCTCCTTTCTTGAGATTCTATTTTATATGAAATTAGTCTTTTTTTAAAGTGTCCAAAATGGGGTTCACTTCATAATTCCTAGTTTTCATTAATTATTTATTAATATGTTTTTCATAAAGATTAATTCTTTGATTAATTTTATCTTTTCCTAATATTTTCATTATTGAGAATAAATCAGGAGATTTAGTTCTACCAGTAATAACTACTCTTAATGCTTCACATACATCACCAACATGACCTTTATAACTATCTGGATCTTTCTTATAATCTTTAGGACTACCAGCATATCCATGAGCTATAGCAAATTCTTTAACATTAGTAAACCATTCTTCATTAGTAACATCTAGATTAACATCATTAATATATTCTTTAATTAAATCTAAATCATAAGTCTTATCACTTTCTAATTTAGAATAGTTCTCTTTTTCAAACATAGAATCAATTGCATAACTAAATTCTTCTTTAACATCACTATATTTAGCAATATCTTTTCTAGGTCTATCTCCATCTTTTTCAATATTAAAGAATTTAATCATTAAATCTTTGTTTTCTTCTAATAACTTAGCATATTCTTCATCATGTTTATGTGCCCAAACTAAAGTTTCATTAAACACAGCTTCTCCACTTTTTCTAGAAAAATAAGTCTTACAAATATTAACTAATTTAGCTTCATCAAAACTTGTACCACCAATAGCATGTTTATCAAAACTAAATTCAAAATCTTCAATACTTTTATCAGGATTATTTAAATACCATTCCTCAAAATTAGTATTAGTAATAGTAGCAAGATATAAATGTAATGCCTCTATTGGAATACCATTTTCATCATAATATTTAACTCCAAAGAAAGGATCTTTTCTCTTACTTATCTTTCTTATATTACCAGTTTCTTTATCTTTTATAGTAATAGGAGCTATATGAACATATTGGCAAGGTTTAAATCCTAATATTTCAAATAATTGAATATGTAATGGGATACTACTTACCCATTCATCTCCACGAATAACATGTGTAGTGTGCATTAAATGATCATCTACTGCATGAGCAAAGTGATAAGTTGGAGTTCCATCTTTCTTTAATAAAACAGTATCAACATCATGTTCAGGAAATTTCATTTTACCTTTAATACAATCTACTATTTCGATTTCTTTTTTAGCATCTCCAGGAGATTTTAATCTAATAACATATTCTTCACCATTATTAATCTTAGCTTTAACTTCATCTAAAGATAAATCTCTATCTTGCGCATAAACACCATATATACCAATTTTAGTTTTATTAATCTCTTGTTCTTCTCTAATATTAGCAATCTCTTCTTCAGTCATAAAACAAGGATAAGCATATCCTTTAACAATAAGATCTTTTACATAGCATTGATATATAGGATTTCTTTCACTTTGGATATATGGACCATAAATACCACCAAAACTATAACCTTCATTTGGTAACATAGAAAAATCATGAAGAACACCAGTAATATTTTCAATACCACCTTCAACCATTCTCTTTTGATCAGTATCTTCAATTCTTAAATAATAGCTACCTTTAGATTGTCTAGCATAAACCATATCACTAAAAGCACTTAATAAATTTCCTAAATGAACTAAACCAGTTGGAGATGGAGCATATCTTGTTACCATCGCACCATCAGGTAAATCTCTTTCAGGATACATTTTTTCATAATCTTCTCTAGTTTTAGTGATGTTTGGAAATAATAGTTCAGCTAACTCTATTCTTTCATTTTCACTCATCAATATACACCTCTTCAAATATCTCTTTAATAATATAACAAAATTCAAAATAAATCAATAAACCATTGATATAAAAAGAAAAAAAGAGTAATAAATACTCTATTTTTTTAATATGGTTGCCCTAGTTAGACTCGAACTAACACATTATGCGGTCAGAGCGCACTGCCTTACCATTTGGCTATAGGGCAATTTACTGAATTAATCAGTAAATACATTATACCATATAAATTATTGTTGTTTCATTTTTTTATTTATAAAATCAATAGCAAATCTAGAATTAATCTTATATAAGAATTTTAAGAACTTAGAATCACTACCTAAGAATAATTTAAACTTATCTTTTTCAATTCCTGTTATGATTTGTTCTGCAGCACTCTCAGCACTAAGCATTTTCATACTACTATTTTCTGCAGTAGCTCCACCCATATCAACATTAGAATTTTGAGTAATATTTGTAGCCATAGCACCAGGTAATACAATCATTACATTAACATTAGTATCATGTAATTCAGCATATAATCCTTCAGTAAATATTTTTAAAGCAGCTTTACTAGCTCCATACATAGTTTGTCCAGGGAATGGGAAAAATCCACCCATACTAGAAACATCAACTATAAATTGTGTAGATCTATCATTTAATAAATCATCCATAAAACTTCTAATTAGATTTACTGGTCCAAAGAAATTAACATCCATAATTTTATGAATAGTTTTCTCATCTAAATCTTTAACTGGTATAAATGGCTGTATAATACCAGCATTATTTATAATTATATCTGCATCATTATAATCCTTTTTATAAGCATCATGAAACTTATCAATTGATTCTTTACTTCCTACATCAACTACATAAGTTTTTAATCTCTTAGAATTCATTTCCTCTTCTAAAGACTTTAAATTGTCACCATTAATATCTAATCCAGCAACATTAGCTCCTTTTTCAAGTAACTGTCTAGTTAATTCTTTTCCTACACCAGAAGCAGCACCTGTAACAATAACATTCTTTCCTTTTACTTTCATATTATCCCACCTTACAAAATAATTATAATAAGTATTTAATAATAAATCTAGTAAAAAAGAAAAAGAATATAATTTTTACATTATATTCCTAACATTAAACCTGCTATTTTAAAATAAATTAATAAAGAACAAGCATCAACAATAGTAGTAATTAATGGACTAGCCATTACAGCAGGATCAAATCCTATTTTCTTAGTAAGTATAGGTAAACTACTACCAATCATCTTAGCAACGCATACTGTAATAACTAAAGTACTACATACAACAAAAGCTATAGGAATAGTTACATGATCTAAAGCTAATAATTTAATAAAATTAGCAACACCTAAAGTTAATCCACATAAAAGACTAACTCTAAGTTCTTTCCATACTACTTTAAATATATCTTTAAACTCTATCTCATCTAAAGATAAACTACGAATAACAGATACACTAGCTTGACTACCAGCATTACCACCAGTATCCATTAACATTGGAATAAATGCAGTAAGTACAACATAAGTAGCTAAAGCTTCTTCAAAATGAGTAATAATCTTACCAGTAAAAGTAGCACTAATCATTAAAAGTAATAACCATGGTATACGTTTCTTCCAAGTTTCAAATACTCCAGTTTTCATATAGCTTTTATCACTCGGAGTAATAGCAGCCATCTTTTCAATATCTTCTGTAGTCTCTTCTTCAATAATATCTAAGATATCATCAATAGTAATAACACCTACTAATCTACCCTCAGAATCAACAACAGGTAAAGTACTATAATCATAGTCTTGAAAGATATTAGCAACTTCCTCTTGATCCATAGTAGTATGAATACTTTCACATTCCTTCATAATATCATCAATCAAAGTATCCATATCATTTATTAATAAATCTTTAACATCAACATAGCCTAAAAGTTTTCTATTCTCATCAGTAACAAAACAAGAATCATATGATACAAAATCATCTTTTTGACTTTTAATTCTATCAATAGATTCCTTTATTGTAAGACCTTTTTTTAGATGAATATACTCCATAGCCATTAAAGAACCCGCACTATTATCAGGATACTTCAACAACTTATTAATTGTAGTTCTAGTATCCTTAGAAACATTAGTAAGTAACTTAGTTACCATTACTGCAGGCATCTCATCAAATAAGTCAGCAGCATCATCAGAGAACATATCTTCAATAATAGATGTAGCCTCTTTATTTGTTAAAGCCATTATTAAATTCTTTTGTACATCATCATCCATGTTAACAAAAACATCAGAAGCAATGGACTTCGGTAATAATCTAAAAGCTTTTATTAATAAATCCTCTGGTAAATCTTCTATTAATTCAGCTATATCATATTCATTATTTTCTTTAATAATTTCTTTTACTTCATTAAATTTTTTATTAATAAGTAATTCTTCAATATATTCTTTATTCATATTACCAACTCCTTCACTCCAGACGCTTATATTATAGCAAATAAACTTAATAAAATATCAATATTTTAAAATATTATTTTAATAAGTGTAAAATAAAAAAAGACTTGATATACAAGTCTAAAATACTTATTGGTAGCCTGTACGGAATTCGAATCCGTGAATGTTGCCTTGAGAGGGCAATGTGTTAAGCCACTTCACCAACAGGCCATATACAAGAATTATTATACAAAAAAAGTAGTCTTTTTACAACTACTTTTTATTAAATAATTATACATACCAAGATGGTCTTATAGTAGTATAACTACCAAACATATTTGAATAATAAATATTTTCATTAATAACCCAGTTTTCTAAACAAGAAGCATCTATTAAACTAGTACAACCATAAAACATTGATGACATTGAAGTTACATTTGATACATTCCAATTAGAAAGCACAGATATATCGCTAAGAGAAGAACAACTAAAAAACATATAATCCATTCCTTTTACATTTGATACATTCCAATTAGATATAGGCGAAAGATCACTTAAACTAGTACAACCATAAAATAAAACAGATAACCTCGTTACATTAGACACATTCCAATTAGAAAGCGCAGATATATTGCTAAGAGAAGAACATCTATAAAAAGTAGAACTCATATCTTCTAAGCTAGAAGTATTCCAATTACTCAAAGGACTTAGATCCATTAAAGATGAACATGATTCAAAAGTTTTAATCAGATTAGTTACATTAGATACATCCCAGTCAGAAATAGGAGAAAGATCACTTAAACTAGTACAATTTAAAAATAAATTGGATAAATTTGTTATATTAGATACATCCCAATTAGATATAGGTGAAAGATCACTCAAACTAGTACAATTTGAAAATAAATCATTTAAAGATACTACATTAGAAACATCCAAACTAGTTAATGGAGAAATGTCTGATAAACTACTACATTCCATAAATAAACCAGCAATATTAGTAACATTAGATAAATCTAAATCAGCAATAACCGAAATATCAGTTAAACTTGTGCATCCATCAAACAAATATGAAATATCCTCTACATTAGAAAAATCAAAATCTTTAAGTGGAGAAATGTCAACTAAATTAGATAAACCAGCAAATAAGCCCCTTAAATATGGACTATTCCATTTTTTTAGTTGAGAAATATCAGTAAAAGATTCACAACCAAAAAACATCTCATTAAGATATATGTTAGCAATATTCCAATTACTAATAGGTGAAAAATTGCTCAAAGAACTACAATCTTTAAAAAAATAAAAAAAATCAGAACCAGGTAAAATATCAATAGTCATTAATCCAGATATATCATCTAAGAATTTAAATTCATTAAAAGCATTGGAAGAATCCTCATTTAAATAAATAATGTCAGCATCACTATACCAGTATATAGTACCTTCACCATAAATTGATTCATTAGCATCTTCAAACCACATATAAATAGGTATATCAGATTCATCAGTACTAGCTATATTATCATTAGTTAGGTTTTCTTTTAAAGTATAAGATCTAATAAACTTATGAATTTCTTTTTCACGCGGTACTGCCATATTCTTTACATGAGAAGTTGAAATATTTGTTTCCAAATAAGAAGGTACAACATTAGGTAAATTATGATTATAACTAACTGGACCATAATTAGCACCAGTCAAAGATTGCATTTTAGAATGTAAATTCGAGCCGTCAATAAATGTAGCTTTAGTAAGACTTGATAAGTCACATTGATCGAAACCTGGACCTATTTCAATAGTAAATGGAACTACCTCTGTAGGTAAATCTGATACTTCTATATTAGTACTATATCCTACTATTACCTTTATAGTCTTTCTAGCACCTTTTAATATAACATCTCCACTATTAACATCTATTCCATCTAAATATTTAATACTTAAATCTAATAAATCAGCATTTTCACTAGATAAATTATTAGTAATATTTAAATCGCCCAATTGAGCATCTATAGTTCCACTATTTATTATATCTGCAGTATAAATTAACTTATCTCCAGGTTTATCAAAACTAAAATTCATAGTAATAGTATCTTTATCTTGATTTAAAGTAGGTAGAACTGCTCCCTCATAAGATTCATTATCTAATACCAAGTCATCAAAATGAACATCAAAAGAAGCAGCATTATAAGATAAAGCACCTAATATATTCAAATTAGCAGATAAATAAGCAAAACCTAAACTTATAAAGAATACTAAAATGAATAATACATATCTATTTTTAGTAATACGCCTTTTCATTACTCTTCACCTATTCTAATTTTAACATAAAAAAATAAGAGATAAAACTCTTATTTTAATAACTCTTTAAATTTATTTATTACATGTTCTAAAGAAGCAGCACATCCCATAAAACAAATTACTGAATCTTTTTCACTTAATAATTTATCTAAAGTATCAATAGAAATCATTTCTCCATTATCTACTTTATCTAACATAATCTTAGAACTTATTCCAGGATAGTCTTTAGGATCTTCTCTATTACAATCTATCTCTCCTAAATATGTTTTATCAGCTACATTAAATGCCTCAATAAATTCATTAGTAAAGTCTCTAGTTCTAGAATAAGTATTAGGAATAAATACTAAAGCTAATCTTTTATTAGGATATTTTTGTCTTACCCCTTCTAAAGTAACTTTAATCTCAGTTGGATGATGAGCATAATCGTCTACTATTACACAACCATTTACTTCTTCAATAGCAAATCTTCTTTTAGCATTTTTAAATGTAGCAAGAGATTTCTTAATAGATTCAATTTCAATACCAATATCTAAACACATTATAATAGCAGCTGCTGCATTCATAATCATATGTTTACCAAATAGTGGTATAGAAAAACTACCAATTAATTCATTATTTTCATATAAATCAAATTTAGAACAATCACTAAGTAATTCAATATTTTTAATTACTACATCATTATTATCATTAAATCCATAAAATTTAACAGGAACTTTATAATTAATCTTTCTTACTTCTTCATTATCTCCATTAGCAATAACTAAATTTTTAGTTTGATTAGCAAATATTTCAAATGTATTTCTAATATCATCTACATCTTTATATATTTCCATATGTTCAGCTTCAATATTAGTAATAATAGAGTTATAACATCTATAAGCTGTAAAATGTCTATTAAATTCATCAGATTCAACAACAAAATAATCATTATCTTTAGATGCATATCCATCTCCGGCACCTATAAAGTAATTACAGCCAATACTATCTTCTAATATATGTCTAATCATTGAAGAAGTAGATGTTTTACCATGAGTACCAGATACTCCTAAAGTCTTAAATAAATCAATCACATGTCCCATAACTTCATTATATTTAACAACTTTTAATCCTAGTTCTTTTACTCTCTTCATCTCAGGATGATCTAAAGTAAAAGCAACACTATAAGTAACAATTGTATCCTTATCTAATTCATGATCATGATCATAATAAATAGGAATACCCCTCTTCTCTAATCCATCTTGAGTAAACTTATGTCCTCTAGCATCATCATAACCTGATACTTCATTACCTAAATCATATAAGATTTGAGCTAATGTCGACATACCTGTTCCTTTAATACCAATGCAATAATATTTCATAATAACACTTCCCTACATACATAAATTATAAAGTAAAACAAAAGAATGAGTAAAGTCATAAAACCCTTATTTTACATAGTGTTTACGATTAATTCTTTAATATAAAAATAAGTTGTGATATATTTATCTAGGATGGTGATAATATGAAGATATTTATAGGCTCTTCTTCAAGAAATGAAATTAACAAAGAATATTTAGATTTAGCAGAAAAAGTAGGAAAAGAACTAGAAAAATATAACTATGATTTAGTTTTTGGAGCAGCATCTACAGGTATGATGGGTAAAACAACTAAGTACTTTAATAATATATATTCATATACAGTAGAAAAATATACCGAAGATTTAAAAAATATAAATTCTAAAAAAGAATACATCTTAAAAACAACATTTGATAGAACTAAAAAAATGTATAATGATGCTGATTTATTAGTTCTACTTCCAGGAGGTACTGGAACAATCGCCGAATTATTTGGAATACTAGAAGAAAATAGAAGTGTTACTAATCCTAAAAAATATATAATATTTAATTATAATCACTATTATGATAAAGCCTTAGAACTTATAGATAATTGTATAAATAATAATTTTAACTCAAAAGATATAAAAAACTACTATGAAGTAGTAAATAATATAGAAGAATTAATTACTTTAATAGAAAATAAAAAGAGTACTAATTAGTACTCTTTATTTGTTTTCTACTCTTTTTTCAGATTTTCTTTTATCTCTGCATTCTTTACAACGTTTAGGTTCATTTTCTAATCCCTTTTGTTTAAAGAACTCTTGTTCACCGGCAGTAAAAACAAATTCCTTACCACAGTCTTTACAAACTATAGTTTTGTCTTGAAACTCCATTTAATCCTCCTAATAAATATTTATGGTAATAAAAGTTTCTCAACTAATAAAAGGAAAAACACTTAATTATCACAAAATAACTATAACATAATAAGTAACAATTAGTAAATTAATTAATTATTATTTTTATTTTCTTTACGTAATAAACTATCTCTTTTAGAGTAAATACATCCACAATAATCTTGTCTATATAAATTATATTCTTTAGATAGTTCTATACTTCTCTTATAACCATTTTTCTTTTTAAAATCACAATATAAGAAATTAGATTCATATTCTTTATCTAACTCATGACCTATTTCATTAATCCAATTAGCATTCTTATGAGGAGATAATGATAAAGTAGTAGTAAAATACTTAAAACCTAATTTAGAAGCAATATTAGCTGTTTCTTTAAGTCTTAAGCTATAACATTTATAACATCTTTTTCCTCTCTCTGGTTCATCTTCTAATCCTTTAGAAATATCAAAAAATTTATCAGGTTCATAATTACCATTAATAAGATTTATTGGATACTTAAAATTTAGTTTACTAATAAGCTTTTCTATTTCTTTATATCTTTTATCATATTCATTTTTTTCAGTAATATTAGGATTATAGTAAAAGATAGTTACTTTAAAATGATTAGCTACTCTCTCTAGACAAGCTGAAGAACAAGGTCCACAACAAGCATGTAATAATAAAGATGTACCATCTGGAATATTAGTAATTTGTTCTTCCATTAATAAATCATAATTCATTATCATTCACCTCCCATATATTTAATTTTCCTTTAGCTTTTATAGGTTTAATTAATTCTATATTATCAAGTACCCATGCATATCTACCTATCTCATAAATACCTAATTCTTTTTCCTTTATCGATACACTATCTATATAAGATTGATCCATATAAATACAATCAACTAAATTACATTTACAAATAATATATCCATTATTATATTTATCTTTATTTATATATTTATAAGTATTAGATAAATCTCCTTTAAAATTAGTTAAAGATGCATGTATATATAATTCACCTCTATAGTTAGTCTTATAACTTCTAGTTTCAACAGATTTATATCCATATGCAATTAAACTAGCATAAGGTTCTTTAATACTAAGTGCTTTCATAATACCCCTTCTAAAACACATATATTTTAACACAAAAATAAAAAAAAGAGAATAATTATTTATTATTACTCTTTTCTATTTTTTCTAATTCTTCTTGTTCTAACTTTTTATAATCTATTTTATTATACAAAGTTTTAGGGAATTCTTTTCTTATTTCAAATTCTCTAGGAACAGAATATATAGCTAATTTTTCTTTACATAAATCTTTTAATTCTCTTTTTAACTTAGCACTATCTTCAAACCCATCATTTAGTATTAAGAAAGCTTTAGCTACATGCATTTTATATTGATGAGGTATACCTATAACACATGCTTTTTTAACTGCTGGATGCTCTTCTAATGTCTTTTCTATCATAGCTGGATAAACATTAAATCCAGATACAATAATCATACGTTTTAATCTTTGTGTATAGTATACGATACCATTCTCATTAATATATCCAATATCTCCAGTATGTAACCATTTTTTACCATCACTATGCAATCTTAATATATTATCCGTTTCTTCTTGATTATTTAAATATCCTACCATTAAAGTTGGACCATTAACACATATTTCTCCTTCTTTGCCTAAAGGAAGTTCTTCTCCTGTTTCAATATCACATATTTTATAATCATTTCCTACCATAGGAATTCCTATACTTCCAGGTTCATTAGTTCCAGGAAATGTATATGCAGTAGCAGCTACAGATTCAGTCATACCATAACCTTTAGCAATATCTACAGTTGCTCCATGAGCATGTAAAAACTCATTAATCTTAGCTTCTAATTGTAATGATAAATAGTCTCCTCCACTAACTATATATTTTAATTGAGACATATCTACACTATCAAATTTACTATTACTCATCATACCTTCCCATAAAGTTGGAACACCTAAAATAACATTAGGTTTATCATTTTTCCAAATCTTATAAAATCTATTAGCATCATATTCAGGCATAAGAATAGTTTCAACTTTTAAACATAATGGAGTATGTACACATATACCTAATCCAAATCCATGGAATATAGGTAATATTGTAACAATCTTATCTCTAGGTCTAACATCTATAACATTTACTCCAGATTGTTGAGCAATAGCATTAAAACTATAATTAGAAATCATAATACCTTTAGGAGTACCAGTAGTACCACCAGAATGTAATATAATTGCAACATCATCTTTATCTACTTTAGCTTGGAAGTTCTTAGTATAAGATACTCCTCTAACCATAAACTCTTTCCATGTCATATAATCTCTATCTAATACACTAGGACGTTTAAGACCAATACTTCTAGTTAAAGTATATCCAATAGATAATCCTACTGGCATACTTAGTTTAGGAGATACCAATATAGTTTTATAAACTAAAGAATTTTCAACTACTTCCTTATACTTATCATAATTAGAATCTAATAAAAATAAAAATCTACTCTTATTTTCTTTTAAATAATGTCTCATTTGTTCAGGACTACTAAGAGGATGAACCATATCAGCTATAGCACCTATCTTATTACAAGCATAAAAAGCATATATAGCTTCAGGCATATTAGGTAAACAAATAGTAACTATATCATGTTCCTTAACTCCATAACTCCTTAAAGCTCTTGCACAAACATCTATATTATCAAAGAATTCATTATAACTAATTCTATTCTCAAAATAATTTAATGCAATAAAATCTTTATCTTCTCCTACTTCATCTACCATATACTCATATATAGACTTAGTAGTAAACTTAATACTTCTTTCTTCTCTAGAGTAATAATCAAGCCATGGCTTATCTCTATGAGTTTTAAATAACTTTGTCCATAAATTTTTAAATAGTCGCATATATAATCTCCTTAATATATATTATTAATAGAACTCAAATTTAATTATAACATAATCAAATTCTATTTAAAATAAAAACCAAAAATAACTCCACAGATACCACCCATAATATGACCTAAATGTGATACATTATCATTCTTTTTAAATAAACCTTTAAATACTTCATCTACTATATAGAAAAGTATAATTAAAACTAAAGTAAGAGGTATCTTACCAGTTTGTAGATTAACAAAACTACTTAATACAATAAGCATAAATACTTCTCCAGAAGCTCCATATATTCTAGTATTCTTACTAAATAGTTTATTAGCTACTCCACCTACTAATGCCGTAATAAGTAGCATTATAACTAAATTATAGCTACCATATTTTTCTTCTACCATTGGACCTATCAATAATATTTGTAAAAAGTTATGAGTAAAATGTTCCCAACTACCATGTCCTAAAGCATGAGTAAAAAATCTAATATAGGTAATAGGATTTAATAAAGAAGAATTAGAACTAGTAGAAAAAAATCTCTTAGTACTCTCTCCTTTAGTAAGAGTATGAATAATCATAACACATAAACAAATAAAAAAATAAGTTATTATAACTAAAGAATTATATTGAAAATACTCTAAGTACTCCATATCATCACCATTTTAATTATACAAAAAAAGTAGAATAAATTCTACTTTTTTTAAACTAACAAACAAAAGTTGATTTAATAACTCCCACTTCTTTAGTATCAGGAATATAGTAATATCTAAGTCCTCTACCATTCTTTCCTTCTTCTACACTAGTATCTTCTACCATGAAATATATACCAGTCTTATTATCAATAGTATTCCATCCAGAAGAATAAGTTATATATGAATAAGTTTGTTTCTTATCAAAAAACTTAGTAACTACATTATCATCTAAATCTACAATATTAACAACGTCTTGGTCTTCTACAATGACATAATCATTAATTACCATCAATACCTTATCATGCATATTACTTGTAAATATATAATTACCATGATTATCATAAGTAATAAATGTATTTCTTCTAAGAACAGTAATTGTATTATTACTATTAATACTATATTTATAATTATCAAAGTCTTCAATTAAATAATTATAGTCTTCAGTTAAGAAATATCCTTTTACTTCAGAGGAATCTCCAGTATTAACTAAGAATAATTCATTATCTCCAATAGTAACTTCTTTAATACTATTACCATCTTTAAATGCTTTAACTTCTTCTCCAGTATTTTGATTAATTAAATAAATAGTATTTTTATTCTTACTACTCTTAATAGCTGCAAAGTAACCTCTAGAAACCATTTTAGGAGTAGTATAATTACCATTATAAATAAAGTCTGTAACAATTTTACTCTTATTAATTAGATAGTAAGCACCATTCCCATCATCTTTATTTAAATATAAAGCATAAGGCTTATCACTACTATCATTAATAATAGCTATATTAGAATAACTCTTACTACCAATGCCTTCTAATTTCTTTTTCTTTTTAGTAACAGGATTATAAATATAGTAATCTCCATCTTTAATAATTACTACTTTACTTTTATTATTATTAGGATGATAACCAATACAATCTTCCTTATCACAATTGTAAGTATCAACTAATTTTGGATATTCAGTATCAAATTCTAATTTAGTGTTTAAAGCATAATATAAATTAAGATCAATATCTTTCTCTATATTTTGATAAATATATATTTTATTTTTACTATCTTTAGGCTTTTCAATTTTTTTACCATAAGTATATCTAAACTTATTTGAATAACCTTCTATACTACAATTATTTAAATAAACTGAACTATCATAGTTTATAATACTATCTTTACAACTTACATTATAATTTGGAAAACTAATAGATTCTTCTATATCTGAAAATGAAGGTACTTGTTTATTATTAGTCTCCATATATGTTGTAACAGAAGAAGTAACAGCTTCTGCATAACCATTTAAAATGAAACTAAATTTTTCTTCGCTAATTATGTCTTCATCCAAATTATTATCAGTATTATCCCCTCGGCCATATAAAATATACATACCTAAAACAAATAAAACAAAGACAATTAAAGTTATAACTAATATTATTATTATTTTAATCTTATTATCTCTATCATTATAAGAATTATCATCATCACCAATCATCTTGTGATAACTTTCTACTCCTTTTAATGGTTCTTCATATTCAATGATATTTTGATTTTCTTTATCAAATATTTTAGTTTTATCATTGTTATCTTCCATATAACACCAACTCTCTATTAAAAAGATTATATCACATAAATAAAAAAAGATACATAACTGTATCTTTAATTATTTACTCTTTGACGAATCATATAAGTTTCCATAGTTATAGGTTCAAAAGAATAACCATTATCTTTTCCATATTTTATTATATTTCTAAGTGCATCTCTAGTATGTGTTTTAATATCATGACATAATACCATATTAGGTCTATCATGGCTCAAACCATTTACAACATTCCAATATACTTGATTAGGATCAGTTGTTCCTCCAGCATCCCCTGATGATATATTCCAATCATAATATCTATATCCTCTATTTAATACTTCTGTTGTTAAATAAGACATAATACCATTACTATATCTACGACTTATAGTATTAGAACTACCTCCAGGAAATCTTATTATTCTAGAATCTATTCCAGTAATATTATAAACTCTATCGTGTACTAGTTGTAAATCATTGAAGTATGAATCAGCTGATGCATATACAATAGCATAATCATGTGTAGCAGTATGTAATGCAACTGTATGACCTTCATCAGACTCCCTTTTAATTAAATAGTCAGGTCCTTTATTAGTTACAAAGAAAGTAGCCTTTACACCTTCTTCTTTTAAGATATCTAATATTACATTTGTAGTACCTTCTTGAGGCCCATCATCAAAAGTTAAATATATAACTCCAGGTTTTCTAATTCCACTATCTGGATCTATATTATTAGTAACTTTAAACTTTCTAGATACAGATGTACTATTAGATGCATTATCACTTACACTATATGTAACAGTGTATTCTCCAATAGTATTAGTATCTACATCCCCTTCAATTTTAACTTTATCTGTAATATCTCCATCACAATTGTCAACTGCACTATATCCTGGATCAGTAAATCTACTTCCAACAGTATAAGTAACTTCATTTAAACCATTCAAATTTATAACTGGGCTTTCAGTATCTTCATATATTAATTTACGAGTAACTTTAGAAGTATTAGAAGATGAATCTTTTACTTCATAAATAATTTTATTTTCTAAATTAGTAATAATTACTTTTTTAGTTAAATCTCCATCTACATTATCTGAAGCACTAAATCCTAGTTCTTCATACTTCTTATTAGGGCATAATTTAACTTCTTTATCTCCTACTAAAGTAATAACAGGTCTAGAAGAATCAATAACTCTAACAACCCTTTTTTTCTTTATAGGAATAATAAAACCTTTAAGATTATAAGTAACTTCATATTCTCCTATTTTAGAAGTATCTACATTACTATCAATATCCAAATTATTTGAAATATCACTACCTAAAAACTCAGCTTTGGCACCAGACTCTACATAAGAATCTTTATAGTTTAAAACAACAACTTTTTTACCAACTAAATTAATTTTAGGAACTAGAATTAAAGTAGCAATAATCAAAGCAATAACCGGAATAATAATAAAATCAACTACTTTAAATTTAAAGATTTTAAATAATGTTTCTTTAGAAAAAACTTTTTTATTCTTATCTTTCTTCTTCATAATACCACCACTACTAAACTAACTATATTATATCACTTTTTACAAAAAGAAAAATAAAAAAAGAATTTATAATTAAATAAATTCTCTAGGTACTCTATCAGATAATGTACAAAGTACTTCATAATTAATTGTATTATATCTTTCTGCAATATCATCTAAAGTAATAATGACATTATCAAATATATATACTGTATCTCCTACTTTAACATCAACATCAGTTACATCAATCATACAACTATCCATACATACACTACCTAATACTTTACATTTTTTCCCATTTACAATAACTTCACCAATATTTGTATTAGTTCTTCTAAAACCATCAGCATACCCTATAGGAATAGTTGCTACTTTCATTTTTTTATCACTAATAAATTTACGTGAATAACTTATACTTTCTCCAGATTCTACTTCTTTTAGATAAGTAACAGCAGTTTTTAATTTACAAATTGGTTTAATATCAATTATCTCATTACATCCAGGAAAAGATTCATAACCATAAATTATTAAACCAGGTCTCACTAAATTAGTAAAATCATCATTATATTTTAATAAACCATTAGAAGCACTACAATGTATATATTTTAAATCAAAATAATTAGAAACAATATCTACAGCAGTTCTAAATCTACTTATTTGATTCTTAGTATACTGATCATCATTATCTGCACTACTTAAATGAGTATATACACCTTCCACTTTAATATTAGGATTATTTTTAATAATATTAATAACTTCTTCTAAATCTTCTATTTTAATACCAGTTCTATTCATACCAGTTTCAATCTCTAAATGAGCTCTTACAGGAACATTAATACTTTTTATAAAAGATATTTCGCTAATACCAACAATTAAATCATTTTTAGAAATATCATCAAGTTCTAAAATAGAAGGTTGATTCAAAACAAATATATCTTTCTTATAACCATTATTTCTAAGTTCAATTGCTTCATCTACAATAGCAACTCCAACAATATTAAAATTATTTATAATATCAATTCTTTTATTAATATGAGTACCATATCCATTAGCTTTAATAATTGGCATAATCTCTTTATTGCCAACAAATTTCTTAATATTATTTATATTATCAAGAAAAGCATTCGTATCAACAACTAGCTTAGTAACTCGATTACTCATAAACATCACCCAATAAAATTATATCATAAAAGAAAAAATTTATTCTAAAAAGAAAAGAAGTTCCTCTAAACTTCTTTTTTGTAATTAGTTAGTGCAACAGCAATCTGATCTGGACAAGATGTCTCTTTAAAATTACATTTAATTCCCTTTAGCTTATTTATAATAGTATCAATATCCATTCCTATAATTAAAGAACTAATACCTTTTAAATTACCATTACATCCACCAATAACTTTTAAACCCATAACTTTATTATTTTCTATATTAAAAATCATTTCTTTAGAACAAACACCATTCGGACTATATCTATATTCCATATACTACCTATTAATTATTTCAATTATTTCCTTTCCATGTTTTTTTATTTTAACTTCACTTAATAATTTATACTCATATAAATCATCAATACTCTTAGGTCTAATTACTAGTAAATCTTCCATCTCACTATTATTGAATATATAGTATGCAGGAATATTAAGTAACCTAGCTCTATCTTTTCTAAAGTCCATTAATATTCCTCTTAATTCATCATTAGATTGATAATTATCATTACTTTCTACATTATTATTTACTTTAGCACAACTATTATGAGCTTCAAGGAAAGCATCCGCCCATGACTTCATAGTCTTATCACTCATTAATTCTTCAGCTTCAGTATTATCAATATCTCTTTTTAAATAATCAATTAGTCTATCTATCTTAATAATATCTTTCTTTATATCTTTAGGAGCAAATCTATCATTTACTATAGACTTCTTATTAGCAATAACACATATTGCTTTATTCCAATTATTAAAATTCTTTTCCCTTAAACCACTAAATAATCCTTTATTATTTAAAGACCATCTTTTATGAACTAAATCTAAATGTCTTTTTGATTGTCTAAGAGGAGAATACATTCCTTCAACTACCATTTTTTTACCATTATAATAAGATCTAACAAAATCACCATATTCATTAATAGTAATATTTCCAATTAAGTTTTTACATTCAATATAATAAATCTTAGCAGGAGTAATAACTATATAATCTATCTGACAAGTTAAATCCTTATATGTAAGAAATATATCATGTAAAATATACATTCCAAAAGAAGCAGTACTTAATTCATATTCAATTTGTTTTTCTCCTTCTAAACCTAAAGAAGTAGTTATTAATTGACTATCTAAATAACTATTGTTAACTCCATTATTTTTCATATGTCTTAATGAATTAATCTTTTTTTCTAATTCACTATCAGTTTTAATAAATACAGGTTCTTTTAATCTATTGAATATCACAATACCACCTCTATTTTATTATAACATAAAAAAAGAGCTAAAAGCTCTATTGATCTAAAGTTACAAACTTACTTAAAGTATCTTGTAAAATTTGTTTATTTATTGGCTTAGAAATATACTCATCAAAACCTTCACCTAAATATTTTTCACGAGACCCTTCCATAGCATCAGCAGTTAAAGCAATAACAGGAGCATTAAAACCAACCATTTCTTTTAACTTCTTCATAGTTTCTACTCCATTCATTTCAGGCATCATAATATCCATAAATATAACAGAATATTTATTATCATCTTTAACTTTATCTAAACATTCAAAACCACTATCAGCAGTTTCAATTTGAAAATTAAAATCTTGTAACATTTTAGAAGCTACTTTTAGATTAATCTTATTATCATCAACTACCATAAAACATTTTTCTGAAGATGATTCACTTAAAGCAGTAGATGTTTCATTTTGAACATTTTCACTAACAGCAGATTCTAATGATTCTTCACTAGTAGAAACTTCATTAGCTTCAGTACTCACTTCACTACTTTGTACTTCTGTAGTATTAACACTACTAGAAGTATCACTATTTATTTCTTCAGTATTAGTTTCAATATTATTTACTTCAACATTATTATCTACATTATTTTCTTCATTATTAGAAGTATTATTACCAAATAAAGATTTAAGTTTATCAAACATAATTTCAAGCCTCCACATCTTATAATACTTTCACTACTATCTATTTTACCATTAAAATAGAATTATTCCAACATTTTTTTATATATATAATTATTTGACTATACGTTGACTAAGACTAACAATAAAAGTACTACCTACACCATAAGTAGATTCAACAGTTATTTTACCATTCATTAAATCTACCAAAGACTTAGTAATAGAAAGACCTAAACCAGCACCTTCAATATTACTATCCTTATCCTCTTCTAAACGATAAAATCTAGTAAATAATTTATCCATATCTTCTTTTTTTATACCTCTACCAGTATCACTAACAATAATCTTCAAATTACTCTTATCTCCTTCGTTATCACAAGTAACAACAAAATTAATATGACCACTTTTAGTATACTTTACAGCATTAGTAAGTAAATTAGTAATAATACGTTTTAATTTATCAGAATCACCATATAAATATTCAGGAATATTATCTGCAAAATTAACTCTTAATTCCAAATCTTTATTATCTAGTCTAACATTAATAAGACGATTCAAATCATTAAATATAGTTAAAGGACTATATTTATTTTCAATTAACTCCATTTTATTTTCTTCTAACTTATTAATATCTAATAAACCATTAACTAAAGTTAATAAATTATTTGAAGCAGTCAGAATATCTTTAGAATCATCATGTATTTCTTTTAAATCATCAGTTTCATTTATTAATTCAGATAAACCTACTATAGCATTAAGAGGAGTTCTAATCTCATGTGACATAGAAGATAAGAAGTCACTCTTAGCTTGATTAGCTTTTTCAGCTTGATTTTTAGCTAACTCTAAAGCAGAAATAAGCTTAATATCTGGATTCTCAATAGTTAAAAACATCATATAACTAGTTAATGTACTAGCTAATGAAAAGACAACAATAGTTCTATTAAAACAATAAATAATAAAGATTACTGCAATATATATAGAAAAAGTCATAATAGGAGCAGCTTTTCTAACTACTATATTTTTTCTACCAACAATTCCAGATAAAATTCCAATTAAAACTAAAGAAGCAGTCATTAAAACAACAAATAAATATACATCCCCTGTTGTATACAAAACAACACCATCAGGGCCAAATTCATAACCAAAGCTTAAAAACCATTCAATAATAGATAATACTGAAGCAAGAATAATAGGCCAAAAACTAATATTATTATTCTTAATTAAATGAGTTTTAACAAAAGAATTATTACTATTAGTAACAACAATAACATAATAAGTTAAAAATACTAACCAAAAGGTTAAGAATGTTAAATATGTCTTACCTAAAACTTCAATAACCCATAAATGATCTTTCATATAATAACAAGAAAACCAATACAACATATCAGAAAAAGGTATTAAAAAACTAAATATTAAAATATGTCTAAATATCTTATTCTCAATATTTGGAATATTCTTTTTTGAAAAATATACTGTCATTAAGAAAGATAAAAATACAACTCCACAAATAGTAAAAGAAATATTTAACATATTCATAAAACCACTCCTTATTCTCAATAAAAGACTTCTAAACAGAAGTCATTAAATAATATTATTATCATTATAATTATTGTTAACTATAACTTGAGGAATAGAAACTGTAAAAGTAGAACCTTCTCCATAAATAGATTGTACATCAATCTTACCACCAAAAATATCTACTAAAGACTTTGTAATAGCAAGTCCTAAACCTGTTCCTTCAATATCACTATCTTTATCTTCATCTAATCTATTAAATTTAGTAAATAATAATGCTTTTTGTTCTTCTTTAATACCTCTACCAGTATCACGAACTTCTATACGTAAATTGCAAATACCATTATTAATATCACAAGTAACATTTAATTCAACAAAACCATTATCAGTATACTTAATCGCATTAGTTAATAAATTAGTTAAAATTTGTTTAACTTTATCTTTGTCACCATTTAATAAGCTAGGAATCTTATCAGAATAATAAGTTCTTAAATCCAAATTTTTATCACCTAATCTAATTTTTATCATTTTCATTACTTCATTAAAAATTTCGATAGGATTATAATCAGTATTTATTACTTCTATCTTATTAGCTTCTAGTTTATTGATATCTAAAATACCATTAACAATCTCTAATAAGTTCTGAGAAGCAATTACTATATCTTTAGAATCATTCTTCATATCATCAACATTATCTCCATCAGAAATCATTTGAGCTAAACCTACTATAGCATTAAGAGGAGTTCTAATCTCATGAGACATTGAAGATAAGAAATCACTTTTAGCTTCATTAGCTTTTTCAGCCTGACTTTTAGCAAGAGTAAGTTCTGAAATCATTTCAATATCAGGGTTCTCAATAGTAAAATACATTACATAACAAACTAAAGATGTAATTGCAATAGTAACACATGCTGTAGGATAAATAGCTAAAAATATAAGCATTATAACACCTAAAATAGACATAATTATATAAGGAGTAAGTTTAACTCTGTCTAAGTTTTTAATGTTCTTTAGTACTGCAAATAAGCATAAGAAAAGTGCTAAAATAATTAAAACATCACAATAATATAGACTAGTCCCTACACAGTTTAATAACATACCATTTTTATCATAAGATATTTCATTTGTTAAAAAGAAACAAACACCGCATAGCACTAAAGATGTAATCCAAAATATTTTATTAATAATATCTTTATGAGTGTAATAAAAAGACATAAACTTTTTATCATTTTCAAAAGAAATAAGTACAGTATAATATGCAAGAACAAAATACCAAAGTATCAAGAATAACTCATATACATTTAAGATAAAATTAAGAAATACTAAATGTCCTCTAAATAAAACACCAATAAATAACCATGCGAAATGTATCATAACAATTAAAGCATTAAATATAAGAAGATATCTATATAATTTATTTTCTACATTATCATAGTTTTTCTTTGAAAAATATACAAATAATAATACTCCAAAATATAAAATAACTACTATATTTAAAACAATATTTACGGGATTCATATATACACCACCTATAACACTTCTTCTATAGAAGTAGAATCAACAGTATTATCTTTATATTCAACTATTTTTTGACTTAGTTTGACAGTAAAAGTAGAACCTTCTCCCAAAGTACTATCAACATCAATTGAACCATCAAATAAATCTACTAATGATTTAGTAATTGCAAGTCCCAATCCAGTTCCTTCAATGTCACTATCCATATCTCCATCTAATCTATTAAACTTAGTAAATAAATTATCAAGTTGGTCAGGACTCATTCCTCTACCAGTATCTTTAACACGAATTACTAAATTACTTCTATCTTTAACATTTTCACAATCTACTGAAAAATATATTACACCACTATCAGTATATTTAATCGCATTAGTAAGTAAGTTTAATATAATATTTTTAATTTTTCCAGGATCACCTAAAAGTAAAGAAGGAATATTAGGAGAAAAATTACATCTCAAATCAAGATCTTTATCACCAATTCTAATTAAAGCTAAACGTTTTAACTCATCTAAAATCTTATTTAAATCATAATTAGATTCAACAATCTCCATTTGATTAGCTTCTAACTTATTTATATCTAAAATACCATTAACAATTTCCATTAAGTTTTGAGATGCTACTAATAAATCATCAGTATCACTTTTAATTTGATTAATATCTTCACTATCTCTAATCATTTGAGATAATCCAACAATTGCATTAAGAGGAGTTCTAATTTCATGTGACATAGAACTTAAGAAATCACTTTTAGCTTCATTAGATTTTTCAGCTTGACTCTTAGCTAAAGTTAATTGACTAATTAACTCAATATCAGGGTTCTCAATAGTAAAGAACATTAAATAGTTGATAGAAGTTGTAAGTACTACGGTTACACAAATATTAGGGAATAAAAACATAAATGATAAGTTAATAACACCTAAAATTGCCATAAGTATAAAAGGAATTAACTTCTTTCTATTCATGTTATTTTTATTATGAACAACAGAAACAATAGAAATTAAAACAAATAATACTACTAGAGCATCAGAAAATATAAGATTAGGACCTGCAAATTGTAATAACATTCCATTATCATCATAAATAATGGTTGTTGGTAAAAACAATACTACAACTGTAAATAAAACAATAATAGCAGTAACAATTTTTTCTATTTTCTGACGATTTTTTTTATAAAAAACCTGGAACTTTTCATTATTCTCATTAGATACTATTAAAGCATAAAATGAAATAAAGAAAAACCATATCATAGTTGAGGCCATATAAACATTAGATAATAGTGTTAAGAATACTATATTACCTCTCATGAAATGTCCTAAAAACAACCATAAATAATGTAGTATAACAACAAATATATTAGCAATCAAAGAATATCTATATAATTTATTATCAAAATTATTCATATTCTTCTTAGAAAAATAAACTCCTAATAAAATTGTAAAAAATAATATAATACATGTATTTAAAGCTATATTAGTAATATTCATATATAAAACCTACCTTACAATAAAATTCTACCATTATTCATATCTAAATGTAAATTAAAAAAGTCAAATTAAATTAACTTGACTTTCATTTACAAAACATCAATATCTTCATCTTTTTTTACTATGTTAATGTCTTCTACATCTACATATTTATTAAGAGCTTTTTCTAAGATTTCTTTGATAATTGGCTTAGATACATACTCATCAAATCCTGCTGCTAAATACTTTTCTCTTGATCCATCCATAGAATCAGCTGTAAGAGCAATTACTGGAGTATTAAAACCTTCAATTTCTTTTAGTTTTTTCAAAGTATCTACTCCATTTAAGTCTGGCATCATAATATCCATAAATATAACATCATAATAGTTCATTTTATCTTTTATAATATCTAAACATTCCTTACCACCATGAGCAGTATCAATAGAGAAATTAAATTGTTCTAACATTCTAGTAGCTACTTTTAAATTAACCATATTATCGTCAACTACTAATAAAACTCTATTCTTAGAATTATTATTAGAATCAGTATTAGAATCAATATTAGAATCAGTATTAGAATTAGTATTAACATCATCTACAGTTTTATTATCTGAAACAGCTTTTTCTTCTACTGATTTTACTTCAACTACATCTTCAACTATCTCAGCAGCTTCAACTAATACTTGAGAAACTTTAACAGTAAAAGTTGAACCCTCTCCATAAGTGGATTGAACTTCAATACTACCATCTAATAAATCAACTAAAGATTTAGTAATAGCAAGTCCTAAACCTGTACCTTCAATATCACTATCTTTGTCTTCCTCTAAACGATTAAACTTAGTAAATAAGTTAGGTAGCATTTCTTCTTTCATTCCTCTACCAGTATCTTTAACAATAAACTCAAATTCACATTTATCTCTTAATAAAGAATAATTTATAGTAAAGTCTATACTACCTTTTTCAGTATACTTAATCGCATTAGTTAATAGATTAGTAATTATCTGTCTAATTTTTTCTTTATCTCCATTTAAAGTTTTTGGTAATTTCTTAGGAACATGAAGATTTAACAATAAATCTTTATCACCAATTCTAATATTCATTAATTTCATAATACTAGAAACCAATTCTTCTGGAGAATAATCAACATTAACAACTTCCATCTTATTAGCTTCCAATTTACTAATATCTAAAATACCATTAACTATTTCAAGTAAATTTTGTGAAGCTAATAATATATCATTAGAATCACTATGAACTTCAGAAATATCATCAGTTTCATTAATTAATTGAGTAAGTCCAACTATAGCATTTAATGGAGTTCTAATCTCATGTGACATAGAAGATAAGAATTCACTCTTAGCTTGATTAGCACGTTCAGCATCATTCTTAGCTAATTCCAAAGTAGCTATCATCTTTAAATCAGGATTCTCAATAGTATGATACATCAAGTATAAAGAAGCAGTTACACAAAATGCTGCAGGACAAAATCTAGTATCAAGCATATTGATTACTAATGAAACACCCTCTAATGAAAAACCTAAAAGAAAAGGTAAGAATCTTTTCTTATTAATAATCTTCCAGTTTTTAAAAATAAAAGGTAAAGCAATAAATATACAAAAATAAGAAACAACAGCTGAATAAGGTAAAACTCCAAATCCAGAAGATCTAAGAACATAGCCATTCTCATTAAATTCATATTTAATAGGTAATAAAAATTCACCAATAATAACAATAATTAAAAAACCAATAAAACATCTAATAATTAGATTTTTATGTTTATTAAAGAAATTCTTAAACTTTTCATCATTCTCAATAGCAAGTAAAAATGCATAAGCGATAAATAAAACAAAAGTTAATAAAACTGATGAATACGAAAAACGTCTAAAGAAATCTATAAGAATAATATTATCTTTAATAAAGTAACAAATAGAAAAATAAATAGCTTCAGTAAAGGTAAATACAAAGTCAACAATTAATAAAGTCTTATAAATTGTATTATCCATATTATTCATGTTTTTCTTAGAAAAATAAATAAACATTAGTAAAGATACAAAGAAAAAACATGTACCAGCTAAAGTTAAACCATAAATATTAGTATTTGCTTCCATAAAATCAACCACCTATTCTATATCATTTTAACATAAATTATAGTTTAAATAATTCTTTTAAAGTAACTTTTTCAATTTCTGGGTAAAGCTCTGTAAATAAACCTGTACTAGAGCCAATAGTAGTTTGTCCTAAACCATCATAAAAGTAAGAACTTTTTTTATCATATAAACTTGTACCCATAGTAGCATCAAATACATAGTATTTCCCATTATATTCAACATAATTCCACATATGTTCACTAGATAGAACTAAATAAGAATTAATTCCAATATTTTGAAAAATTATTTGAGATGCCTTAGCAAATCCAGCACAAACAGAGTTACCCTTCGTAAAGAAACTATATGCTGACTGATTTGATCCAATATAAGTAAATAAATCATCATATTGATGAGAAGCTACATAATCATATACATATATAATTTTTTCTTTATCAGTCATACCATTAGTATCTCTTCTTATATTCTCCATTTCTCTTTCAATTCTTTTAGTACCAAAATAAGTTTTAATCTTACTTAAGTTATTATAATTCTTATAAGTAATTGAAGTAGTATGATCATAGTACCCTCCAATACCTAAAAAACTAATTAATTCTGGATGATCTAAATATATAGCATAATAAGCATTAATAAAAGATCCAGCACAATCAGTACTACTGCATTCAACCGTAACTTCAGTCTCATTATTAAGACTAGCTTCTATCATTTTTCTATACATAGGATAATCACTTTTATCTAAAAGTTTTTCTTTAAAGTATTCATCACTCATATATAAATCATTAATATAACTATCACTATCTCTATATTTATCAGTAACTAATTCATTACCTTTTATAGGTCTATAATAAAAATTAAATAAAAATGAAGTAATAACAATTAAAATATAAAATAATACTCTCTTTTTCATAGATAATCACCTACATAATAAATCTTAGAATCTATTAATCTTATTCCAGGTATTAAAAAATTATCATTTAAATAAGTTAAATCTGTAATAGAATTTCTACCAGAATTAGAAACAATAGTATCTAGATTACTCTTATTATTAAATAATGCTACATACTTCATTGCCATATTATCATCCATATAGTTAGATCTTGTTATTAAGTCTTTATCGAGTATTATCTTTTTACCTTTTAATAGTTTAAGATATTCTAAATATAGAACTATTGCAACAAACTCTAATCTATCAATCTTATAGAAATTAGCTACATTAGTAATAATAATATCACTATCATTTCTTAAATTAAGAAACACATTATATATTAAATCTTCATTTACAGTACCTTTAACACCATAAAAAGAAGCAAAATTCATATATTGATTTAATACTATAGAAGCTCTAGCTCGTTTTAAATACTTCTTCATAGTTAGTTTATTAGATATTAAATCAAAGAAAACAAAGAATATAAAATAAACTATAGTAAATATAACTAAAAATATTAAATATTGTTTTAGTCTCATAATAACACCTATCTTACAATAGTAATTATAACATAAAAAGTAAAATAAAAAAGCAAGAATTAATTCTTGCTTAAATCATCTGTATTTTTAACAATATTTATATCATCTACATCTACATATTTACCTAAAACTTCCTGTAATACTTGTTTAATTATTGGTTTAGATACATATTCATTAAAACCTACAGCTAAGTATTTTTCACGTGAACCATCCATAGCATCTGCAGTTAAAGCAATAATTGGAGTATTAAATCCATCCATAGCTTTTAATTTTTGCATAGTTTCTACACCATTCATATCAGGCATCATTATATCCATAAATATTAAGTCATATTTCTTATGATTTTTTATTTTGTCAATAGCTTCAAAGCCACTATGAGCAGTATCAATATGGAAATTAAAGTCTTCTAACATACGAGATGCTACTTTAAGATTAACCTTATTATCATCAACTACAAGTAATAATCTTCCATTTTCTGAATTATCATCTGCATTATTAACTTGTTGAGACTCTTCAACTTTATTTTCAATTTCAGGTTCTTTATCTTTTACTTCTTCAGGCATTTCATTTACTTGAGGAATTTCTTTTTTCTCTTCTTTTACTTCTTCTTTTACTTCTTCAGGCATTTCATTTACTTGAGGAATTTCTTTTTTCTCTTCTACTACTTTCTCTTTTACTTCTTCAGGCATTTCATTGACCTTAGGAACTTCATTCTTTTCAACACTAGGAGTTTCTACATTTTTTACCTCTTCAGAACTAACATCAGCAATCTTTATTTCAATATTATCAGCACTAGTTTCAGGAGCAGCTTCTTTTACTTTTTGAGGAACAGTTACAGTAAAAGTAGATCCAACTCCGTAAGTAGATTCTACACCAATAGTACCATCCAATAATTCTACTAAAGATTTAGTAATAGCTAATCCTAAACCAGTTCCTTCTATATTAGTATCTTTATCTTCATCTAATCTATTAAACTTAGTAAATAAATTAGGAAGCATTTCTTCTTTCATTCCTCTACCAGTATCTTTAACAGAAATAGTTAGATTACATATACCTTTTTCTATACTAGAAGAAACATTGAAATCAACAAAACCTTTTTCAGTATATTTAATAGCATTTGTAAGCAAATTAGTTAAGATTTGTTTAATCTTTTCCCTATCTCCATATAGATTAACAGGAATATTCTCATCAATATTAAAACGTAATTCTATAGGTTTTTCACCAATTCTTACTTTCATTATCTTATTAAGTTCCATAAATATATCATTAGGATTATAATCTACTTCAATAACATCCATCTTATTAGCTTCCAATTTACTAATATCTAGAATACCATTAACAATTTCCATTAAGTTTTGTGAAGCAATCATAATATCGTCAGTATCATCATGTATTTCCTTAACATCATCAGTATCCTTAATCATTTGTGATAATCCAACAATAGCATTTAATGGAGTTCTAATTTCATGTGACATAGAACTTAAGAAATCACTCTTAGCATTATTAGCTTTTTCAGCAGCATTTTTAGCAAGTTCTAGTTTAGCAATCATCTTTAAATCAGGATTCTCAATTGTAAAGAACATAAGATAACTAGTCATACTTAATGAAAAAGAGGCAAGACATAAAGATGGAAGCATTAAATTGACACCTAAAGTAATTAACTCTAAAACCAATACAATTCCTAAAGGAGCTAGTTTCCTTTTATCAATTAATTTCCAAGTGATAATCAAAAATGGAAATAAATATAAAGCAAGTAAAGCAGCTACTCCACCAGCTAAAGGATTAGTAGCTAACCCTCCAGTGTAATATAAAGAACCATTATCATTAAATACAAAATCCAAAGGTAAAGTAAATTCAAGAATTCCAATAACAAATATCAATATTAATAATATTTTAAAAATAAAATCTTTCCTAGCATTATAGAAATTAAGTGCCTTTTCATTTTTTTCAATAGCAAGTAAAGATACATAATAACCTAATGATACAAAGAATAGATTTATACAATAAAAGTTTGCTCTTTTCGCTAATCCAACAATAAATAGATTATCTAAAAAGAAATAAGCACAAAGTACATATGCAATTTCAAAGAAAAGAACTCCAAATGTACATAAAAGAATATACCTATAAATCATATTATCCATATTTTGCATTTTCTTTTTAGAAGCATATAAAATAATTAAAAAAATCAAAAAGCCCATACATACTAAATTTAAAGTTAAACTAACAAAATCCATAGACAACCACCTTATTATATATTATACAAAATAATTTTATCATTAAAAGAAAAATTTGTTAACAAAAAAAATCAAATTATATTAATTTGATTTTTATTTAGTATTATTATCAACAAAACTTATATCATCAACATCAACATATTTATTTAAAGTTTCTTGTAATATCTGTTTAATTATAGGTTTAGAAACATATTCATCAAAACCAGCTGCTAGATACTTTTCACGTGAACCGTCCATAGAATCAGCAGTTAAAGCAATTATAGGAGTATTCCAGCCATCCATAGATTTTAACTTTTGCATAGTTTCTACTCCATTCATCTCAGGCATCATAATATCCATAAATATAAGATTATATTTTTTATTATCTTTAACTTTTTCTAAACATTCAAAACCACTATGTGCAGTCTCAATTTCAAAATTAAATTCCTTTAACATACGAGAAGCAACTTTTAAGTTAACATTATTATCATCAACTACTAGTAAAACATTACCTTTATCTTCATCATTATTTAATACTTTATTTACTAATGTATTTTGATTATCAATAACATTAACATCAGAAATAATTGATTCAACAACTTTATTGCCTAAATCTTGAGTATTAGAAAGATCATCTTTGATTTCATGTACTTCTTCTTTATTAGAATCAATTATTGTATTCTCAACTTTTGTTTCTTCTGTAGAAGCAACTTTCTCTTCAACTTTCTCTTCTCTAATAGGTTCTTCAACTACTTCTTCTATAGGTTTAGGTTCTTCTCTATTATTAGAAGCATAAAGCCTTAATACTTTTTGATTTAATTCAACTGTAAAAGTAGAACCAATACCTAATTCTGATTGAACATCAATAGTACCATCAAATAATTCAACTAAAGATTTAGTAATAGCTAAACCTAAACCAGTTCCAGCTATATCAGAATCTTTATCACTTTCAAGTCTAGTAAATTTATTAAATAAATTGCTTTGGAATTCTTCAGTCATTCCTCTACCAGTATCTTTAACAGTTATTTTTAATCTACAAACATCTTTATTAATAGTAGAATCTACTATAAAATCTACAATACCTTTATCAGTATATTTAACAGCATTAGATAATAAATTCAAAAGAATTTGTTTTATCTTTTCTTTATCTCCATATAATTCATGAGGAATATTTTCAGAAAAATGAGTTCTAACCTCTAAATCCTTTTCACCTATTCTTACATTAGTTAATTTTAAAACTTCATCAAATATAGAATAAATATCATAATTTTCTTCTACTATCTCCATTTCGTGAGACTCTAATTTGTTCATATCTAAAACACCATTAACTATCTCTAATAAATTTTGAGAAGCTAGTAAAATATCCTTAGAATCATTTCTCATTGCTTCTATATTATCACCTTCAGAAATCATTTGAGATAATCCTACAATAGCATTCAATGGAGTTCTAATCTCATGTGACATAGAAGATAAGAAATCACTCTTAGCTTTATTAGATTTTTCAGCTTGATTCTTAGCAAGCTCTAGTCTAGCAATCATTTTAATATCTGGATTCTCAATAGTAAAATACATAAGATAGCAAGTCATTGTTAATGAAAAAGATGCAAGACATAAAGATAAATCAATTGAGTTAACAATCAAAGTTATTACTTCTAAAATAGAAGTTATAATAATTGGAGAAAATCTTTTCTTATCAACAATTTTCCAGTTTTTAAAAATAATAGGAAGAGCAATTAATAAAAGTAAACCTACTAATCCTAAAGTTAAACCATTAGAACCAATACCATCTAAATATGAAACATATCCTCCATCACGGAAATAAAAATCTAAAGGTAATACTAATTGAAGAACAAAAACAATTAATATAAAACAACAAATAATAGCAATAATGGTATTTTTATTCTTTTTACCAAAATCTACAAACTTTTCATTCTTTTCAGTAGCTATAATAATTGCATATACAGCTAAAAATATAAATATTAATAATAGGAAAGCCCATGATATTCTTTTCATAAGACCTATTAAAAAAAGATTCTCTTTAAAGAAATAACAAACTAATATAAATAGAAGTTCAAATAAAATCATAAAAAAATCAGATATTAATATATATCTATAAACTTTATTATCCATATTATTCATATTCTTTTTAGAAAAATAAATAATTAATAAGAATATTAAAAAGCCCATACATGCAATATTTAAAAATAAACCTACTTTGTCCATCTTCTCACACACCCTCTATTATTAAGTCTATCATAAAAAGCTAAAAAAAAGTAGTTAAAAACTACTTTTATTTAAAAACATTTTTGAAAATAGCATTCAATCCTTTATTTATTGCTTTATCTAAAACTTTATTTACTACTTTATTAGTAGCCTTAGTTTTTAATTTATTTACAGGATCGTTCTTTTTAGCCTTTTCTGCTTCACGTTTTTTCTCTTTAGCTATTCGTTCAGCTTCTTTTTTATCCTTTTCAGCTTGCTTAGCTGCTTTTTCAGCTTCTTTCTCTTCTTCTAACTTTTTACGTGCCTCTTCTTCAGCAGCTAGTTTTTCTTTAATTAACTTATCTAATTCTTCATAAGCAGAATCCCTTTCTTGTGCTTCTTCATACTTACCTACAATCATAGATGAGTTAATCACTTTATTTCTAGTTATATCATCTACTACTCCCATTTTACTTTGTGGAGGTAGAATAATTGCTTTCTCAACTATTTCTGGTTCACCTTTCTCATTTTGGAAAGAAACTAAAGCTTCACCAGTACCCAAAGTTAGAATTGCATCAAAAGTATTAAATGAAGGATTCTCTCTAAAAGCATCTGCTGCTACTCTAACAGTTTTTTGTTCACTAGGAGTATAAGCTCTTAATGTATGTTGAACTCTATTACCTAATTGAGCAATAACATCATTAGGAATATCTGTAGGAGATTGAGAGATAAAATATAATCCAATTCCACGAGATCTAATAAGTTTTACTACTTGTACAATTTGTTTTAATCTATAATCAGGCATTCCATTAAATAACAAATGAGCTTCATCAAAGAAGAATACCATTTTAGGTTTATCTAAATCACCAACTTCAGGCATTTTATTAAATAAGTTAGTTAGTAACCATAATAAGAAAGAAGCATATAAATCGGGTGACTTAAATAATTCAACAGCATGAAGAATATTAATAATTCCTCTACCATCAGATTCTACCCCTAAAAAGTCATGAATATCTAATTCTGGTTGTCCAAAGAACTTATCTGCTCCTTGATTTTCTAAAGTTAATAAACATCTTTGAATTACTCCTACTGTCTGTGTAGTAATATTACCATATTTAGTAATAAAATCATTCTTATTATCGCCAACATATTGAAGTAATAATCTTAAATCTTTAATATCATCTAATTTCCAATTATTTTCTTCTGCAATCTTAAAAACAATTGCTAATACTCCCTCTTGAGCTTCAGATAATCCTAACATCATAGATAATATATCAGGACCTACTGAATCAATTGAAGTACGAATTGGATGACCATATTGTCCAAAAATATCCCAAAATCTTACTGGATAACTCTTATATTCAAAGTCATTAATTTTTAAATTATTTAATCTATTCTCTAAATTTTCGTTTGACTCGCCAGTAACACATGTACCGCCTAAGTCACCCTTAACATCTGCTAAAAAAACAGGAACACCAGCATCAGAAAAAGATTCAGCCATTACTTTTAGAGTAATTGTCTTACCACTTCCACTAGCACCAGTAATTAATCCATGTCTATTAGCTTTATCTAATAAAATAGATAACTCCTTATCATTACTTTTTCCAATTAAAATACTACCATTTTTATACATAAAGACCTCCTAGAAATATTATATCATTATTTCTCTTCATTTTGTTTTAATAAATCACATGTAGAATATGCACCTTCAGTAAAATAAGCTGTTAATAAAATATCATTATTCTTCTTCATACTAGAAACTCCAGAAAAATTAATATAATCGTTCTCATCTCTTGCTTCAAACACCTCATCATACACTAAGTTAGGCTTAATTACTCCTCTAACTATAATATAGTTAACATCATCAGTTAATTTTCTATTAACGTATATTTTAACTCTATTATCAAGAAATACCACTTTAATAGAATCTCCAAAATGTGTACCTTTCCATGTACCTTGTAAAAATTCTACAGTAGCATCATCATAAAGAGTAACATTAGATCCCATAGAAGTAAAATCATAGCCATAATCAACTGCTATTTTATGAAAATAATCATATATTTTTTTTTGACTTTTCTCATCTACAGTACAAAACTCATTACAATACTTATATAGTTTTTCACCTGAATCAAATATTACATACAAATAATCACCTAAACCACTAGGTAAGCCATTAACTTCTAAGTAATAACCATTATCTTTAAATAATTTATTATTAATAATTATATTATTTAAATCAGCTAATACTTGATCATCAGAAATTTCAAAATCTAATTTAAAGGCAGAACCATCTCTTTTTCTTAGATCTCCACCATTACAAACAATTCTAATATTCTTATTAACTCTTTCACAATGAAGATTAAAACTATCACAAGAATATGTAAAGGAAACTATCTTATTAGATCTTATATAATCTTTACATCCTTCCATATGAAATTGTCTTCTAGCTCCAGGTAAATCATCAGGTTCAATATTATACATGTAATCACCTCTACTTCTTTATAACCATGAGTTATATTTCTTAATATATATACTCTTTACTATCCTTACTATAATCATATATATAAGTGCTAATGCTATTACATATATATAATAATTCATAGGTAAAACAACAAAATTAAATCCTTGGATATTACTTAATAAAATAGGAATTATAATGGTAGCTCCAATAGTTAATAATGTTAATCCAATCAAAATCTTACTAGGATTTGATTTTAATAAATTTAACTTATTAGTTCTTAAATAGAATATAATTAAAGTTTCAGAAATAATACATTCTACAAACCATGCAGTTTGAAAAAAGCTTTGTTTATCAACACTATTATATTTAAAAATAAACCAAAAAATTATAAAGGCACAAACATCTGTTATAGAAGAGATTATACCAAATATTTTCATAAATTTACTTAAATCTTTAGTATCCCACTTTTTTGGTTGTAATATAAATTCAGAATCAACATTATCGTAAGGTATACCAATTTGAGATATTTCTACAATAAAATCTTGTATCAACATTTGTATAGGAAGTAAAGGTAAAAATGGTAAACAAATAGAAGAAATCATTATACTAAATACATCACCAAAATCCTGACTTAATGCTAATTTCATATACTTAACTATATTTCCATAAACAGTTCTTCCTTCTATTACTCCATCATGAATAACAGTTAAATTTTGTTCTAGAATAATCATATCACTAGACTCTTTAGCAATATCAGTACCAGTATCAACACTAATGCCAACATCTGATTCTTTTAAAGCTGGTGCATCATTTACTCCATCACCTAAAAATCCCACACAATGACCATTAGTCTTTAAAACTTCTACTATTCTTTGTTTTTGAAGAGGATTTAACCTTGCATAAACATTATATTCTTCAACTATTTTCTTTAATTCAGAATCACTTAATTTTTCAATTTCACTACCAGTTATTATTTTATCATCTAATCCTACTAAAGAACAAATAGTACTAGTAGCAAAACTATTATCACCAGTAAGTATTTTTGTTGTTATACCTAGCTTTTCTAATCCTAATATAGTTTGCTTAGCATCTTTTTTAGGAGGATCTAAAAAAGCAATTAAACCAATTAAAGTTAAATTATTTTCATCGGAAATATCAAATTTATCAATACCTTCATATTCAGGTTTTATAGCAAGAGCAATTACCTGCATTCCCTTACTAGCAAGTTCACTTTCTAATTTTTTCGCATCTTTAATAATTTTATCATTAATATTTATTTCATTATTATCTATAAGAGCCATATCACATACTTTTAATATTTCTTCTAAAGCTCCTTTAGTTATAACTCGATACTTATTATCATTTTCTAAAACAATGGACATTCTTTTTCTAGAATAATCAAAAGGTATCTCATCTATTTTTTTATAATCACTTATATCTATCTTTTTAGATTTACCATAAGCAATAACTGCTTTATCTATAGTATTTTTATAACTAGTACTTAAAGAACTATTTAAATAAGCACATTTTAAAATATAATCATCTTCTTCTCCACTAAGATTAATATATTTTTGTAATATAATCTTGTTTTCAGTTAAAGTACCAGTTTTATCAGTACATAAAACATCCATAGAACCTAAATTTTGTATAGAAGAAATATTCTTAACTAAAGTTTTCTTTTTTGCTAAAGATTTACTTCCTTTAGTTAAATTAACATTAACTATCATAGGTAACATACTAGGAGTTATACCAACGGCAATAGATAAAGAAAAAAGTAAAGCTTCTTTCAAATCTTTTCTAATAAAACCATAAATAATAAAAACTAATATAGATATAGCTACCATATATTTAATTAATAATGATGTAATCTTATTCATACCTTCATCAAAAGGAGTAAGTACTACATTATTATTAGTAGATTTAGTCTTACTCATCTCACCAATAAAAGTATCCATACCAGTTTTAATAACTACTCCTAATCCACTACCACTAATAACATTACATCCCATTAAACAGATATTATTCATATTCAAAACATCTTCAGTATTCTTATTAATCTTACTTGTCTTTTCAACTGCTATACTTTCACCAGTAAAAGAAGACTGATTAATAAATAAGTCTTTAGAATCAAATAAATATAAATCAGCTGGTACAACACTACCTGCACTAAGAGTTATAATATCTCCTAAAACAACATTTTCTTGTCTAACTTCAATTTGTTTATCTCCTCTAATAACATCAGTAAATAATTTAATCTTTTCTTTTAATCTTAAATTAAATCTATAAGTAGAATAATCTTGTACAAATCTAATCAATGCACTAATAATAGATATTCCAATTATTATAAAAGATCCTATAGAGTCTCCAGTAAAATAATTAACAATAGCTAAAACAAATAATATTAGAATAAACTTATCTTTAAAACTTTGAATTATAAAATATAAAGCACTTTTCTCTTTAGTATTACTAGGTATATTCTTACCATATTCTTGAAGTCTTTTAGTACAAGTAGAACTAGAAAGACCTGATTCTTTTGTATTATATAATTTAAAAATTTCATCTTTAGTCATTTTAGATAATTCAAAATAGGTCTTAATATTCATAATCTATCTCCATTCTAATATAAATTATATCACAAACTTCTCTTATCACTTATTAATCTTTTAACTTTAACATCATATTTATTACAATCTATATCTTGATTAGTAATTTGTTCATCAAAACATATACCAATAGTTTTAATACTAGTATTAGATAAATATTTATCATAATAACCTTTACCAAAACCAATTCTATTTTTATTTAAATCAAAACATATCCCCGGTACAATAATTAAATCAATTAAAGCTTTATTTAAATTATCCTTACTAATAGGTTCTAATATTCCAAAAGTACTTCTATTATATTTAGTATTTCTATTAATAATATAAAACTCCATATTATCATTATCTACTACAGGTAATAATACAGTTTTACCTTTATCTAAAGAATAATCTATTAGTTTTTTAGTACTAACTTCAGAATCTAAACTATTATATAAAGCTATTCTTTTAGAATTAATATAATCTTTATCACTTATTAATTTGTTATAAATAATAACTGATTTAATATCTTTATTAGTAATACTATTTCTAATATTAATATATTCTTCTCTTAGAGTATTCTTATCCATATTAACTCCTCATTGTAGCAAAAGAATATAACTTAATACCAATATCTTCATTAGGATGAACACCATCTAATAAGAAATAGTCTTCTCCATTACATCTAATTAACTTATTAATATAAGTATTAGGATCAATATAATAAGCATTATCTAATTTCTTTAATTCATCTTTATACTTATTATATAAACCTCTTTTAACTTTATCATTTTTATCAATATTATAATCTTTACTAGTGGTTTCCCAAGGAGCTAAAACTACTACATCATTATCAGTTAAAGAAATAATTTTCTTAACATTCTTAATATATTTTTTAGGACTTAAAGCATTATATCTAATGTCATTAGTACCAATATTAATAATAGTTAAATCACAATCAGATTCTTCTATATCTTTAGAAAAATTATCTATAATATCTGAAGAAGTATAACTACTTTTAGAAATATTAACTACTTCTTTATCAAAAAAACTAATTAAAGGTTCATACCATGGATGATTATTATTAATAGCTCCTTCAGTAATACTATCTCCTATAAAACATATTTTATTATGAGAAGAAATACTTTTATAAATATATGATTCTTTATCTTTATCATTTAATACTAAACTATATTTGTTCTTATATTTAACACCTTTACTAGGTAAATAATAATATGTATCAGTTACTCTTTTAATCTTATCCCTATAAATAGTACTACCAATAGTATCTAATACTCTTTTTTTAGTAGATTTATCCATAGATTTATTTAATACTTCAGGATAATACTTACCTTCTTTATCTTTAGTAGATACTATAGGAGTAAGTGAAGAACCAACTATTTTCTTAGCATCTTTATTAAAGTATACTTTTATATATGCAGATATATCACTATTATTACCAATATAAGAATTAACATAATTACCTGGAGAAGAAACTATTATAGAATTATCTTTATATTGTATAGGGCCTAATACATGAGTATGATCTCCTAATATAATATTAGCTCCTTCTTCAATGAAATAATCATTCCATAGTTTTTGATAAGAATCAATTTTACTACTAAATTGAGTTCCATAATGAGGTAATACAACAATCATATCAACACCATATACTTTTAAATTAAAGAAGTCTTTATGTATTTTTCTTCTACAATTAATAAATTCTTCTGAATTAGGATCAACTAAAAAGTTAATATAATTATCATAATCATTATCATCTGTATTATTAACACCATAAGTATAAGATAAAAATCCTATTCTTACACCTTGAACATCTATTATCTGATAACTATTCTTTTTACCTACATAATCTAAACCAATAGATTTTAAATTAGATAATGTTTTATTATAAGAATCAATTCCTCTATCAAATATATGATTATTAGAAATAGATACTAAGTCAATTCCAGAATCTTTAATACTCCTAATAAAATTAGTAGGATAATTTAATTTTAATTCTTTACCATCATCAAAATTACCCACTGAATAATCATTATCATCATCAACAGGTCCTTCTAATACTCCAATAGTATAATCAGTATTATTAAAGTATTCCTTCATATTATCAAACATATAATCAAAATTATTATTAGATAGTTTTAATTGATCTTCTAATAGTAATAAGTCACCAACAAATCCAATAGATATAGAATTATCAATTCTATCTTGTTCATTAGGATTTAGTACTTTACTATTATTAAAATAAATAAATAATAAGATTATACCAAAAAATATAATTATCAATATTATTTCTTTAAAAATAATATTTAAAATCTTAGATAATTTATTAATAATAATACAAATTAGTATAGTTAAAAAAATAGAAACAATTAAATAACTCTTTGAACAATAG
>JAFWRK010000006.1 GCA_017519965.1 Bacilli bacterium
CCTGTATAGTATTGATCTGAAAAATCAGCTTCATGAGTAAAGTAATGTGTAGATACTTCTCTATTTGCTACTCTACTTAGTCTATATTCTAATACTTTCATTCTATCTTCTGTTAATGAATTATCATATAATCTATCTATTATTTCTCTATATGTACCTATTACTGTTGCTAAATAGTATAAAGACCTCATTCTTCCTTCAACTTTTAAGCTTCTTACTCCTATATCCATTAAGTCTTTAATATGTCTTGCCATATTCAAATCTTTAGTTGCCATTGTAAAGTCTTTTGATTCATCTGATTCAAAGGCAAATCTACATACTTGAGCACATCCACCTCTATTAGCATCTCTATTTGTTACATAGTTAGATAAAGCACATCTTCCACTAAAACATGTACACATAGCGCCATGAATAAATACTTCTATATCTACTCCTGTTTTATCTATTATTTCTTTGATTTGTTCTTTGTTTAATTCTCTTGCAAGTACTACTCTATTGATACCTTCTTCTTTAAAATATTCTACAGCTTTATAATTACAAGCTCCATTTTGAGTAGATAAATGAGCTTCAACTCTAGGATATTTATCTTTAATATGAGAAATTATGAATGGATCACTAACTATAAATGCATCTATTCCTGCATCTACAACTTGTTTTATATATTCATCTACTCCATCCATATCTTCATTATGGAATACTATATTTAATGTTAAATATACTCTTTTATTTAATTTATGTGCAAAGTCGCATGACTCTTTTATTTCTTCTATTGAAAAGTTTGTTGCATTAGCTCGTAAACTATATTGTTGTCCTCCAATATATACAGCATCTGCACCATATAATAGATTTACTTTTAATCTTTCTATATCTCCTGCTGGAGCTAATAATTCAATTCTCTTATCCATTTTTCTTCACCTTATAAATAGTTTTTTTATAGAAGAAACTTGTAAAGTCTCCTAGTTTTTTATACTTTTCAATATATTCATTATTTACACATTTATTATTAATATAGTCTTTTGTATCTTTTACTAATTCATAGAATGTATCTTTATCTATTCCATATTCTCTTAATACTATGTATGGACAATTACTTTCATATAAATCTTTTATTACTACTGTACCATTTACTAGTTTATCTAAGAAAAAACCTGTTCCATTATTATCTTCATTAAGAATATAATTATCTCCTGTTACTTTTTCTTTTACTGTAATACTGCCTTTACTTTCTTTACCTAAATCACTATAAAAATTAGATATTAGTTTTCTTTTAGAAAAGGCTACACTAGGTAATCCTATTACTTCTACTATTGAAGTAATTTTAGAATCTCTAATTATTTCTTTCATTTCTTCTAAAGTTATTTCTTTTCCAAGTAATGCATATTTTACATTTTTACTATAGTAATAATCACAAGTTTTAGAGTTATTTACCATATGAGTTGATGCCCATACTAGATCTGTTTTTAATTTTAGATCATTATGTATTTTTAAAACTGCTAAGTCATAAAAAAAGATTCCAGCTATATCTAACTTATCTATTTCAATTAGTATACTCTCTAATGGTTTAATATCCTCATTCATAAAGTTCTTATTCATACTAATAAAGATTTCTAAGTTATTATTATCTTCTTTTATCTTTTTTATTTCTTCTAAAGTATAGTAATTAATACTTTGTACTGAAAAATCTTTAAGTGATAATATTAATCCATCAACATTTTCATACATTTCTTTTTTAGTTATTGGTTCTATTAATATTTTCATAGTACACCTCTTTCTTCCATATTATAATTCATTTATTAAAAAAAGAAAAGTAAACTAATAATAGTCTACTCTGTTATTACAAATTCAAAGTGTGAATCATTAAAGTATTCTTCTTCTCCATATATTGATTTAAATTTAAATGGTTTAAATGCTACTAGTTTACCACCTTTAATTGCGTATTCTATGTCTTCTAAATAATTACTTATATCTCTATATTTTAAGAAACATTCATAATTACATTCTTCTTTTTCAATATAGCCTTCTTTTACTTCATCATTATAGTAATATTCAAATTGTTCTTTTATTTTTTCAGATACTTTATCTTCTGATGTTTTAAACATATCGAATAGTTCTTCATCTTGTATAATTCTTTTGTTTTTTAAGTCTATATTAAATGCTTTAAATTTTACTACTGGTCCATATTCAGCATCTTCATTTAATATATTTATGATTAATGATAAAAACTTACCACTAATATCATATTCATAAGATATTTGTATATTTTCTATATGTGAATATTTATTACAATAATTAACTATCTCATTATTAATTGTTTGGATATTATTTGATTTTACATTTATATATGGAACCTCTATATTATTTTGATTATATCTAGTATATACTAAATATTCTTTTTTATCTTCTTTTAAATAATTATAGTTACTATAATATGATTTTACTATTACATAGAAAATAATGAATATTATTAATAATATAGATACTACTAGTAAAATAATTGGTTTGTTATTAGATTTTTTAATTATTTCTTTTTCTTCTAGATGTTTTTTCTTAGTATCAGTATTTATTATCATAGTACCTCCTAGTTAACTCCATTTATTCTCATTATTCCATATATAGTATTACTACTTCCTCCAGCAGTTTTATAATTTCTATCTCTTACTACTCCTCTTCTTGAATTAGCAGCATGTATTAATTCATTTCCATTTCCAGTAAGAATTCCTACATGTCCACTATACATTATTAAGTCTCCTGCTCTTATATCGTTAGGGCTTACTAATGTATAGGTACTTCTAGCTGCCCACATTGATGATGTAGTTCTACTTAATCTTATTCCAAAATGTTTATATACTCCTTGTACAAATCCACTGCAATCTGTTCCTGAATATGGTACTTCTCCATTCCAACTACCACCATATACATATCTTTGTCCTACAAATGATGCTGCATAGTTTACTATACTTTGTCCTGTTGCGCTACCATTACCTGGAGTAATAGTTCCTGAATTATTTTTAGTTTCTTCTTTTTTTATTATTAATGTTCTTTTTCCATCATATTTATCTATATATTTTGTTGTTTGTGATTGCTGTATTTCATTTAAATACTGTGCTTCTTTCCAACATGCTGATAAATTAAATGACTCATTATCTGGTAATAAATTCATTACTATATTTATAAACATAGGTATAAAGAAAATAATAATAGCTGCTTTAAATCTATTAAAGAATTTTCTCATACCATTCTTTTCATCTGGATTAATTATTAATTTAATTAATTGATATGAAAGTGTTATTAAAAGAATAATTGGTACTATAATTTGAAAAAGAAAGAATATTTTTCTTACTACATCTATAATATTTACTATTATTCCATCATTACAACAACTTCCTAAATTACTATTACAACTTAATATATCTATGTATTTCATATACTACCTGCCATTTCTATAGATATAATTTACTTTATATTTTAATATCTTTCAAGTTTTTTTAAGATAAAAAAAGAAATTAGTTATCTAACCTCTTTTTCTAATACTAATTGCTAAGCCATCTCCTATATTTTTATATATAGTTTCAAAGTCTTTATTATTATCTAAATACTTTTTATAATCCTTTATTTTTCTTACAAGTTGTCTTAAATTTCTACTTTCTATTTCTTCTTCTTTCTTATCTATTAATCCGTGGAATTTCATATTATCTGTAATAATAACTCCATTTTTAGATAAGTTCTTTTTATATTTTTCAAAAAACTTAATATTTTGAGCCTTAGCTGCATCTATAAATATTAGATCAAATTCGCCTTCTATTTTTACATCTAAAGCATCATTATATATTAATTCTATTCTATCTTCTAATTTGGCTCTTTTTACATTTTTAATAGCTTCTAAATATCTCTTCTCATCTCGCTCTATTGTTGTTACATTTACTTTATCATCTGTATATGCCATTAATATAGAAGAATATCCTATAGCTGTTCCTATTTCTAATATATTTTTTATATGATTTTTCATACAAAATGCTGTTAAATATGATATACCTTCATCACTCATGATAGGTACATTATTTTCTTCTGCATAAATCTTCATCGACTTAACTAAATCATTGTTTATTGTCATTCCCATTCACCCTTGCTTTTTAATTCTGATATTACTTTGTTTTGTTCTTGTGCTGTCTTAGAAAAATATACTGTTCCATGCTTGTCTGCTACAAAGTAGTAATAATCATTATTAATTGGGTTTACTGCTGCTTCTATGCTTTCTTTTGATGGATTACAGATTGGTCCTACTGGTAATCCTGCTTTACTAGTTGGTCTAGTATTATAAGGATTAATTGTATTATATTGTTCTAATGTCAATTTTTCTGTCATTGGTAGTTGTAATGCATAATATGTAGTTACATCACTACCTAGTGATATACCAGTTTTAATTCTATTATTAAATACCCCTACTATATTCTTTCTATCTTCTAGTTTTTTACCTTCTAGTTCTGCCATAGACGCCATAGTAAGGTAGTTATGAACAGAACTATTTTCTAAAATACTTTTATAGTTATTTAAATTTTTTTCTTCTTCATCTAATAGTGTTTCTATTATCTTTTTTACATCCACATCTTTATTAAAAAAGTATGTATCAGGTGCTAGATATCCTTCTAATGGATAATATATATCTTTATTTAAAATATCTGATGTTAAAAACCAATAATCATTTATTAACTCATTTAAATATGTTTTATCATTAATAATCTCTATTATTTCATCTTCTGAATAAGAAGTATTATTGGCAATTAGTTTTACATAATCAGTGATTCTTTTGCCTTCTTTAAAAGTTAGTACTAAGGCATCTGGATCATAGGTACTACCTTTTTCTAAAGAAGTTACTATATCAGCTAAAGACATACTCTTTGTTAATTTATAAGTAGAAGCCTTTAGTGAATTATGATTAAAAAATCTTGTATATAAAGAAAAATATAATTCACTTTTAATTAAATCTTTTTCTTTTAGAATACTTCCTATTTTTTTAGTTGTTGTTCCTTGTGGAATAACTACTTCTATTACATTTTCATCATTTTTATCGACAGGAGTAGAAAAATATATAAATACTCCTCCTATTGTTAATAAAATAATACCTAAGAAACCTACTAATACTACGAAGAATAATGGTTTAGGTTTTCTTTTTACTGCCACTTAGTACCTCCATAAAAAATAAGAGCTATTGCTCATTATTTTCTTTATTCTTTTTGTTTTTTACTTCTTCTTGTAATGTTTCTAATATAGTTTCAATAACTTTCCATTCTTTTTCTGTTTCTATTGCTTCTAATTTACTCTTAGGATCATTTGGATCATATATAGAAGCATATACTTCGATATTTCCAGTAACTTCATCCACTTTATTATCAGTATAAACTATATAGTTTTTATTTGTTTCTTCACTTTCGAATGTAAATAATACATCATATACTACTTCATTTCCATTTTCATCTAACATTGTAAATGCATTTTTTTTCATATTATCTTCCTTTCTGATCTAAATATGTTTGCAAAATTATTGTAGCCGCTACTGCATCTACTACTTTTTTCCTATCTTTTCTTGAAACATTGCCACTTATTAACATATCTGTTGCTGATTTTGTTGTTAATCTTTCATCCTGAAGATAAACAGGTATATTAACTAATTTCTCTAGTTTCTCTTTGAATTCAATACTTAGTTGTCCTTTAGGCCCAACAGTATTATTCATATTTTTAGGATATCCTAGTACAATAGCTTCTATTTCTAATTCATCTACTATTTCTTTTACTTCATTTAATAATTTATCATACTCTTCATTGTGTCTTATTACTTTATAACTTGATGCGATTAGTCCACTAGAATCACTTTTTGATATTCCTAGTGTTCTACTACCTAAATCTAATCCTAAATATCTCATTATTTATTTTTCCTAAATTCTTGTAGTAATATTTCCACAACTTTTGCACGATCTACTTCTTGTATTTTACTTCTTGCATTCTTATAACTAGAAATGTATCCTGGGTCTCCACTTATCAAGTATCCAACAATTTGATTAACAGGATTATATCCTCTTTCTTCTAATGCACTATAGACTTCATCTAGAGTTTTTCTAGTTTCAGCTGCATCCATCTCTTCAAAATTAAATAATGTTGTATTCTCTTGTGCCATCTTATACACCTCACAATTATATTTTAATTTTATCAAATAAATAATTTAATTACAACCTTTTAAGGTTATGCTGTATAAATAAATGCCATATATCCAACGAATATTATGTAGATAGCTGTTATTATCCAACCATTTACTTTTTCAAATGTTGTACTCTTATTATCAATACCTAAAGCCATTGTTGATAATACTCCTCCGATTAATCCACCTATATGGCAGGCATTATCAATTCCAGGAACTATAAAACCTATTCCTAAGTTTAATACTATTAAAGGAATTATTTGACTTTTAACTACATTTCCTAAATATACTCTATAATGATATCCAAAATATAGCATAGATCCTAAGATACCAAAAATTGCTCCAGAAGCACCTACAGAAGCTGTGTTACCAGCAAAAGTCATTGATAATAGTGCTCCTGCTAGTCCACTTAGAATATATATAAATAAGAATTTTATTTTTCCTAAGAAACTCTCCATTTGACTTCCAACTACATATAGTGAATAACAATTAAGTAAGACATGTGTAATAGATGCATGTGCAAACATACTTGTAAATAATCTATATACTTGTCCATTTCTTATATAAGGTCCATACATAGCCATAATTCCGTTTACATTACTTAATTGACCAAAAATGTATGGTATGAAGAAGAAAAATAAGTTTATTGAAATTAAAATATAAGTAATCATTGGAAACTTCATTTTAAAAGTCTTTTCTACTTTTTTAGCATCTTCTTGATTATGTTTATTTATATCCTTAGTAATCTTCATAAATAGAGCCTCTCCTTTTTCTTCATAAGTTATTTTCTTATCTAAATCTGGAAAAACTCTTTTTAATAAGTCACTTGTTTTAATATCTTTTTCATTAGTAACATTCACATACATAAGATTAGGATTACTAATGTCATCTAATTTTACATTTTCTCCTAAATCTAAAAATATACTCAAAACATTTATATTAAATGATAGTGTTTTTCTTTTTATTTTAGATAGAATCTTTTTAGTTTTAAATGTATCGAAATCAAATTGCTCATTATTGTGAATATAATTAGATACTATACGTATTACTTTACAATCTTCTTGTAAGTTTTCTAACCATATTTCATTTTCTACTCCTTGTAGAATTATAGGATTATAATTCTTTTCAGTTATAAAATAATGAAGTAATTTCATTGCTAAAAGATTCTTATCGTCAAGCATTACTTCTGGTTCCATAAATTCCTCCTCGAATTACTAATATTATTATATTATAAATCATAAAATAAAAAAAGAGGTGATATATTTGTTTAAAAAATTATTAATTTTTATTTTATGTACATCTATTTGGTTTGTTACTCTATTACTACCTATTGATTATAGTTATTATAGTAAATTAATACTACCTAGTTTTGCTCCAAGTAATGGATTCTATTCAATTGCTTGGACTATTAATTATATACTCCTAGGGTATAGTATGTACAGTATTTTTTCAAATTATAAGTTTAATAATATACCTAAATCATATAGATTATCTTTATTAATAAATTATTTATTTAATCAAAGTTTTGTAATTGTATTTTTCATATTAAAAAGTTCTTTTTTAGGTTTTGTATCTTGTGTAGGCACTTTTGTATCTAGTGTATTCTTATATCAAGAATCATTACAATTAAATAAAAAAAGCACACTAGTATTAAGACTATATGTACTTTTTAATGTTTTTGCTACAATTCTTTCTTTAGCTATTTATCTATTAAATGGCTAATTCATACTTTTATATGTTTTTAGTATGTTTAGACATTCTTCATAAGCTTCTGATAATTCTGTAAAATGTTCTTTTACATAATCTACTTTATTATCTTTACTTGCTAATTCATGATCATATGCAATATCTCCTAGTTTATTGAATCCTAGGTATCTAGCATCACTCTTTAGTGAGTGTACTTCTACTGCATAGTCAGGCATATTTTCTTGTAGTCTATAATTTTCTATTTTTTGGAATTTTTCTTCTACTTCTGCTAGGAAATCATTTACTGTTTCATCATACATTTCCATATCTCCTAGAAGTTCAAGAGCTTTATCCATATCTACACCATTATTTATTAGATATTGTTTCTTATCTAATGTTGGTGGTTCTTCTATTGTTTCTGTTGTTTGAGATGTTTCAGGAGTTACTTCCTCTGGCATCTCATTTACAACAGGAACTTCTTTTTGTTCTTCAACTACTTCAGTAGGTTTTACTTCTTCAGGCATTTGATTTACTACAGGAGCTTCTTTTACTTCTTCTTTAGGAGCTTCAACTGCTACAGTATCAGTTGAAGGTTTAATATTGTATTCTTGAATAATTGTACCTAATACTTTTATTATTTGATCTTTTTCAAGAGGTTTAGCTAGATAATCATTAAATCCTTGAGATATGTATCTTTCTCTCATACCTGTTAAGGCATTAGCTGTTAAACATACTACTGGAGTATTAAATCCTTCTATTTTCTTTAACTCTTGTAATGTATCTCCACCTTTTAATCCAGGCATTTGATCATCTAATAAGATAATGTCATATTTTTCATTATTTTTAATTCTATCTATACATTCATATCCATCTTTAGCAGTTGTCATACAGTCTGCATTGAATAGTTTAAATATCTTTAATCCAACTTTTATATTAAGTTCATTATCATCTACCATTAATATCTTAATACCAGATAAATCTAATGTATCTAATGATTTTTGTGTAGCTTGAGCTGGATCTGCTTTTTCTATCTTTTGATCTATTTCTATAGAGAATTTAGATCCTTTTCCATATTCACTTTCTACACTAATTTTTCCACCCATCATTTCAGCTAATTGTTTAGTTATATTTAATCCTAAACCTGTACCTTCAATAGCAGCATTTTTATCAGATTCTAATCTTTGGAATTTAGTAAATAACTTATCCATGTTTTCTTTCTTAACACCTTGTCCAGAATCTTCTACACTTATATTTAAAGTTGCTATATCTCCGTTAATAGTACAATTAACTTCATATCTAACAAAACCTGCTGGAGTATATTTACAAGCATTACTTAAGAAGTTTGTAACTATCTTTCTTAAGTTAGCACTATCTCCTATTAATGTTTCAGGTAAATTATCAGCTATTTTATAAGTAAAGTCTAACTTTTTCTCCTTCATTCTAGGAGTTATTAGTTTAGCTAATTCTTCATATACTTCTCTAGCATTATATGGAGCATCTATTATTTCTATCTTACCTGCTTCAATCTTAGAAATATCTAAAATACCATTAACTATTTCTAGTAATGTTTGAGAAGCACTTACTATATCATGTGCATTTTCTTGAGCCTCTTCTAGAGTTGTTGCTGTACCAATACAATCACTAAATCCTACAATAGCATTTAATGGAGTTCTAATCTCATGTGACATATTAGCTAAGAAATCTGTTTTAGCTTCATTAGCCTTTTCTGCTGTATCTTTAGCTATTTCTAATTGATTAATCATTTTTACGTCAGGGTTCTCTATTGTGAAGTACATTACTAGACATGTTAATACTATAGAAGGATTAATAACATAATTAATTTCAGGATGATATACAAGTATTGTTGTTAGCATAATTCCTTCAAATATTAATAATACTATTGGTATATATTTTTCATTGAAAATATTTTTTATATCAAGTGCCAACATAACAATTAATGAAAAATATAAAATTATAAATACTATATATGTATAATTAACAGATAAACCAAATGAATTTCCATTATGTATTTCTAATGGAAAAGCAAATATTAAAACAAAATTTATAACACTTAAAATTTTGAAGAATATTTTTCCACCACTTATTAACTTTTCACTGTTATGTGAAACACAAAATGTATAAAAAGAAAACATCATAACACAAGATACTATACCTACTAAATATAGTTTATTAATCAAAGCAATTATAAATAGTGGTATTTTAAAATCACCATTTACTGATTCTCCTAAAAGCAATCCTGTTGCTGTTGTTATAATAGACAAGATTAAAATGATGGCATATGTATTATCTTCCACTTTATGCATTCTTTTTTTTGACTTAAATATAAGTCCGACTATTATTGCTATAATTAGCGCATAGACATTTATTACTAATTGAGCACTCATGTATCATCACCTATTATAATTATATAATTAAAGTCAAATAAAAAAAAGTAGTAAATACTACTTTTCTTTTATTTTTTTATTTTTATCTTCTCATGTTCTGGCTTTATTACTTTAATTGAATCAACAGCCATATTAGTTTCACTCATAACTACTGTTATTTCATTACCATTCAATTGTTGTAATTCAATATCTTTATAATTTACCTTTCCACTTTTATCTGAAATTGGTAACTCATCTATAAAACTGAATTTTGTTGGAATTTGTCTGCTTGATATTTCTGAATTATTAATAAACTTCTCACTAATTATTTTCTCAACTATATCTGCTTTTTCATCCATTGACTTATTGTTATCTTTCAAAACAATGCTTGCTTTTGGCATATTACCAAATTCACTCTCTTCATAGTATGGTGTAACAATGCAATATCTTACATTGCTATCTTCTTCTATTAACTTTTCGATTATATGCGGTTTAATCTTTGCTCCATCAAACCTAGTAAACATTCTATTATCTCTAGTAAGAAAAGATATTTTTCCAGTTGAGTCCATTTTACCTATATCTCCAGTCTTTATGAAATCAATATTATTTATACTAATATGGTTAATATATGAATTATCATCTAACTTTCCAGAACTTGCTGATGGACTAGAAATAATAATTTCTCCTTCAGCAAATCCATTTTTTTGAATTTTCTTCATTTTATTTAAATTATTATCATAGATTGCATATGTTGTTCCAAATAATGGAATTCCCATAGAGTTTGGATCATTGTATTCTCCAATTGCAAAAGTTCCACAACCACTAATTTCACTCATACCATGGCCTTTTGTAATTTTGCATTTACAATTATGTTTTCTTAGAAACTCATTAATGCTGTCTTCATCTTTTTCTGACATACTGTCTCCACCATAAGTAATCATTGTTAAATATGACAAATCTTCATGTGTTAATTTATTATCATTCATTAAATTAATTAACCATGTTGGTGGCCCTATTAATATTTGCGGTTTATTATCGATGATTAATTGTGATAGGTACTTTGGAGAAAATTCCGGAACTTGAATTAAATTACTATTGTGACATAATCCAGAATGAACAACATTTGATAAACCGAATGCTGCAAAGTATGGAAGTATATGTAGTGCCTTATCCTTACTTTTCATTGGCATATTAGAATAAAATGTTTGGTGTACATAGCAATTAAGATTATCTGTTGTCAAAGGAATTGGTTTTGGCATTGGACTAGAAGTACCAGAAGTATGTACAATTGTTTCCATTCTATTAGGGCTATATTTTGCCTTCTTAATAATTACATTATTTGATTTTTTTAGTAACTCTTTATAATCTATTATTTCTATTTTAGAATTAACTTTAGATTCTTCAATTTTCTTTCCAACTTGCTTCATTCTTTTTAATTCTTCTTTAGTAACTTTGATACCATTATATTTGATTTTTTGTTTTAAATAATTTAGCATCATTTTCTTACTCATGAAGCTATTAGGAGATACTAAAATAATTTTATTTATTCCTAATTCTTTTAACTCGTTTTCGATTGATTTTATCATGGCTAAATAGCATTGATCTAAACATACTATATGATTTATTTTTTCATTTTTTATCATAGATAACATTTTTTTAGCACTAACCTCTAAATTAATGCTATCTGGCCTTGGATCTATATAATCTGATACTGCTCCAATTTGTGAAGTACCATAGAAAAGATAAGCAGTTTCTGGTATATTAGGCATTAAGTATAGAACTCTTTCATTTTCTTTTACTCCAAACTTTAATAAAGCCTTAGAAGCATTATCAATATTATTATACAATTCTTTATAAGTAATCTTTTTTCCATAGTTAGTAATTGCTGTATTATTCTCTTTTCCTATATTTTTTTCTTTTAAATAATCTAGTATTGTACATTTAGGCATAGTGTTCTTATACTCTTTTATTTTTTTTGTGTCATAGTATTGCATCCATGGTTTATCTATATGTGGATAGCCTGTTAATGAATACTTGTTTTTACATGTGTATTTATTTCCTTGTAGTAATTTTTGATTATAACAACTAATCTTTTTTACTTTCATCGCTATTCCCCCAAATTAATTACTATATTTTAACACATTTTGCTTTAAAATGCAATTATTTGTTATTTAGTATAATTATTATTAACTCGTTCGTTTCCTTAAATCTATAGATTGCCTAATATACATATTTATTATTCTTTTAAATATTTTTCTTTTAATTCAGGATACATTACAAAAAAAGCATCTACATTAAACCCTCTACTTTCCCACTTTTTAACCTTTTCAATTAAATCACTATTGTCTATCGGTAACCATTTAGGTCTATTTGGGTATAAATAGATTTTTATTTCACCCCTCTTATCAAGTTTAAACAATTCATTATATATATTATCAACCTTTTCTTCTTTTATTACAGGCTCATCATATTCACTTACAACTTCTCCAGACCACCCTGTTTTTCCACTCATAAAGTTTTTACTATCTAAATAATATAGTGATCCACCTTCATTAAATATTTCTCTAAACATTCCTTTTTTTCTTTCTACCAGTATATATGGATATTCTTTACTTCCATCTCCACCTAAATAATAATATAAATCATTACCTTTACTTGAAATAAATATCAGTGACAACGCTTTTGAATAAGTACCATATACCCAAGAGTGGTTATGAGTACTTTTGTTTTTTTTAATTACTGTTAAATTTCTGGTTTTACTTCCGTGATAAACATATCTCATTTTAATTTCCAAATCTATCTTTTTAATATTTTTTTATAAATATGATTAAGTGAATTATCTTCTTCTTTTATTTCTAATAATTTTTCTTTTAATTCTATATTTTTATTCATATTATTCTCTTTTTTCTTATTATATATTTGAAATAATTATTTTGTCAAAATCTTTGATATATTAGTTCTTTTCACTTATAATTATAGTAGAAATAAGTTCAAACGTAATAAAGGTAGTGAAAAAAATTGAATAATAATGATATTAGATATCGAGAATGGTTAAATTTAAATACACCAGCAAGTAAATGTTTAAAGAATATAATTGAAGCTGAAAATATACTTATAAGTTTAGATGATTATCAACAAAAGAATAATCAATGTTATCCTGAGATTGAAGATCTTATGTTAAAGATTGGTGAGGTTAGAAGAAGTTATACTAAGTATATGGATGAACATGAAGAAATAATATTATTAAAAGATGATGAAATATAAAAAGAGATAATTAATATATAATTATCTCTTTTTATTATTTAATAAATAATATCTACTAATCCTTGATAGTCTAATTTTATATTGTCATCATTTATGAATATTTTTGTTTCAATTTTATTATCAATAATATTATTAAATTCTACTATAACTTCACTATCGATAAAATCAATGTACTTTTCAGTATCAAATATTTCAATCATACTAATTTTTGAATCCAAATTAGTAGGTAGATCTATAAACTTTTTATTTTCTATATTTTTTATATTATTATTTTTAAACTTATCGATATAAAATCTAATATATCCTTTTTCTTTATTTAACTCTATATCCATATCTACTATAATTGAATAATACTTTTCCTTGTTATATAGTGCATTAACATACTTAATATTGGAAGAAATGATTTTATAATCTTTATTATTAATTATTAACATTTTAATTATCTCTTTTTCTTAATTCTTCTAATTTGTCTAAAAACTCTTTTGGTGGGTCTACTTTGAATGATAATACTTTGTTATCTCTTGGATGATTTAATTTAATACTATATGAATGTAACATTTGTCCAAACTCTGTACATTTACCTTTACCATATAATGGATCATTGTTTACTGGAAATCCTATATATGACATATGTACTCTTATTTGATGTGTTCTACCTGTATCTAGTAAACATTCAATTAATGTATTATTATCGAATCTTTCTAATACTTTAAAATGCGTAATTGATTCTTTTCCATTTACATCAGTTACTGCCATCTTTTGTCTATTATTTAAATCTCTTCCTATAGGAGCTTCTATAGTTCCTGTTTCATGTTTTATTACTCCATCAACTATAGCTAAATATTTTCTTTCCACTTCTTTTTTAGATATCATTTCTGATAATTTCTCATGAGTAAATTCATTTTTAGCCACTAGCATTAATCCACTAGTGTCTTTATCTAATCTATGAACAATACCTGGTCTATTTTTTTCTCCACTAGTTAGATTAAATCTATATAGAAGTGCATTTACTAATGTACCTGTATAATGACCTGGAGCTGGATGTACTACCATACCACTAGCTTTATTTATTATTAATAAATCATCATCTTCATAAATAATATCTAATGGTAAGTCTTCTGGTTCTACATTTATATCATAATCTAAGTCATCATCTACTTCTATTTCGTCATCTATTCTTACTTGATAACTTACATTTATATTTTTACCATTTACTGTTACTAGATTATCTTTTATTAATTTTTGAACTTTACTACGTGATTTATCTAATTTTTCTGATAAATATACATCAATTCTTTTGTTATCTGCTTCTTCTACTTTTATCATACTTATCACCCTTTTTATTTATAATTGTTCCTTTGTTTTTTTCTTGTTGCCTATTATAACATGTATTGTTCTTTTTTTCTATTATTTCATCATATATGTTTATTGCTATATATATTATTACTCCACAGGTAATACAAATATCAGCAATATTGAATACTGGTGCTTTATAATTAATAAGAGTAAATGCTAAAAAGTCTATTACGTTTTTATAGAATACTCTATCTATTAAGTTACCTATCATACCTCCAAATAGAATGCCTAAAGATAGTATTGATAATTTATACTTATATTTTTCTTTTGTTATTATAGAGTTAATTAATGCTATACAAAATATAGTTATTATTATTAATAAAGTAGTATGATTTCTTAAACTACTAAATGCTGCTCCTGTATTAGTTATGTACATTAAAGAGAAGAAATTAGGTATTATTACTATTTCTTTTCCTATGTCTAAATTAAACATTACTAATATTTTAGTCAATTGATCTATTAATATAGAAATGATAGATATTAAGTAAACTATTTTTATATCTTTTGGAGTACTTTTTATCTTGTTAATTATTTTCTTTATCATTATTATCTTCCTTTAAATTCTTTATTTTATCCACTATTATTTGTATTTGATCTAATCTTCTTTCTACATTACCTCTTATCTTTAATAAATTACCTCTTTCAATATCAGGATAATTATTAAATACTTTTGGGAATAATGTATATTCCATGGTAGATGTTTCATCACTTCCAGTTATAAAAGCCATTTTATCTCCTTTTTTAGTATTAATAACTTTTATCTTATCTACTAATATTAATGTATCTACCGTTTTATTTAAATACTTACTAACGTTATTTAAAGTAATACAGTATTTATTATCTTTTCTATAATTTGTAGTTGGATGCTGAGATAGATAGAAACCAAATACATCTTTTTCTTTTTCTAATAATACTTCATTTGAATAATCTTTTTGATATTCTATTTCTGGTTTAATTATTAGTGATGGATCAATATCTTTAGTTAATTCTGCATAATTAAATAAACTATCTAAGTTATATATTAGAGTTGCTCTATTATATCCAAATTCTTTAAATGTATCAGCTAGTATTAATGTTTCCATACTTTTCTTTCCAACTCCATTTAGATATAGTCTACTTATACAATCATATATATCATTAAATTTAGAATCTTTTCTGGCTGTTTTTATTTGTTCTGAAACTACTGATCCTATACTTTTAATGTTAGATATTGGATATACTAATTTATTATCTTTTATAATATATCTAGAATCACTTTCATTTATAGTTGGTTTTAGTACTTCAATACCATTAGCTTTTGCTTCCATAATATATTCATGAGTTTTTGATTCACTACCTATTATATTAGTTAATATTTCTTGGAAGAAAATAGTTGGATAATGACATTTTAGATATGCCATTTTATATGCTACTAGTGAATAAGCTACTGAGTGTGATCTATTAAATCCATACCCAGCAAAATTTAATACTAAGTTAAATATTTTTTCAGCTTGTTCTTTGGTATGCCCTTTTTCTATACTTTTATTTATAAATTTCTCTTCTTCTTGCTTTAATAAATCTACTTTTTTCTTAGACATTGCTCTTCTTAAGATATCGGCTTCTCCTAAAGAATAACCTGCATAAACATTAGCTAGTTGCATTATTTGTTCTTGATAGATTAATATACCATAGGTATTTTTTGTTATTTTCTCTAATGATGGATCTAAATAAGTTACTTTTTCTTCGTTATGTCTTCTTTTAATATATGAATCTATATTTATTGCTGCTCCTGGTCTAAATAATGCTATAGCTGCAAATATATCTTCAAAAGTATTAGGTCTTAATCTTCTTAAGAAGTTTCTCATTCCAGTTGATTCAAATTGAAATATTCCACTAGTATTAGCTTCTTCAAACATATGAAGTGTATCTTTATCATCTAAAGGTATTTTAGAAAAGTCTATATCTTCATTATACATTTCTTTAATATTTTTAATAATATTATCTATAATAGTTAGATTTTTAATACCTAAAAAGTCCATTTTTAGTAAACCTAAATCTTCTAAATATTCCATTGAATAACTAGATAGATACATATCATTACCTATAGTTAGTGGTATTACTTCATCTAAGTCAATTTGACTCATTATAATTCCTGCTGCATGAGCAGATGTATGTCTTGGAAATCCTTCTATTTTTAAAGCTATTTTATATAAATTTGATAATGAAATATCAGAATCTATTCTTGCTTTAAATGTATTATTTTTTTCATAAAAATCTTTTAATTTTTCTTTTGTTACTCCAGGTATTAATTTACATATACTATCTACTTTATATGTAGGAATATTTAATACTCTACCTACATCACGTAGTACTTGTTTTGCACTTAATGTACCGAATGTAACTATTCCACAGACTCTTCTTTTTCCATATTTTTCTTCTACATAATGTATTACTTCATCTCTTCTGTTATCTGGAAAGTCTGTATCTATATCAGGCATTGTTTTTCTTTCTGGATTAAGGAATCTTTCAAATAATAAATCATATTCTAATGGATCTATATCTGTTATTCCTAAGGAATATGCTACTAAAGATCCTGCACCTGATCCTCTTCCTGGACCTACTAATATTCCATGTTTTTTAGCATATTTTATAAAGTCATATACTACTAAAAAGTAGTTAGAAAATCCCATTTCATCTATTACTTTTAATTCATGTGATAATCTTAATCTATAATCTTCTGGTATAGTCTTATTTAACCTTTTATTAAGCCCAGCTTTACATAATTCAAATAAATAGTTAGATGCATTATCACATTCATATATAGGTAGTAATAACTTTGGTTTAGGAAATACTATTTCGCATTTATCAGCAATTACATTAGTATTATTAATACCTGTTTTATTACTTAATTCTTCTATATTACTTATTATTAATGAATGGTTATCAATATCATATTTATCTTCATCTGAAATAGTTTTTCCGTCTCTTATTTTATAAAGATATGGTAAAATCTCACTATCTTTATTTTCTAAGTATAAATTTTCTTGAAAAAATACTATGTTATTAGTTATAACTAAAGCTTCTTGTTCTTCTTTTTTATTACTAAATCCTAAGTAGATATCTTCATATATTTTATTAATGTCTTCAAAATTATTTCTATATAGATATGGAACTACCGCTATTAGATTTTTATTATATTTATTTAGTATTTCATTAGTTAATTTATTTTCATTTTGAGATGTTGATAACTTTATTAATTCTTTATATCCATCATAGTTTTTAGCGATTACTACTATATTATAACCATCAAGTATTAATTCTAATCCTATTATTGGTTTTATCTCATTTTTTTCACATTTTTTAATAAATTCCATAGTACCATACATATTAGTATCTACTATAGAAATAGAATCTAAATTATTATTTTTTGCATAAGAGATAATATCATCTATTTTTAATAAAGATGATAGCAATGTATAATTAGTTTTATTAAATAATGGAATATACATATTATTACCTCCAATTCAATTATATAATACCATAAAATATAATTATAAAAAATAAAAAGCAGAGATTATCTCTGCTTACTTAGACATGTATTTAGTGTTTTAATAATTTTTAGTGACAATTGTTTGTTTCTTGTTTTACTATAGGCATAAGAAAAGTCTTTTTTGTCTATATCATTAATTATTTGATTAACTAAATTATTATCGCTAAATCCATCTATTCCTTTTTCTTTTGTTACTTTGTCTAATGCTTTTATTAAATATGGAAATTCTGTGTACCCATCACCTATCATTTTAGTAAATATGTATCCTTTTTCATGAGGAGTAGACTTTAAGATAATGGTTTTATATCCATTATCCTCTATTTCATATTTTAAATTTCTAGATACATTTTGTGCTGCCATAGCACCTGGATCATTTTCATCATCATATGGACCAAATATATCTATATCACTATTCTTAAAATCTTTCATATATTTGTCATTTCCTATTATAAATGCCGTATCTAAATACCAGTTATCACCAAAAAGTGTATACATAGGACTATAAAAGTTAATTTTTTTGATTTCAAATTTTTCTTTTTCCACATTTGATAATACTTTAGTCATAAATTTTAAAACATTTTCTTGTCTAATGTCTATTTTTTGCATATTATCCCCCTTTGGACATGCATATTATAACATTTTTTTGCTTTTTTGTCTATAAAAAAGTTATCAAGGCCTTATTTCATTTGACTTTATAATACTTTTATGGTAAAGTTATAAAGCAGATACGAAAAACCAAAGGAGGAATTTTAAATGGCAGTTAATATATCAAATAGAATTGGTAATGTAAAAAATAAAAGATCTCATGCTTTAAACGCTACAAAATCTAGACAAGATTTAAATTTACAAGTATATAGACTTGAAGATGGTACTAAAGTGAGATTATCAACTAAAGAAAAAAGAACTTTATTAAAAAGTAAAAAAGCTGCATAATTGATGCAGCTTTTATTTTGTCTTAATTTATTGTACAACTTTTAATGTACATTTATAACCTTGAGCTTCAACTTTGTCTTTTATTGACTTAGTAGAAGAATTATATTCTCCATCAAGATTAATAAATTCATTTACTCTATAGTTTTCTTCTAATGAAGTTGTTTTTATTATATAAGGATCTATTTGTACTGATAATATAAATCCTGTTTCTTTAGGAGTTACTTGCATTATATATCCATCTCTTGGATTTAATACTTCTGCATATGAATCATATGCTTTTTTTAGATTTGTCATAGATATTAATCCAGCTTGATCATTAGGTAATGCGTCAAGTTCTAATACTTTTTTTGCAAATCTTAATTTATCATCTGAGAAGCTATAATCAAATGTTGATGTATAGCTAGTGCCATTAGCATTTTTACTCATTGTCAAAACACATGTTAAATCTGTATTACCTTTAGTTATTAAAGTTTCTTCTTTTTCTTCTACTTTTCTTTCTGCTATAGGTTCAGGTTTATTAGATAATGCAGCTTGGTTTTCTTTATATGTTATATATCCTTGTGTTCCTCCACCAATTAATATTAGTATTGCTCCTACTAGTGCACATATAACGGCAGGTCTTTTACTAATACTTTTTTCGTAAGATGCAACCTTTCTTACTTCTTCTATATTTAGTACTTGTGTATTAACTAATTCTTCTGCTGCTTTTTTTGACAATTTTCTTTTGCTCATTAATTCACACCTCTATTCTATATATACATTATAACAAAAGAAAATAAAATGTAAAATAAAAAATAGCTATTTCTAGCTATTTTTTTGTATTATTCCATGTTTTTTACTCTAGCATCGTATTTTTTACGTTCTTCAGTATTTAGTATTCTTTTTCTTAATCTAATATTATTTGGTGTTACTTCTACTAATTCATCTGAATTAATATAATCTAATGCATATTCTAATGATATTGGTCTAGGTCTTTTTAATACAACTGTATGATCTGATCCTGCTGCACGTGTATTAGTTAATTGTTTACCTTTTACAACGTTTACAGCTAGGTCATTATCTCTATTACATTCTCCTACTATCATTCCTTCATATACTTCTACACCAGGTTCTATGAACATAATACCTCTATCTTCTAAGTTACCTATAGAGTAAGCTGTTGAAGATCCATTTTCCATAGATACTAGAACTCCTAATTTTCTTTCTCCAATATCTACACTTTCATATGGCATGTATTCTTTAAATGAGTGACTCATTATTCCATATCCTTTAGTTAGTGTCATAAATTCTGTTGAAAAACCAATTAATCCTCTTGAAGGTATTGTATATAGTAATCTAACTTGATTTTCAAAGTTAGCCATACTTTCCATTTTACCTCCACGGATACCTAATTGTTCTATTACATTTCCCATACAATCTTCTGGTACTTCTATTTGTAATTCTTCATATGGTTCACATTTTTGTCCATTAATTTCCTTTATAATTACTGTAGGTTTAGATACTTCTAATTCAAAACCTTCACGTCTCATATTTTCAATTAATATGCTTAAATGTAATTCTCCACGTCCACTTACTAAGAATGATTCGTTAGTTGCTGGTTCTACTTTTAATGATACATCTCTTTGTGTTTCTTTAAATAATCTTTCTTCTATTTTACGCGCTGTTACTATTTTTCCATCTCTACCTACAAATGGAGATGAGTTTGTTCCAAAAGTCATTTGTAGTGTTGGTTCATCTATATGTAATTTTGGTAAAGGTAATATATTATCATTATTACATACAGTTTCACCTACAGATATATCTGCTAGTCCAGCTATAGCTACTATATCGCCAGCTTCTGCTTCTTCTATTTCAATTCTACTATATCCTAAATATCCAAATAATTTTTGAATTCTAAATTGTTTTGTTGAACCATCTAATCTACAACAAGTAACTACTTCACCTGTTTTTATTTTTCCATTGTGTACTCTACCAATTCCAATTCTTCCTACAAATTCATTATAGTCTAATAATGCTGGTTGGAATTGTAATGGTTCTTCTGAACTACCTTTAGGAGCTGGTATCTCTTCTATTATAGTATCTAAAATTTCTTCAAATCCTTCAGTTTGTGTAGATAAATCATCACTTAATGAACAAGTTCCATTAATAGCTGATGCGTAAACAACTTTAAAATCTAGTTGTTCATCATCTGCTCCTAATTCAATAAATAAATCTAAAACTTCATCTACTACTGCTTTACATCTAGCACTAGGTTTATCTACTTTATTAATAACTACTATAGGTTTAACTTTAGCTTCAAAAGCTTTTTTTAGAACGAATCTTGTTTGTGGCATTGCTCCTTCATAAGCATCTACTACTAAGATAACTCCATCTACCATATTCATTATACGTTCAACTTCTCCTCCGAAGTCAGCATGTCCTGGAGTATCTAATATATTTATTCTTACACCTTTATAGTCCATAGCAGTTGTTTTAGCTAAAATTGTAATTCCTCTTTCTTTTTCTAAAGAGTTAGAATCCATTGAAACATTTGATAAATCTTCGTTTTCTCTAAACATACCTGAATGTTTTAATATTCCATCTACTAATGTAGTTTTACCATGGTCAACATGTGCAATAATTGCTATATTTCTTTTTTCCATAATTACACCTCTTTTTAAACATCGTTCATCATTATATCATACTTTACTCTTTATTTCCAGTATTTTTATTAATTTACTTTAATAAAAAAAGAAAGCAGACGCTTTCTATTTTCCTGCATAATTTTTAACTATTTTTATCATTTTGTCTGCTTCTTCCATTAATTCATTATAATGCTCTTTGACATATGCTAGATTATTTTCTTTACTTTTTAATTCATGATCATATGCTAAATCTCCTAGTTTTGTTAATCCTATATATCTTGAATCACTTTTTAAACTATGTACTAATATTGCATAATTTGGCATATCTTCGGCTTCATAGAATTTCTTTATATCAGCCATTTTTTGATCAATTTCTGCTACATAGTCATTTACTGTTTCATTATACATTTCCATATCTCCTAGTAGCTCTAATGCTTTGTCTAAATCTACTCCATTAGCTTTTAAGTATTCTACGTTTCCTTTACAATCCTCTGTAGATTGTTCTTCTTTATTTTCAATTATTTCTTCTTTTACTTCTTCAGTTTTTTCTTCAGATACATTTTCGGTAGACTCTTCATTTTTTATTTCTTCTACTTGTGTATTTTGTTCTAACATATTGCTTTCATTACCTAAAAATTTAATTAATACTTCTTCTAATAATTGTTTATCTATTGGTTTTGATAAATAATCATCAAAGCCTGCTGACAAATACTTTTCTCTCATACCAGTTAAAGCATTTGCTGTAAGTGCTACTGTTGGAGTTGTATAATCACCTTGTTGCTTTAAGAATTGTAATGCTTCTACTCCACTCATATCTGGCATTAAGTCATCAAGTAGGACTAAATCATATTTTGTATTTTTAATTCTTTCTATATAGTCCTGAGCACTTGGAGACAATTCTATGTTTAAGTTATATGATCTTAATAATCTACAAGCTACTTTTAAGTTTACATTATTATCATCAACTATTAATACCTTTTCTCCACTACCTTTAAATTTCTTGTGATTTTCAGGTATTATACTCTCATTTTCATTAATACTTTTATTTACTATCTTTTGATTGATTGTAACTATGAATTTTGAACCTTCTCCATACTTAGATTCTACTTTTATCGTACCATTCATTAATTCTACTAATCTTTTAGTTAGTGCTAAACCCAAACCGGTACCTTCAATATTTATATTTTGTTTTGAATCAAATCTTTCAAATTTTGAGAACAATTTTTCTAAATCTTCTGATTTAATTCCTATTCCAGAATCTTCTACAATAATTGATATTTTACAATTTTCTTGATCTATTGCTTCATAATTTATTTTTAGTTTAACGAATCCCTCTCTAGTATATTTAACTGCATTAGTCAACAAGTTAACAGCTATTTGCTTAATTCTTACACAATCTCCATATAGAACAGGTGGAATATTACTATCACATTCATGTATGAATTGTAATTGTCTACTTCCTATTCTTCCTTCTGTCATTGTAACTAAATATTTATATATTTTTTCAAATTGGTATTCAACATTTATTATTTCTAATTTATTTGTTTCAATTTTTGATATATCGCATATTTCATTTACTATTTCTAGTAAACTGTCTGATGCACTTATGATATCTTCTACATCTTCTAATGCAGTGTTTGGTAATTCTTCTTCCATTAATCCCTGAGAAAATCCTAATATTGCATTTAATGGAGTTCTAATTTCATGTGACATATTTGATAAAAAGTCTGTTTTAGATTTGTTTGCTCTTTCTGCTTCTTCTCGAGCTTTTGTTATTTCCTCTATCATTACTACATCTGGATTATCAATTGTAAATAATGTGAAATATAGAATTGCTGTTGAGAATATTTCTCCAGTTACTATTAATCTAATTGCTGGTAAGAAGAATTGTACTGCTGTTGCAAAACTACCAAAAACTAATACAAAGAATATTGGTAATATTGCTGTAAAGTTAATACTCTTCCTATTTTTTAATATTAATATTAACCAGAAAATGTCACATCCTACACATGTACAGAATGTAAATAATGCATCTGGTCCATATCCTGGATATATAATATTATCAATTATTTTATATCCAGATGGTAGAATACAAATTAATATTGTAAAAACAAAAAGTAATAATTGAAAGAATTTATGCATTTTTGCAAATCGTTCAAGTTTCTCATTTGTTGTGTACTTTTTATTAATTATTAAGATACTATACTCTGTAAATAAGAACAAAAATGATAATAGTGATACTATGTATGCTTTTAAACTAGCTCTATATAATAATACATTGGGATCAACTTTACTTGCATAAATACTAATAATATCAAATACATCTGATAATAGTGCATTAAATAATATTATTATGAATAATTTATTCTCTACTGTGTTGGTCTTTTTTGTTCTAAAGAACACCAATATTATTAAAAAAATGTAAGCTAAAGAAGCTATAGAAAAATACATATCTTTTATCACACTATCACCTACTATAATATTAATTTTATCATGTAATTAAAAAAAAAGAAATTGTTTTATAATTAACAATTTCATTTTTTTAATAATTTTATATATTGGTTTACTGATTCAATTTCTTCTTTATTTAAATCATCTAATATCGGATCATGTTTTTTCATTACTACTCCATTGTAATCTTTCATCATTTCGTAGTCATTTATATCATCACCAATCACTATAACACTATCATCTATATAATTTTCTTTAATTAGATACGCTAAGGCTTTACTTTTATTTACTTTAGAATCAATTATATTTATATGTTTACTACTGACATAGGCATATACATTAGCTTGTTTTTTAATATTCTCAAGTATTTCTTTTTTATTATCTGTTTGTTTTAATGTAATGGTAATTTTAGTTGCATTTTTTTGAACATCATTATCATTAAATGCTGATTCATAGCTATAGTCTATTTTTTCTTTTTCTAAATAATCAGTTAATATCTTATTTTTATTTAGTGGTAAATAATTACTTATTAGACAATTATCATCTTTATCAAAAATATTTGCTCCATCTTGACACACTAGGTAGCTATAAGACATATTATTCTTTTTTATTTCTTTCTTTATATTTGTAAAACTTCTACCTGTAATAATAATAAATATATTTCCATCCGCAATAAATCTTTTCACTTCTTCAATATTTTCTTTTAATACGTCCTCATCTTTTACAAAAAAGGTATTATCAAAGTCACTTGCTATTATCTTCATATTAGTCTCCTTGTTTCCTCTTTTTTTAATAATTCTCTTATATTTTAACATATTTTAATATATTATTTATCCTTTTTTCTAAAAAAAGTGTTGACTTATATAGTTTTTTTGCATATAATTGTAAATGTCTACTGAATTTAGTCGGTACCTGGTCTTCGGAAATTTATGACTAAGGTTCGATTAAACATTTATGCGGATGTAGTTTAATGGTAGAACCTCAGCCTTCCAAGCTGACTACGTGGGTTCGATTCCCATCATCCGCTCCATTTGAATTTTACTAGTCTGATGACTAGTTTTTTTAATATAAAAAGCAACTATATTATTAGTTGCTTTTTTCTATTTTGATATTCTCTTCTTTAGGACATAGTTTGATACTTTCTTAAAATTATCATCATATGGATACTTTTCTAGATCAAAGTGTAACCACATGGAAGACCAACTATAACCTTTATCTAAGTAGTATTTTACTCTTTCATTTTTCATAATACTATTGGATTCTTGTTTATTTAAATCTACACAACCTTCTTCATCATATAATTTACACTGAAGATCGCATTCTAATTTATCACATTGATAAGCAAACAATGATTCTTTTGTTTTGTGTGAATCAAATTCTAAAAATAATTTTTCTAATGTTTCTCCATCTATTATATCAGATAAGATATTATGAACTGCTTCATGTTCTATCTTTTGTTTATCTTTATCACCGATTTGAAATTGTGTTAAATCTCCTATTACTGTTTCTCCTAATTCATGAATTGCTAACATAAATAGAACCTTATTTAGGTCTATATCATATTTGTATTCTGACTTCATAGCTATTGCTAACATTTGTGTTCCATATATATGTTCTGCTACGCTTTCTATTCTATCTCTATTTACATTCCAATTTTTCCATCCAGTTCTTATAATATTTTTTAGTTTATTACATAATACATAATAATTTATTACTTTTTCTTCTTTTGACATAACTACCTCTACTTGATATTACAATGGTTTTTATTATAATTCATAAGTTATTCTTTTTCAATAAAAAAAGGCTTTTATAAAGCCTTTATAATATGAAAAGTTGAATACATTAATCATTATTTAATCTACTATCAATATAATCATTTATAATTGTTTCTACTGTTTCTACTTCTTCTTTATCAACACTTGATTCTAATAATTTATATTTTCTATTGATAATGTCATGTACTTTTAATTGATTAAAACTTTCATTAAAATTAAAGTCAAATATATAGGCTAATGTTTTTAATATATTAGTTGCATCATTATCTACATATGTATAAGTTACTAGTTCTTTATTCTTTATTTCTTCATAGGCTTTTTTATTAAAGTGTTTACTATTGTCATCTAATTTTATTCCTTGTGAATCCATTATATCTAGTTTATCAGCATCTCTTATAATGTCACAGAATAATTTCATTCTATCTTCTAATTCTTCTTCTATATATTTTTTATTATGTAGTTCTATTGCTTTTAATACTATTTTTTTATCTTCTTCTGTTTCTACATACTTTGAAACATAATCATTTTCTCTTAATATATCTGCTCCTTTATATCCGTGGTCAAATGATATAGTATCATTAAATGTATGAAATTCTTTTGCTTGCGGAAATCTTGCTATATCGTGTAATAATCCTATAGTTTTAGCTAGGAATACATCATGTTCATTTAAATTAAGGCTTTCTGCTATAATTCTACAGTATTCTACTACTCTATAAGTATGAGTATATTTTAAATGAATCATTCTATCATTCATATCAAAATTATTTACATATTTATCAAATTCTTTTGTATTTATTTCCATAATAATAACCTCCGTACCCTTTAAAATTATAACACAAAAAAAGGAAGTGTTATATACTTTCTTTACTAATTAAACTAGCATGTACAACTTTTCTTCCCATATTATCTTCTGTACAAGTTGATAACGTAATAATTGAATTACTATTAGTTAAGTCTACATTAAAATTATATAATGATTTATTCTTTAAAATGTTTATAAAATTTGTATATTCATTATCTACAAATGATACTTGAAGATAATCTACTACAGGTTCACTATAATATACTGAAAATACTTCATATATATATTTGTTTGTGTCAATACCGTTATTTTGTGATTAGATGTACTAAACCATCTATCTGTAAATAAACTACTTATACTACCGAAAGCTGTTTTATTAAATAAATTAAGAATTTTATCATCGTTGCAAAATAGAAATAAAATCCTTTAGATATTACTTTTGTAAAATAATTAAATCCCTTAATTAGTGTTATGAGCGGAAACAATATAATCTTAATAATCTTTTTCATATTATTTCTTCTTCGGTTTCTGGGTCAATTTCTAAAGGTTTTATTTCTGGCTTATCTATTTTTTCATTACTTATTATTCTATTATAAGATTGTACTTCAGATAATTGACTTAAATCATTTACTCTAATAGTAGCATCTGTATTATTATTAATAATTTTTTTTCTTTTTTTAATTCTATTCAATTCTTTTAAATTAAGAAATGTTCCAGTTGCAAATGAGAAAATAGCTGTTATTATTAGTAAGTCTATTAATATATTCATATCTATCATCTCCTATATTAATAATACAATAATATATTTTTATTTTATGCATTTATGTGTATTTTATTCTTTATGTTTACATTTTTATTTACATTATTTTACTTTCTCATATTTATTTATCTTACTTACATTATATCTCATATAGATTATAAGTAATGATAATACTATTAATAATTGATTAATTATATTTTTTGAAACATTTATTCCAATTATTTTTTTCTGTATTCATTCATAGCTATACCATTTTATTTTTTATCATAAAACAAAGAAAGAGTAGAAAAGTCTACTCTAATTATTATTCTTATAGTTTTTTATACTCCTGCATAATTTTTAACTATTTTTATCATTTTGTCTGCTTCTTCCATTAATTCATTATAATGTTCTTTTACATATGCTAGATCATTTTCTTTACTTTTTAATTCATGATCATATGCTAAGTCTCCTAGTTTTGTTAATCCTATATATCTTGAATCACTTTTTAAACTATGTACTAAGATAGCATAATTTGGCATATCTTCTGCTTCATAGAATTTCTTTATATCAGCCATTTTTTGATCAATTTCTGCTACATAGTCATTTAATGTTTCATTATACATTTCCATATCTCCTAGTAGCTCTAATGCTTTATCTAAATCTACTCCATTAGCTTTTAAGTATTCTACGTTTCCTTTACAATCCTCTTTAGGTTGTTCTTCTTTATTTTCCAATATTTCTTCTTTTGGTTCATCTAAACTTTCTACTGGTTCTTCTTTTGCTTTTTCTTTTTCCACAGAAGTTTGAGATTCTTTTTTATCTAAATCTTTTAGGAAAACAGCTGGTGGTTGTTTTGCTGCATCTTCTGGTTTATCTTCTGGTCTACCTAAATATTTTACTAATAAATCTTCTAACAATATTTTGTCTATTGGTTTTGAAAGATAATCATTAAATCCATCACTTATATATTTTTCTTTCATACCTGACATGGCATTAGCTGTTAAAGCAATTGTTGGTGTCTTATATGAATTTTGTTCTTTTAAATATTTAAGTGTTTCTGGACCATTTAGTTCTGGCATTAAATCATCTAGCATTATCAAATCATAACTGTTATTTAATGTTTTACTGATACATTCTTTTCCAGAACTAGCTAAGTCTATTGTTAAATTATATGATTTTAATAATCTACAAGCTACTTTTAAGTTTACATTATTATCATCAACTATTAGTATTTTTTCACCATGTCCTACAAAACTTCTTCTTGTAGTTGTTGGGTTTTCTGCTTCTAATTGTTCTATTGTCTTAGTAGAAATATGTTGTTTTACTTTAACTGTAAATGTTGATCCTTCTCCATATTTAGATTCAACTTTAATGCTTCCTCCTAATAGATTAACTAATCTTTTAGTTAAAGCTAATCCTAAACCAGTTCCTTGTATTTTTACATTTTCTTTGATTTCAAACTTTTCAAATTTTGAGAATACATTATCTATTTCTTCTGGTTTTATTCCTATACCTGAATCTTTTACTGATATTATTATCCAGCAACTATTATCATCAATAGGTTCATAATCAAATTTTAGTTTGACGAATCCTTCTTTTGTATACTTAATAGCATTAGATAGTAAATTAGTTGTTATTTGTTTAATTCTTACATAATCTCCATATAATACCTTTGGTATTCTATTATCAACACTATGAATAAATTGTAATTGTCTACTTCCTATTCTTCCTTCTGTTAGTGTGATTAAATATTTATACATCTTTTCAAATGAGTAATCTACATTTACTATTTCTAATTTATTTGATTCTATTTTAGAGATATCTAATATTTCATTTACTATTTCTAATAAACTATCAGATGCTCCTATAATATCTTCTACATCGGCTTTTGCACTTCTATTTATGTCTTCTTCCATTAATCCTTGAGAAAATCCCAATATTGCATTTAATGGAGTTCTAATCTCATGAGACATGTTTGATAAGAATTCTGTTTTAGATTTATTCGCTTGCTCAGCTTCTTCTTTTGCTTTTTCTATTTCATCTATCATATCTAAATCAGGATTATCTACTGCAAAAATAACAAAGTACATAATAACTGTTGTAAATACAGCAGCTGCTGTTACTATTAGTACTTCTGGATTTGCAAATTGAATTATTGCTGCACTTGCATCAAAAACAATAGACACAACTATTGGGAATGCTTGTCTCAAAGTTAGCTTATTAATATGTAAAACTAATTCTATTGTCCATATAAACATACATATACCACACACTAGATATGTTAAAATTGGTGATGGTCCGTATGTATAAATAGTATAACCTGTTCTTGTTACATATAGTGGTATTGATAATACTATTGATGATATTACTGCATAAAATATTAAAATAGTATTACTTATATTCTTATATTTATCTAGTTTTTCTTCTTTAGTATAATTTGTTCTTGTTATTATGATTGTATAACTAGTAAATATTAATGTGTAACCAATCAAATATAATAAATATAATTTACATGTTACATTTGTTATTATGCTTTCAGGTATATATATGCACATTAATGTACTTATTATATCTATAGTTGCTCCAAATATATTGGTTATTATCATTAAAGAAAAAATTCTATTTTCAGCTGTATCAATTTTTTTCTTATTATAAAATACCACACCAATTAGATCCATAAAAGCCAACGAAACTAATTGAAAACAAATAGTTGTTATCATCCTACCACCTACAATATTCTATACTAATGATAGTATATCACACTTAATATATTTTTTAAAACTAAAAAAGGAGAAATCTCTTTAAGTTTTTCTCCTTTTTTGAAGTCTAGTTTTTTGAAGTATTTTTTTATAATACTCATCTTTTGTTATTGGTAATCCACAAGTTAATCTTGTATCAAAATTATAGTTTTTTCCTTCTACTCTTTTCTTAACTATATTAAATTCTCTAATTTGTCTTAATTCTAATAAAAATTCGTAAGTAGGAGAATTAATATATATACCATTATCTTTATATCCTCTTATTAAGGCATAATATAATCTACTTCTAGCATATAATAATTCTTCTGTATTCTTTTGATTTTTTAACAGATTAACAATATATTTCCATGATTCTATATCTGTTGTTCTTTCATTAGGATCTGTTAAATAGTTTTCTTTTGTTAAAAAATGTAAATAAGATAAATCTGTTTCTAAAGGATAATAGATTCCTTTTTTAGCACAATAATCTAGTAATCCCATCATTTTTACATATGTTTTTATATCTCTTTTACCTTCTCTTATTTTTCGTAAATTTTCTGCATGTATAATTTCATGTTTCAATACTTGAAGTCCTAATATATTTCTATTATTAATTTGTTTTTTATCTAGTTGATTATCTTTTATATTATTAAGATAGATAGTGATCATTTCTTCTTCCATTCTATAGTTTCCTAGGGTCTCATTTTCCTCATCTGCATCTGTTACTTTTATCTTATTAACAAATCTAAATAGTCCTTCATCTTCATTTAAAAAATATGCAAAAGCTTTCTCAAAAAAGTCTTTATCCAATTCTTTATTATTATATTGTTTTAGTAATTTATATAATTCATTCATGTTATTCCTCATCTTTTTTATTATAAATTATTAAATCTTTTTTCTTTAATTTCTTTAGTATACTGATAAACTTTACTTCATAATCTCTTGGAATAATAATTAGGTTTCCTTGAACTGTTTTGTCTATATTAACCATAAAACAAATACAATTATTTGTAATTAATATATATTTAACATCATTCCATTCAACTCTAAATGTTCTTTTAAAGTTATTGTTTTCTAGTGCTATTTCATCATCATCAAGTTTTAATGATGAATTTGTTTCTGCTAAAGACATGTAAGATAGTTGTTTATTGTACTTTATTTTTCTGATAATTACTAGTATTAATACTATAAATACTAATAAATAACAAGTTTGTTCAAGTGTTCCACCTGTTTGTAATATTATTGGTAAGGCTAATACTAGATATAACACTAGTATTATTATTCTTATATTTAAACTTTTTGAAAGAGTTATTATCTTCCTTTTTGGATTTTTTATTATTTTTTTATAAAAATATAAAATGTAATGTGCTTCATCTAAATATTCTTTCTTATTATTTATCTCTTTAATATCTATTTCCATAATTATCTGTTCCTTAAATATTCCTTTAATTCTTTAATTATTTTTTTAGTATCTTTTACTCCTAAATCATAAACTTCTTGATACTTTTTTTCATCTTTATTTTTTATATCTATATTTAAATCATAAGATGGTCTTATTACAAATATTTCTTTTTTATTTTCCAATTCAATTATTCTTTTTTTTACTTCATTATATCTTTCGTGTCTATTGATCATTGCTTTTATAAATTTTGGATATCTTATGTATTTAATTTTGATAAATCTTATTAATGATTTTTTTAGTGGCTTCTTTTTATAATTTTTAGGTTGTGTTTCTACTACTATGATTTTGTCCATTCCTAAACTTTTCATCTTATCTATCGGAAGACTATCTGCTACTCCACCATCAAGATATTTTTCATTATTTATTTTTACTATTCTTGTTAAAACTGGAATAGCTGATGTTGCTCTCAACTCTTCCATTTGTTTAATTGGATCTTTTATTTCAAAGTATTCTGCTTCTCCATCTTTTAATCTTGTTGCTACAGCGTACATCTTCTTTTTATTTTTCTTAAATGCTTTGTTATCAAATTTGTCTAATTCATTTGACATTTTATAATAAGCAAATTTTTTATTAATGTAATTACCTGTTAATAGAAAAGATCTAAGACTCATATATCTTTTATCGTTACTATATTTTTTATTATATCTTAGTGCTCTACCTCTTTGTTTTGAAAAATAGTTAACTCCAAATAATGCTCCTGCTGATACTCCTATTATTGTATCTATTTCTATATTATTATCCATAAATGTATCTAGAACTCCTGCGGTATATAGTCCTCTTAATCCTCCGCCTTCTAGAACTAATCCTATTTTTTTCATAGTAACCTCCTTATGAGTAATCAATTATATAATAACAAAAAAATAGTATTATTACTAATACTATTTTTTACTATCTGTTGAACCAAAGCCTCCAGTTCTTTCCCCTTCAGCTTTGTCATCATCTACTATTAAGTATTTTTGAAATACTCCTTGTCCAATTGCTTCACCTTTTTTAATAAGGATGTCTTCATCTTTAAAATTAAAGAAAGCAAACATTATATTTCCATCGTTATCTGGATTACCATAATAATCAGCGTCTATTACTCCTACTGAGTTAGCAAGTACTAGACCTTTTTTCTTTGGATTTGAACTTCTATTATATAGGTATAGAACTTCATCTTCTTGCATATATGCTTTTACTCCTGTTGGAATTAGTGTTGGTTTAACACCTGGAGCAAATTTCGGAACTAAAGTATCTTCTGCTGCTTCTATATCATATCCTGCAGAATTCTTAGTCTTTCTTACTGGTAAGTTTATTTCTTTATCTTCCCATCCTTTTGCTATTTCAAATCCTCTTTGTCTCATTATTATTGATCCTCCCATAATATAACTTTTTTACTTCTTAATGATTTTTTTACATCTATTACTCTTTGATTAGCTGAACCCTTCCATTTTAATGTTGGATTTCTTAATTCATCTACAAATTGTCCATCTACTAGTACATCTAAATAGTTAGCTACTTCTTTATCTTTTACATATTGATCAAATAAGAATCCTGACCAGGCCCAAATTGTTTTTTCTGGATATCTTTCTTTGAATGCTTTTGCTAGTTTAGTTGTTCCTTCTATATTTTTAGGATGCATTGGTTCTCCACCTAATATTGATAATCCTGCTATATGGTCTTCTTTGCAAAGGTCTAATACTTTTTCTATTACTTCGTCAGTAAATTCTTCTCCTTTATCAAAGTTCCATGTTTCTGGATTAAAACAATTTTTGCAGTGGAATTCACATCCTTGAAAGAAAATGGATACTCTAACACCAGGTCCATTAGATATATCCATTTTTCTTATTTTATTATATCTCAACTTATGCGTCTTTGTTATCTAAGTGGATAACTCTTTCTTTAATTTCTTGTGTTCTACCTCTATTCCAGAAATTAGTACCGATATAACCACAAGTTCTTCTAGCTACATTCATTTTATCATGATCTCTATTGCCACAGTTTGGACAATACCATTCTAAATTATCATCTATTAATATTTCTCCAGTGTATCCACATTCTTTACAATAATCTGATTTAGTATTTAATTCAGCATACATTATATTATCATAGATAAATTTAATTACTTCCATTACTGAATCTAAGTTATTATTTAAATCAGCTGTTTCAATATATGAGATTGCTCCTCCTGGAGATAATCTTTGGAATTCACTTTCTAATTTTAATTTAGTAAATGCATCTATTTCTTCAAATACTGGTACGTGATAAGAGTTTGTAATATAGTCTCTATCTGTTATACCTTTAATAACTCCGAATCTATCTTTTAAGCATTTAGCAAATTTATATGTTGTTGATTCAATTGGTGTTCCATATACAGAGTAATCAATATCTTCTTCTTCTTTCCATTTTTTGCATGCATCATTTAAGTGTTGCATTACTTGAAGACCAAATTCTTTTCCTTTTCCATTATCTGTATGAGAATGTCCAGTCATATATTTAACACATTCATATAATCCTGCATATCCTAAAGATATTGTAGAATATCCATGGTGTAATAATTCATGAATTGATTCACCTTTATCTAGTCTTGCTAATGCTCCATGTTGCCATAATATTGGTGCAACATCGCTAGTTACTTTACTTAATCTCTTATGTCTTATTTGTAAAGCTCTATGACATAATTCAAGTCTTTCATCAAAGATTTTCCAGAAATCATCCATATCTTTTGATGATGATAATGCTACATCAACTAAGTTGATTGTAACAACTCCTTGATTAAATCTACCGTAATATTTTCCTACGCCTTCTTTATAGTTTTTAGCTTTAGCTATATTACCTAAAGAAATTGATCTATCTGGTGTTAAGAATGAACGGCATCCCATACATGGATAACATTCTCCTACACCATATTCATTTTTCTTTAACTCTAACATTACTTTTTCAGAAATATAATCTGGTACCATACGTTTAGCTGTACATTCAGCAGCTAATTTAGTTAAGTAATAATATTTTCCTTTAGGATTAATATTATCTTCCTCTAGTACATATAACAATTTTGGGAATGCAGGAGTAATATAAACTCCATTTTCATTCTTCATTCCTTCAATTCTTTGTTTTAATACTTCTTCAATTATCATTGCTAATTCTTCTTTGTATTCATCTGTTTCATTTAAATACATAGCAACGCTTAGGAATGGAGCTTGTCCATTTGTTGTTGTCATTGAGTTTATTTGATATTGGAATGTTTGTACTCCATCAGTTATTTCTTTCTTTAAATCTTCTGCAACAAATTTTTCTATTTGTTCTTTAGTTAATTTACGTTTTTTATATCTTTTTTCATAGAATTCTTTACTGCTTCTTACGAATGGTGCTAAGTGTGTCAATGTAATTGTTGCTCCACCATATTGGCTTGATGAAACAGCTGTAATTAATTGAGTTGCAATTGTCATAGCTGTTAAGAATCTGTGTGGTTTTTCAATCATTACACCATTTATATTTGTTCCATTTTGTAACATATCATCTAAGTTAATTAAATCACAGTTATGTAAGGCATTTTGTGCAAAATAGTCTGCATCATGGAAATGTATAATACCATCATCATGAGCATTTACTATATCCTCTGGTAATAAGAATCTTCTAGTAATATCTGTACTAGTAATACCTGCTAAGTAATCTCTTTGTGTAGTAACTACTCTAGCATTCTTATTAGAATTTTCTGTATTCCAATATTCATTCTCTCCATCTATTAATTCTTTAATAGATTGGTCTGTTGTATTACTACGTCTAACTAACTCTCTTGTATATCTATATGTAATATAATGCTTTGCTAGGTTATATTTACCTATAGCCATAAGTTTCATTTCAATAATATCTTGAATGTCTTCTACAAGGATTCTTTTTTTACCTAGTCTTTCAATATATTTAATAATATTCTTTATTTGTATTGAGGAAGCGCGATCTTCTTCTTCAACCTCAACATTAGCCTTTTCAATTGCAGCTTCTATTTTATCTGGACTGTATTCAACTATATGTCCGTCTCTTTTTATTACTTTCATAAACTACACCTCTTTTTTCTAAATACAAATCAATTATATAAATTTTTTTTAAAAAATAATGTTGCATTTGCAACATTTTACATATTTTGTTAAACTATTTTTAGAGGTGATATTTTTATGGAAAATTTATTCGAAAATATTTCATCAAAAAATCGTGAGAAACTATTGAAAATGCTTAAGTCTCAGGCTATACCCTATCGTAAGGGTGTAAATATCTTGTCAAATGTAAACCGAGATAATTTCATAGGAATAGTTGACGAAGGAAGTTTACAAATCGTTTTTAATGACTACAACGGAAATAGTATTATTATTGAGGATATTGAGAAAAATCAAATATTTGGTAACTTAATATCTTCTATTAATAGTGATGAATGTGAAGTTATTACTAAAGAAAAAACTAAAATTATTTATATTGATTATGATAATATCACATCTCCTGATGTAATTAAAACAGACTTTTATATATCATTTGTAAAAAATCTTATTAAACTTATGGCAACACAATTAAATAACAAAAATGAGAGAATTGAAATTCTTACTAAAAGATCTATTCGTGATAAATTACTAGAATATTTTAGAATACTTTCTAAGAAGAAAGGATCTAAGATATTTACTATTCCTTTTTCTTTTATTGAACTTGCTAACTACTTAAGTGTAGATAGAAGTGCTATGACAAGGGAATTAAAATATCTTAAAACTGAAGGTTTTATTAAAGTTGATGGTAAAAGAGTTAGATTATTATATTAAAAAAGGAATCTATTTTGATTCCTTTTTATTATTTTCTTTTTTCTTTTCATTTTTTAATTCTATATATGTTACAAATCCTATTATAGCTAAACCACCAACTAATAGATATAACCAGAATGGTAATAGTCCCCATAATTCTCTTAATTGATAAATTATATTTACTGCTGTTATTCCTATACCCACTTTAAATAAAGCATCAAATTCTTTTTTAAAGTATCCAATAAATGTAATTATTAACCCAACTATTCCTACATATACTCCTACTATTAAATCTTGTGTAAAGAATACTTGTAGTATTATAAATATTGAACCAATAACACCAGTAACTTCTTTACTAGATTCATCTTTGCAAGCATACTTAATTAATATGTATAATGTATAGAATTCTAATAGATTTATTAATACTAATTTTAAATATCTAAAATCTAATAAACTATCATCAAAAGTTATAATACTATCTAATAATGGTAGTACTGTTAAAAAGTTATTTATGCATGTTAAATCTTTATCTTTATAATTTACTACTAATAGAATCATATATACTATTAATATGCTTAATAGATTTAATATTCTTGTATTAAATAAACTATAACCAGCTATTATCAAATATATATCTAATAATAATGCTATATAGGTAATATTCTTTTCTATATTATTATCTTTATCATTCATATAACTCATAATAAAGAAATATGTTATAGGTATTATTGTAAATGCTTGTATTAAAATACTTCCATCTAAAGTGTTTAATGTACTTGCTGTAATAAGAGAAGCTATAGTAGATACCTTATAAATACTATTATATTTTTTAGGTAATATTATAGATAATATTGTATAAACATATCCTAATATTAAGAAACATAATGATCCTTTTAATTGTATATTATTATCATTAAATAGATAGATTATACTTATATTTAATAACATTAGTGATATAGGCTGTAAGTACATCTCTAAGCTATCTTTCTTATCAACCATTACTATAAAATGATATATTACATAAATTATACTTATTAATAATACTGGTAATGCTCCGTCAAATGCTGTTATTATCATTAAAAACATTGTTACTGCAGATAATGTAATTTGACTAAGTATTTTTGATTCTTTAAATCTATAAATAATATTAAATCTAGTTAATAATACTAATATAGTTATTATGCCCATAATTAGTACATATGCTGTACTTGAATCACTTGCCATACCCATAAAGAATAGATGTATTATTGTTACTATAAAATACATTATATTGTTATCTACTTTGTCATCTTTAATAGATAAATATGTTAAGTTTATAATATTTAAAATACTAGTTATTATTAATACTGATAAATATTCACAATGAAGATTATAGAAAACTCCATATAATAGAAGTAGACTTAGTATACTTGAATATTTAAATAGACTATTTTCTTTTTCTACAAATAAATTAATTAATAATACTATTAAACTTATTATTAAGATTGAGAATATATCTGGTAATAATCCAGTAATTAAGAATTTAATTCCTAAAGTTATACCTATGTATGTTACATATAACATCTTGTTATTATTAAATCTATAATATGTAAATGCTGATAATAAAGAGAAATAAAGATAAGTAATAGAATACATTATATCTTTTAGTTCTCCTTTATATGATAGTGCTTCTCCTAACATTCCAAAGTATCCTATACCTAATACTATAGAAAAGAAGAATGACATACTTAAGAACCAATACATTACTGTTGTATTTTTAATTTTTAATTTTTTTTCTGAGAATAGTGATAAACCTAAGAACATAAATCCTAGTAATGTTAAAACTATTAGTTTTATAAGATCAGTAATTATAGACCATGAAGTAGTTGCAAATAATATTCCTGATACAAATACCATCCCTACTCCTAATTTAAGTAAAATATCTATTTTTCTAGCTTGAGGATCTACATTTTCCTTATGCTTTTTAGGTTTAGGTGGTTGTTGATAATAAGGTTGGTTATTATACATTTGATTATTATAATTATATTGATTATTGTAATTATTATATGGTCCATTATATTGATTAGGTCCATTAGTATTTATAGGATATTTTCTATTAAACTCATTTTCAATCATACTAACTGCTACTATAGATAAAATACCAGCTAATTGATTAAAAATAAGATGAATAATTCCATATATTAAATAACCATTTCTACTTTGATATAAATCTTCAACACTTTTTGAACTAGCAACAAAAAATACCATAGCTAATCCAAAGAATATTAAAGCTATTATTGGTACTGGTAAAAATACTAAAGAGTATATGACATCTAATACTCCTGATATTATAAACATTGTTTTATATTTATTCATCTACTACACCTCTTATTCTATATTAATTATATCATTATTTAGATTTTTGTAAATTAATAATAACTTCATCTATACTAGATTTTGGTGTTGATGCTCCTGCCATAATACCAATATTCTTATATTTATTAATTTCATTTAGATTTAAGTCTTTTACTGTTTCAATTAAGTATGTATTCTTACAGTTTTCTAAACTTATTTCATATAACTTTTTAGTATTAGATGAATTCTTTCCACCTATTATTATCATGCAATCTTTTTCTTTAGACATTTTCTTACATTCTTCTTGTCTTAGATGAGTTGCACTACATATTGTGTTTTCTATTACTATATTTTTGCTCTTTAATTTATCTTTGATAATACTTGTTATTTCATTAAATAGTGATTCTTTAAATGTAGTTTGAGCAAATATAACTATATCTTTATAATTATTCTTATTTATAATATCTAGTGCATTATCTATATCTGTTATATCTTCTATGATAGTTGATTTTTCACCACAGAAACTAATAGTACCTATTACTTCTGGATGTTTTTTACTACCTATTAAAATTATAAAAAAGTCTTTATTCTTATATTCATTTACACTATCATGTATTTTTAATACTTTAGGACATGTTAAATCTATTAGGTTTATATTTCTTTTTTTAGCTGATCCATATATATCTTTAGATACTCCATGAGCTCTAATAATTACATTTGAACCATCTTTTACTTCATCTAATGATTCTATTATAGTTAGACCCTTATCTTCTAATTCTTTAATTACTTCTTTATTATGAACTAATTCTCCTAAACAATAGATGTTTTTATGCTCTTTAATAACTTTTTTAGTCTTTTCTACTGAGTTAGTAACTCCTCCACAAAAACCAGCTAATTTGCCTACTTCTATCATTTAATTCACCTCTTTATTTATTATCCATTTAATATCTTCAATTGATTTATCTATATTAAATATACCATTACCTACAGGGTAATATACTGAATAACATTTATAAGTATTTTTACCTATCTTTTTATTAAATAATTTCTTTCTACAAGTAGATACTGATATCTTTTCATTTAAGAAAATTGAACTTACTTGATTACCAAATAATACTATAACTTTAGGTTTAATAATATCTATTTCTTTTTCTAATAGTTTTAAATATTCTTTAAATACACTATCGTTTAAAGGTCTAGCATCTACTTGAGTACATTTAGCTAGATTAGTTATAAAGAATTTATTATTTGAAACTTCATTATAAACTTCATTACAAAAGTCTTTATCCCATTCACTACTCTTTTTAGATTTTATTAAATTATATAGTTCTTCATTAAATAGATTGGTTTGATAAAACAAATTCCATATATTTTTAGTACCTAACCATGGAGAATGAGGTCCATCCCAATCTTGAGATGATGCTATATTTCTACCAGTAGGATTCATAAATACAAAGCAAATATCCGGGTTGTTAGTACGTCCTCCATTATATATAGAATGAAGTGACTTATCTCCATATTTTTTCTGTAGTTTATCATATTTAACATTTAAATCTTCAAGTACCATAATACACCTCAATACTATAATACCATAAAAAAACAGATAGTTTCCTATCTGTTGTGATTACTAACTACCAAAATTTGATTTGACTGTTTTTTCTATATATTTATTTACTGAATTTATTCTTTGTTTTACTATTTCGCATGCTGCATCATTTTTTAGAATATATGAAGCCGAATTCATATTATTGATTGTTGGAGAAGATGAATTAAAGTGTGAATTGCTTGAATATACTAATTCACCATATAATTCATCAATATCATATGTATTTGAATTCAAAGTACTGTTACAAATATTTATCTCTGTGTTATCTAAATTATTGATACTCATTTTTGCACTTATAGAATTTGAATATGTGGAATTAATAGTTGAATTGTTCATATTAATTGCTGGATCAAATGGAGCTCCATAAGCAAATGGTTCTATACTTACTCCTACATAATTAGAATTAATTGTTGAATTATTTAAACTAACCCCAGTACTTGTCTCTATAGCGCTAGTATTATCAGTATTATTAATATTTATAGTTGCATTGTTTATAGACATAATTCTAGAAACTATAACTTTGCAGGGATTAGAAGTTAATAGATTATAAGTTCCTCCATTTAAAACTAATGCGTGTGAATCAATAGCTTTATTATAGAGATTAATAATACTATTCCCTTTATTATTTATAAACTCCATATTATCAATTTGAATGGAATAACTATTTGAAGATCCATAATATGTAAAGTTTTTACCATTTAAAAATATAAACAAACTAAATCCAGATTCTGAATGTGGATATACTATTATGTTAGTGCCATCAAATTCATAATCTTTTAATTGATAAATGAATATTGTGTTTTTGTCTGTTTCTTCAATGTTATTTATAAAATCAATGTCTTTCTTTGCTTTACAGAATGATTCATTAAATAAATCATTTTGTTCATATCTTATTCTAATTTTTCCATTTTCTTCATATGCTGATGCACCTTCGCACCACATAAAATTATATGAAGAATCACTATCAATTTCAATATAATCTCCCGATTTAGAAAGATATCTTGTTTCAATTACCTGATTTTGATTATCATAAATTGTTATTTTTTCTTTTTCGTTACTTTTAAACTCATATTTTATATTGATTCCATATGAAATAGTTTTAGAATTTATATTATCATTATACTCATATGGTAATTTGTTTAAGTAATTTATGAACAATTTCATATGAACTGTCTCGTTTGGATTTAATACATCACCCAGTTTAACTTCTGTACCATCACTATATGTATATTTATATTCTAGATAATTATCCAAATTAGAATAACCTGTCATTTCATAAGATATTTCATTTAAATATGCTTTTAAAGATCCATTATTTGTTACATCAAAGTCTATAATATAACTCTGTGTAGCATTTGTTAAAGACAAATCAAAAGTCATTTGTGAGCCATTAGAATTGTTTGTTTGACTTCCATATGTTGAAGATGGATTTACTTGCATATTACTTATTACAATATTCCATCTATTCGATGCAGCTAAAGCAGCGGCTTCTATTCCTAGGTCTGAGTTAATATATGAATAACCAACTGCTAAAAAACATAGTAGCGTAAATGCTGCTAATATATAAAATTTAGGATACTTTCTTTTTATGTATTTAGTTTTCATATATTATTATCTCCTTTCTAAGATACTATATATGGATCACTTAGTGTGCCTATACCAGATGTTATTTGAACACTATTCTTTAGTGATATTGCCGGTCTTACTCCTTTATTGGCTATACTATATTCTACACCACCACTACTCTGTGAATAACATGCATTTTTATTAATCGTATATGGTGTCATCAAGTAAAAGTCACTTTCACTTTTTAAATAGGAATTATTATATCCATATCCAGATAAAGGTACTCCTGCCAAACTTACCTCATCGTAAGTTAATAGTCCAATTGGATATGTCAATAGTCCATTTCCTGTATTTCCTACTGTATAGCTATCATAATCATTACAATTTAAGTCTATTTGTCTTTGTTGTCCTCTTCTTATTGCATAGCTATTAAGACTAATTCCACTTCCACTCATATTAATTCGATATTTTCTTGTATCATTACAATATGGAGTATCTTCTATTTTTGTCGAAACGGTTGATAGATTAGTTGTATACCAATTATCTATCACAGTTTTTATACTAGAGTCTGTACTTCTAACTGGTTCTAAGTTACCATTGTTTATTTCATTAACTATCATAGATATGCTTGTACCATTATAAGCAGTATAATTCCTACTATATATTTTATAAACACTGGTATGATCACTCAAACCTTGGAATGTATAATCATAGTAATAAAGATTATATATTTCTTCTTGATTATTAACGCTAAAGTCCCAGCAATCTATAGTATCATGAAGTATATAATTTGTGCCATCATATGTTATTGATTTTGCAAAAGTTATAGGATCATCTGCACTTGTATACCATATGTATTCAACATCTTTCTTATTAATAGATTTTATATTTGAGCATGTTTCATTATTATCAAGACATACATAGTAGAATGATCTATAAAAGTTCTCAGGCCATTCTGATTTTTTGATATGCTCTGCATTTTTAAGTGTGTATGTCCCATTTCCATTATCCACATAAGAATCACTTATTGCTATTGTGGTATCTATATCTTGCAATGTTTTACCATTTTCTAATTTGAAGAATGTACCTGATGAAGTATAAGCTGCAAGAACATACCAAATTGAACTACATTCACTTTCTGCTGACGATAAAGAGCATGTATAGTAGTTTTTAAGTGAGCTGTAGTCACTTGACCATACATGTTGCTCTGGATTATCTAGAATGTATTTATGAGTATTGGTATCATATGTATATGAAGTTGAAAAGTTTAGATTAGCTGATGTACTTAATCCATATTTATATGTCATTCTTTCTCCATATACATTATAATAACTATTGCTTTGACTTGTTTTTACATAGTCAGAATTATTATTTCCAAAACTTGAAGTTCCAATGATATGGGAATCAGCTGTATCATCACTACAACTTCCATTTTCTTTTGGTTCACCATTATATATAATCTTTGTTCCACCAGTTGATGTTGTTCTAACTATTTTCCAACAATAGCCTCCAAATTTGACATTGTTGTTATCAACATCTCCTCTATAATAGTAAATAGGGAATGTGTCATTCATCGTACGTGTTAATTCATATATTCCTAATCCATTTTTTTCTTCACTTTGATCTATATCTTCTTTTGTTTCTACTTCTACGTTAAATCTTATGCCATAATCTACATATTTGCTCTCTATACTATCTAATGATGACATACATGCTATTCTATCATACAATTTAGAATTTGAGCATGATTTTGTTTCCATTGAAATTGAACCTGTTGCTAATGTAAATGAAGTATTAACCAAACTAAATCCAACTATAAATGATAATGTTAAAAACAACACTAATACTATGTATATATATTTTTTGTTAATCTTTTTTAGCATGTATATTCTCCTTTCTAATGTGGTGAACTTTCATATGTATATATGTATTTTGCTGAATTATATATAAAGAACGGATTACTTGCTGTTCCATCTCCTTTATATATTATTGCATTATTATTAAGCGCTATCACTGGTCTTATATATACATAATTATTATTAACTGTATTTGCTCCAATTGATATTTCAGATTCAGATAATGACGCTACGATAAATTCAGTTGCATCACGTTCTCCCTCACAATAAGAAAATGGTGTCATTAACCAATAAGAATTATCATTAAAATTAAGATAATTATTTTCTATTGTATTTGGATAAAAAGATAATCCAGCATACATCGTCTCATCTATTGTTAATAATCCATAATAATTTATAAATTTATCATTATCGTTCTGACAAGTCAACGTTGGTTTAAATGTTTTTGTTGCTCTTTTATATCCTGAATATAAAGTGTTATTTTTTGAATAACCCAAATTATTAAAGCTTTGTCCCTCAAAGAAGGATGAATCTGATGTTATATCTGCTAAGGATCTATCATTGCAATACTCCGTTTTTTCTAAAATGTTTTCATTAAATATAGAAACATAATTTAAAGTATATCTATTATTTTCCGAATAATATTTTAAATTGTTGTTTCCATCATTATAAAACTTTTTTAATTTATATAATGCTTGTGAATCATATGTATTTCTATGTGTTTCTTCATATGTGCTACTTTCTTCTTCACCATACATATATCCGACATACGCATTGTCCACACTTGAATAATTAAAAATCGTTCTTAGAAAAGTATTATTTTCACCAAAATATGTTTGGCTATTACATGTTCCATCAGAATTTGGATAATCAGCAAATAGTAGTTTTATACCACCAGTTGAAGTAGTTCTTACTATTTTCCAACAATAATTATTTACTATTACATAATTATTATCAACATCTCCCCTATAGTAACTAATTGGATAAGTATCATTTGCTGTAGATCCAATTGTATATATACCTTTACCATTTGTATCACTTGATGTTTTAGAAAAATCAATTCCATCGCTAGATGTTACATATTTACTCTTTATATTATCTAGTACTGCATTACTTGAAATATAGTTATAAGCTCTAAATGGTCTTATATTATATTCGTTATTATTTAATTTTTCTGCATCTGGTTTTGCATACTCTATATTAAACAGAATATTAGCTGAAAGCGGTTCAGCAAGTAAGTCAGACTCTGTGTCATCAGAACTGTATGGATATGCTATTTCTATTTTTATTGTTTCAATTTCACCTGACTTTATTAAATCATTTTTTGCTACTGTTGCATTATCTATTGTGTAAATCATTTTAGTAGTTAATGTTTCACTAATTGCACTGTCAACTCCTTCAAGTGATAAATCATTTATAACTGCATCAATTGTTCCCGCATTAATTATATCTGCATTAATAATGTAACTGTCACCAGGAGCATTAAGTGTAATATTAAAACTTAGTTTAGTTTTATCTTCTGATAATGTTGGAAGCGTTTCTATAGTACTTTCTTCATTTATTTTTACATTTTCAAAATGCACGTCAAAAGAAGTCTTAGCTACATCTAGACTTGTTCTTACTTGTAAATTGCTTGTTATCAATGAATAACCTACATATATACAAGCTATTATTAAAGCAAATATTATTACTAAGTTTTTAGTTTTTCTTCTTTGTCTTTGCATATTTTACTCCTATTCTAATTATTTGTATTAAGTCATGATAGGATAACAATATCCATAATATGTTGATACATTTAGTCCTATACTACAGCCATAGCCTTTATTTTTGATGTTTATCATACCATTTGTAAATACACTTATTGTTATATCTGAATTTGAACATTCATATTCTCTTAAATCTCCATTTAAACTATCTTCACAATTTTTACTATCAAAGACATTTGTCAAAATATATTTATTATTATCATAAACTATTCTTTTCTCTTCTTCATTTTCATCAATTGTTCCTTTTAAGTAGTATAAATTATTGTTATATAGAAAACCAATATACATATCTTGAACAAGGTTTTGATTAGTCTTATATTTTATGAAAAAGTTTATACTATCTAGACTAATTTTTCGATAATTACTATATAAAGATATTGACGATGGTATTTCTTCATTTAAGTTAATTTTAGTTTCATTGCGTCCATAAAATGTATCATATACTCTTTCATGTACATTTTCATCTGCTTGTAAATATTGAACATTAATTCTTAATTCTATATGATCTCCTTCTTCTGGTAAATCATCTTTATCATTAATTTCATCTATATTATACACTATATTTACTTTTAAGTATTCAGTTTCTCCAGCTTTTAATAAATCATATTGAGTTGGTTCTATTCCATCTTCATATTCATAACTAACTTTTATATATTGTTGTTGTGTAGTTGTTAACCCAGATACTGTTATTGTATCTAACATAGAATCTACTGTACCTTCATTTACTATTGGTATTACAAAACTATACTTATCATCTGGATTATTAAAACTTACTGTTGTTGAAGCAGTAGTTTTATTATCATCTATGGTAACTACTCCATCAACTGTATTATCATCATCATAAGATATGTCTTCATCATAATGAACATTGCTTACTACAGGTTCTAATGTAAATACTCCTCCAATATTAAAGTTAGTTGAAATAAGCGAATATCCTATTATTAGTAATGAAATTAAGATTAAAGTAATTATAATATTTTTGTTTCTTTTTCTGTTTCTATATTTCATTACTGTTCTCCTCTATTTATACTGGATGTTTAAAATTCTCTGATAGGAATACACTAGGATATCCAATAAACTTAATCTTAAATAGTACTACTCCTACTATATCTTTGTTAGCTAATTGTACATTATCATCACTATTATTAGCATCACCTTTAGTTACGTAATACTTTTTATTATCTTTTTTTACTATTTTACTAATCCTATGTATTATTAGCTTACCATTTCTATTATACGCCACAATGGTACCAATTTTTAAGTCTTTTTTTACTTCTTTTTTGTCAAGTAACACTGCATCACCTTTTTGTATCTTAGGAGACATTGATTCAGATCCTATACCTATCAAGTGAAATCTGAATTGTCCTGATATTATACAGGCTACTATTCCAATTAAGATAATATTTAAGGCATCACTCTTTTTAAACATATTTTGTTTAAAGTCATATTCAATTCCATTAATGCTTTCATCAACTATTCTAAAGGAAGCTATTGATAATAACATTGGAACTGTCAGCTTACTTATAGCACTTAAAAATTCTCCTACATCAGGTATAAATGGTAATACATACATATACAAGCTAAATATTAGATTGAATGGTACAGTTACTCTAAATCCACCATATCTAACTAAATAGTTTAATGTATAGTTCTTTACAGTTATAGGTATATAGTATTGAGCAGTTATTTTAAATAATTCTTCATAGTTAGTTACCATCATCTTTGATGTTACAAATACTATTTCTAATAATGAGAAGGCTCCTATAAATAAAATATTATTTATAATATCTTCCTTATCAGCTTTAATTATTAAATATCTTCCTATTTCTCCTACAACTATAATTGAGGCTAAAATAATGGTATTAATAATATTTTTATCCACAAGTGTTTGTGGATAAACAAATCCCATTTTCAAGCCTAAGCCATAATATACAGTAAAGAATCCAACTAATAGTATTATTTCAGTAATTAATATACTTCTTTTAACATCATTAAATTTATCTCTTTTGTATCCAAATAGTTTATATGATGTAAAAGCTATTATTATTAAGAAAGCTAATGTTATAGTTTCTTTATAATTAGTTAAATTAAATGCTATATATTTGTTATAAAATAAAGAATAAATTACTATTAGAGATAAAAGTAGATATATCTTTATGTTTTTGACTTTCACTTTATACCTCCTCTATTATTCCTTATACTATTAAGAATACTACACTTTTTAATTTTTTTCAATGAATTCAAAATAAAAAACGATATAAATCGTTTAATATTGTAATATTCTAATTAATGTATTTATTTTTTCTTTGTTTGTTGATTTAGTATTTGAATATATTATGGTATTTTTTGATCTAATTATTACACTATAATTACCATTAGCTTCTACTGTATATTTTTCAAATCCAGTTTTATAACTCTTTTCATTTGATTTAAGTCCATTAGCTTCTCTTGTTAACTCTTTTTTTACGTTTTTATAATAATTAGTTGCACTCTTTTCATCATTCATTATAAAGAAGTCTACTTGATATGTTGATTCTTTATCTTTTGCTTGTAAATATGTCTTTATAGTTGAATCATTTGAATAATCTGTAGTTTTATCAACTACTTTATACTTATAATTATTTAATAGTTGTGTATATTCTTCTACTGTATATACTTTCTTGTATAGTGATTTTACAAATAATATGACTATTATAGCTATTAATACTAATACTGATAATAATACTATTTTTATAGTTGATTTATTCTTCATTTATATCACTCCTATTATATTAATATTATATCTTATTTTATATTTTTTTGTATACTCTTTTATTTTTTTTGCATAATAATTTTGGAGGGATAATATGAGTGATAAAGATTTAGAAGCTTTAAATGAGTTAAATAAAGGTTGTTCTATGGGAATTGACTCTTTAAGTGACATCTTAAAAAAAGCTAGTGATAAGAAATTTAAAAAGCTTATTTCTAATTTACTAGATAAATATGATATTTTGTCTAATGAAATAAATGATTTATATAATGAAGTAACTGATCATGATGCTAAAGATACTTCTGAAATGGCAAAGATGATGACATGGTATGGTATAGAGATTAGAACAATTATGGATAGTTCTGATTCTAAACTTAGTGAACTAATAATGCAAGGTTTAAATATGGGAATTATAGAAGGAAGAAAATATTATAATGAAGAAGGAATTGACAATAGAATTATTAGTTTATTAAAAGAATATATCGACATGCAAGAAGAATATGTAGAAAAATTTAAAAAATACTTATAAAAAAAATAGATCTAAATGATCTATTTTATTTTTAATACATAAAATATAAATGGTAGTGCTATTAATATTACTCCACCAATAAACTCTAATTTAGCCTTATTATTAAGTCGATTATTTCCTAAAATTCTTTGTTTTCCAGTCATTTGAATTAGTACTTTTTCACCTTCAATTAACCATGGCATAGAATATGCTTCTATTTCAAATTTTCTTAATCCAGCCTTAATAACTGCTCTATATTTAGATCCATATAATGGATTTTTTGATCTTATTTCAAATTCTTTAACTACTCCTTCTGTAGTTTTTTCTCCTTTAGTAGCTTTCTTAGTTACATTAGAACAACCTAATAGTAAGAAAAACCATCCTATAATTATACTAACATACATTATCCACATCATACAACCACCTCTATTATATATTCATTATATCATATTTTTTTAATATGGGAATTCCCAAAATGATAAAGCTCCATTAATTTCTATTGGAGTTATTTTTTTTACATTTTCTAGTTTAAATCCATATTCATTCTTATCTCTTTGTTTTGTAATTGCTCCATGATAAACTCTTTCATCTAATTTTTTTAATTTCTCTTTCATTTTTTCATCTATTTCAATACAATCTGTGATAGTAGCTTTTGCTATTATTTTACCTGTTGGATATTCTAAATTTAAATATTCAAATCTTTTCATTGCTTCTTTATCTATACTTTTACCTGCATGTATTAGAATGTCTCCTCTATACTTAGTCTTCCAAGTTCTGAATTCATATTCTTTATAACCTTCTGCTATTAATGATGCAAATGGTTGTTTAATAGTTAGTGTTTTCATATTATCACCTATTTAATTATAACATATCTATGATATAATACATGTGTTTTGGAGGTTATTTATGTATAATATTGAGAAAAATCTAAATAGATTATTAAATAATCAACCCACTTTCTTTTTAGATAGTAAAGATACTATGCTATTAAAAGGTAAATTAAGAAAAGATCAATATAATATTTATTATCCATATCCTGATAGTGAAAAAGTTATTTTTTATAAGAATAGCTTACCTGAAGTATTATTATATGAAATTAAATCTAAGGTACCTTTAAGACATCAAGATATTTTAGGTACAATGTATTCTCTACAAATATCTAATGAAATGTATGGAGATATTATTCTTGATAATGGCCATTATTATATTTATATTTTAAAACTATTCCAGAATTATTTTGAAACTAATTTTACTAGTGTTAAAAATAGTTCTATTGAGTTAGTTGAATTAGATATAAATTATTTAGCTAATTATTATAGAAAATATGAAGAGTTAGAATTAATAGTATCCAGTATAAGGATAGATACAGTAATATCTAGAATACTAAATATTTCTAGATCTAATATTGAAGAAAAACAAAAGAATAAAGAAATATTATATAATAATGATTATTTAAAGAAACTAGATCAAAAACTAAAAGAAAACGATACTTTTAGTATTAGAAAAATAGGTAAATTTAAATTTAATGGAATTAAAAAAAGAACTAAAAGTGATAATTTAATAGTAAGTGTTTTTAAGTACTTATAAAGTTAACTATTAAATCTATCATTAGTTCTTTTTCTTTAAATATATTATTGATATGTCGTGTTATTACAGTTCTATCTCTACCAAATAGTTCAGACATTTGTCCTAGTGATAACCATACTGTGTCTTCTTTTATATTTACATTTAGTTTTACTTCTCCTTTTTCAAATATAATTATTTCATTATTCATTTAATCCCTCCAATAATATAATTCTTAAATTATTGGAGAATTCTAAAAAAAGTACTTATTTAGTACTTTTTTTGTATAAGATATCAATATCTACTAAGTTATCATCTATTCCTTCTACTTTACCATTACTACATAGTTGCCACATGTAATAATTACCTTCGTAGTTAGTTTTATCTGTATAATGTGCTAACCATATTGAATAATCTGTTGGATACCATATATTTTCTAAATAGTATTTACTACTATATAGCATCCCTTTATATCCTGCTTTTTCTATTTCCTCTAGAAATGTTTCTGCTACTTCTGTTAGAGTATGAAAACTCATATTATATTCTCTATAACTAGACCAATCTTCCCAGTCAAATACTACTGGTAAATCTACATCATATTTTTTAATTTGTTTAATTACCCATTTTGCTTCTTTTTTTGCTTTTTCTTTACTATTAGCATATGAGTAGTAATAAATTCCAACTGGTATTTTTACTTCATTAAATCCTTTTATATTTTGTTCAAATTTAGAATCAATAAAGAAATTACCTTCACTATCTTCACTACCTACTCTTACCATTGCAAATTCTACTTTAGATTCTTTTAATTTTTTAAAGTTAATATCTCCTTGCCATTTAGATACATCTATTCCTATTTTTGTATTCTTAGTTTTATACTTTTCTACTATTTCATTATAGTCTGTTGTTACAATTGCTCTATTAGGATCATTATATGTTTTATTATTTCTGTCTATTACATTTAATGTAAATTTTTGTGAAACTTCATTTTTACTTTTATCTGTTGCTTTATATGTGATATCATAACTTCCTATTTCATTTACATTGTAATCTCCTTCTACTCTACAATTAGGTTCATTATCATAATTATCTCCACAGAAGAATTCTTGTGATAAGTCTTTATCATAACCTTTAATTACTGTGTATGATGAAGGTACACCTATTATTGGTTTAGTTGTATCAACTACTTTTACTTTAAATGTATAACTTACTTTTATTTTATCGTCATTAATAAATGAAAAAGTCTCTTCATGTACTCCGACTTTATTTGTATTTACTAATTTATCATCAATTAATTTACCATTAATACTTATTATTAGGTCACTAATATGTGTTTCACTATAAACTTCTACTTGAGTATTAGGTTTAGTTAATACTATTATCTTAGCTGTTAATACTCGATAGTAATTATATATAATAGTAATTAGTACTATTATTGCAATTACTATTAATGATATTATTAATATTTTTTTCTTTTTCATATAGTTTTTACCTCTAATAAAGTATATCATTACTTAATATTATATTCAAAATAAAAAGAAGTATACTACTTCTTAATTTGTTTACTATTTAAACAATGATTATAGAATTCATCTGTATTCATACCTATTTTAATATTATCATATTCAAAGAATAATAAATCTTCTTTTTTGTATTCTGTTTTTGCAAAATCTTCAAAGTTATTTCTATAGTATTCTAATATATCTTCTAAAGAATTAAATTCATGTATTCCTTTTTTATTCATCCATGATGCTTCAAACCAATACCATTTATTATTTAATGTAAATACTGAAAAGGTATGGCACGCATTATTTCTACTATTTTGTAAATATGCAAAAATAGTTTTATTCTCTATATTATGTTTATTAAAAAAATGTCTTTGTATTTCACACATTTCCCAACATACTGCATGATTATCTCTTAGGACAGTATTTTCATCTGATAATACATATAATTCCCTATAATCTTTTAAATTCTCATGTACTTTACCATCTTTATCATGCCATCCATATTTTATATTTTTAATACTATTATAAAACTCTAATATATCTTTCATTTTACCACCTATATTATATTAACATATAAATAAAAAAAGAATCAACTTAGTTGATTCTTAGTGATACCATGTTGGCATTTGATCATTATTATGAATATCTGTACCATAAAAAATTCTATAATAATCACAATTTGCATTAAGTGTCCAAGTACTAAGACAAGTTGCATCAGATATTTTTCTTGATTCAGCAAACATTTCTCGCATATTAGTTATATTAGAAACATTCCATGAAGATATACCACTAATATCTATTAAACCTCTTGCTGATAGAAACATACCAGATGTTGATTCTACATTACTAACATTCCAACCACTTAAATAATTTAGATTTTTAATTGCTGCACCCGAAAATGTTCCATGCATATTTTCTACATTTGATGTATCATAGTTTTTAAGTATATAAGGGTTATAATATAACCAAACTGCCCCAAACATGCTATCCATATTAGTTATTTTTGATGTATCTACTGTTGCAACAGAGCTTATATCTTTTAAATATAGATATGTAGTTGTTGAGAAAAAGCTTGATGAGTCTTCATTAAAGTATACTAAATCCGCTTCAGTATACCAATATACATGTATTTTTTTATAATCCTGATAATTGTATAGAAATCCATATCCTTCTTCATCGAAATAATCTTCTTCTTTTGTATATTCTTCATCCAACTCATACCACATGTATATAGGATATGGAGAGTTTTCTTCAGATACAATATCGTCATCTGTAAGTCCGCTTTTTAATGTTGTTGCTCTAGCAAAATTTACAATTTTGTATCCTTGATTATCTAATTCCATATCTGTTAATTTATCACCTATTACTTGTCCTTCATCAAATGTTGCTACTTTTATTTCAGATGTTTTCTTTTGTTTATACGTCACAGTAATTGACATTGTTAATGTTGCATCATTATTTGGAATATCATCTAAATCTATATCATATTTATATCCGGTTGTTACTATTAATGTTTTTGTTTGACCTTTTAAAAGCACATCTCCAGGAACTGGTTCTAATCCATCTGTATATTCTAACTTAAAATCTACTATGTTTTCTAACTCTTCTGGTATATCAGACACTTCAATTTCATCTATTTGTGCATTAAGCGTACCATCATTTACAATATCAACCATAAATCTATAATAATCTCCAGGAGCATTATATGTTACTCTATATGATACTGTAGTTTTATCTTGATCTATTGTTGGAGCAATATCTCCTTCGCTTAGTTCTATGCTGTCTTCTAATACATCTGTATTATCAAAGTATACACTCCAATTGTTTTGCTTAAATAAAGTGTTTCCACTTATAAATAGATTGGTTGATAGATAAGCATATCCTACAGCAATAAGAATAATTATTATTATGAATGGTAATAGTTTATTATTATTTTTTCTCATGCTTTTCTCCTTATAAATTTCCAGTATACCATGTTGGTTTAGTTGATTCTGTTACTCCAGATTGATAGAACATATATGTCATATCAGCATTTGAATTAATTGCCCATCCATTAAGAATTCTTGCATCAATTAAGCTAGTACAGTTTTGAAATGTTCCTCCATACCATGTGGATGATCCAAAGTTGGTTACACTACTTACATTCCAATTCTGTAATGCATTAATATTTGATAAGCTAGTGCATTCATAAAATGTTTTTATCATCTTTGTAACATTACTTACATTCCAATTTTGTAGAGGACTAATATCAGTTAGACTTGTACATCCTTCAAACAAATATGAAATATTTCTTACAGGTGTTGTATCCCAATTAGCTAAAGCACTTATATCTGTTAAACTTGTACAATTTGTAAACAAGCCATTTATTGAATTTTCGTCTGAGTTTGTAAAGGTCCAATTTTCAACTCCATGTGCGCTTTGAAGTGATGTACAACTTTCGAATATTCCCCAGAAGTATTCAATATTACTTGTGTCCCAGTTTAATAATGGACTAATATCTGTTAATGAATGGCAGTCATCAAACATACTTCCTATTCCAGTAACGTTAGTAAACTCCCAATCAGCTAGTGCACTAATATCTGTTAGTAAATAACAATCTGCAAACATAGACTCCATCCAATCAACATTTTCAACATTCCAATTTTGTAATCCATTTAATGATTCCAACTCATAGCATTGAAAAAACATACATTGCATTGACTCTATTATCTCATCTTCATTAAAATGCCAATTAGCTAGTGCTGTTATATCCTTTAATTTGTCATTGCATTCGAATGTTGTTAAAAAATTTTCTCCTTTACTTACATCCCAGTCTTGTAATCCATTTAAAGTCTCAAGTTTTGAATTACCATCAAATGTTGATATGAAATTTGTTACTTTACTTACATCCCAGTTTCTTATGCCAGTAATATCAACTAGTTCATCATTTCCAGAAAATGTTGAATCTAATGAAGTTAAGCTATTTAATTTCCAGTTTAAAAAGACATTTAAATTAATAATTCCTGTATTAAAGAATGTATATTCTAATTTTTCAACATTTGTTACATTCCAATTTTTTAAAAAATCAAAATTAACAAGTGATAAACATTCAGAAAATGTTGAATCAAAATCAGTTACTTTTGAAGTATTAATATTTGATAAGCTTGATAAATCAGTAATTAAATCTGGGTCATAATGCCCGCTTGTATGTTCTGAATTATTTGAAAAACCATTTCCACTAAATATTCTTTTAGAGTCTTCATTAAAAAATACCTCTTTTGCTTCTGTATACCAATATATATCTCCAGTTCCATCATTTGTATTAGTGTCTTCTTCAAACCATAAATAAATTGGATATAAAGAATCTTCTGTTGATACTATCTCACATTCTGATTCGTCAGGATTCATTTCTGTAGCTTTCTTGAATGATTTATAAGCTAATGAGCCTTTATAATATGTACTAGTAGTACCTCCGAATGAACTAGTAGAAGATGTTTCATTTACGACTCCCGCTAATTCATATATTTTATCATTTAGGCTGCTTCCCTCAATAAACTTAGTTACTTTGATATCTTCTTCTCTAATGAATTCATATGTTATTGATATTGACATGTTCATACTTTGAACTTCTGTTGGTAAATCTGTTGTTTCTATATCTTCTTTAAATCCAGTAATTACTTTTATTGTTTTTATAGAACCAGCCATAAGAACATCTCCTACTTTTGGTTCTGTACCATCTAAGTACTCTAATCTAACATCAGCTATGTTTTGTAATCCTTCTGGGATATCTGTTTTTTCTATTAATTTAATTTCAGCATGATATGTTCCATCATTTACTGTATCAATGTTAAATATGTAGTAATCTCCTGGAGAGTTAAAACTTACTTGATAAGATACTGTTGTTTTATCTTGATCTATTGTTGGAGCAATATCTTCACTACTTAGTTCTATACTTTCTTCTTGTACTTCTACATTATCAAAGTATATATTCCATGAATTCTTTTTTAATAAAGCACTACCATTAATAAATAGATTTGTTGATAAGTATGCAAAACCAATGCTTATAAAAAAGAATAATACTATATATATTTTTTTTAGTTTCTTTCTTCTCATGGTCTTCACCTATCTTAATAATAGCACAAATAAAAGAAGTTTACTATTATAAACTTCTTTATTATTTATTTACTTATCAATTCACTAAGTGCTACTGTTGGCCATCCTATTAATCTTATTTTAAGTTTTACTTTTCCTACTATATTTTCTTTTTCTACTATCCAGCTATCTTCAGCGTTATTTTTATCTCCTTTTGTTTTATATAATCCTGCTTTATCATCTATTACTTGTGTAATACGATGGACTATTATTTTATTACTTTCATTAAAAGCTAAGATATCTCCTTCAGATAACTTCTTATATTTTTTATCTATTATTACTAAATCACCTTTATTAATAGTATTACTCATAGATTCTGATCCTATAGCTAGAGCAAAGAATCTAAATACTCCGCATGTTAAATATATCATTACTAACATAAGGAATGTCATTATACCTATTAATATTCTATTTATTAGTTTTTTACTTTTTACTTTTCTACTATCTTCTATTTTTTCTCTTTTTATATTTACTATATTAAAAGTTAATAGAAGTACTATCATTGGTAATAAAAGATTTATTATAGTTGTAAAATAATCTCCTAAGTTTGGAAATATTGGTACTAAATATGTTGGTATCGTTATTACAAATTGATATATCAAACTATTTAGTCTTCCACTCTTATATGTACAATAAGTTAAGAATACATTCTTACTAGCTATAGGTATTAATACTGATGTTATAGCTTCTAGTATAGTTTTATTTGATGTAATATTAGTAAAACTAAATATTGATGGTATTTCTAATAATGTAAATACAAAATATGAAATAATTATTATACTTTTATAATTAATACCAGCTTTAATAATTCTTTCTCTTAATGTTTCTATTGATAAGAATAATACTGTTGCTAAAACTGTATTTCTTAATATTCCAATAATACTTCTACTATATGTTGAATAGAAGAATCCTGCAAAAAATCCTGATGCATATGTTAAAACATAATAGAATATTAATGATATTAGAATTATCAACATTATTTCAGTATTGAATCTTTCATTTCTTTTTTCTATTTTTATTATTCTAGTGGTAATTATTGTTATTATTACTAATCCAATTAAATAATAAATATAACTAAACCTTTTAAATATAAATAAATAAAAAAAAGAAAATAGCATTAATATCATTTCAACTATTAATAATTTGAAATAATTGTTTTTCATGCTATCACCTCTTTAATTTTGTGAATAAGTTAATGTGTATGCAAAACCATTTTGTTGGAAGTCATCACTAGCCAATGATGATCCTGTATATTCTGCAGTTAATACAACTACTCTAGTTGTTGGAGTATTTCCACTTTTTGGAGCAATAGTATCATTTAGTGTAACTAATGTGTTGCTAGTAGCTGTATCATATCTTAATTTATAAGTGATATTTCCACATACCATTGTACTACCAGAAGTAGAACAACTTGTACTAGTTGGCTTTGTAACTACTAAATTAGTTAGTTTACCACCTATTGTTCCACTATTTTTAAGATTAAATGTATAAGCACATTTGTCTCCGATATTTTCAAGTATTACATTAATACCTGTTATTGTATCAGATGTTACTGTAGCAGCTCCACAAGTAGCCATCCTTGGATCTGTAGCAGTTAACACTCCATTAATTGTCCCTGCTTCAAATCCTATATTCCATGATTGTGCACTTTGTGTAACCTTATTTGTGCTTATATTTAGGGTTTGACTTAGTGCTGCAAATGCTATACTTGTTATTAGTATTAATACTGCTATTACAATAAAAATATTTCTTATTAATTTCTTGTTTCTTATCATTTAATCACTACTTTTCTTCAAAGTCACTCTCTTTTAAAGTGAATTTATAGGTAGTATCTACATCTTGTACATAGAATTCACTTTTTATATCATTTATTTTATAGTATAAAATTGGTTTATCTATAGTATCTCTTACATCTAATAATTCAAAGAATGTTTTTACTTCATATATATTATCTTTTTTAGCTATTATATTATTATCTTTACCTGTAATTATTACTCTATCATAAGTACTTAGTATTTCATTTAATTTCTTTTTATATATACTACTATTCTTACTAAATTTAGAAACATAATATAATATTCTAATTATGCATATAACTATAGGTATTATAGATAATACTAATAATCCTAAGAATATATATTGAATCCAATTCTCTGATTTTATTAATAATTCTCCAGATTGATTTTTTAGTTCATCTTTTGTGATTGAATATGTTTGTTTTGTTAATGGTATAACAATTGAAGAAACTTCTTTTTCTTGTATTCCATCATCTACTATAAATGATACTTTATAATTAACTTTATTTATTAGACCATAATCATTTAAATATTTTTGTGCATATTTATTTACTTGATCATATGGAATTTGTACTGTATCTGACATACTAACTACATTTTGAGTTAATACATAGTTACTTTTTTTAGTTAGATTTTGTTCTTTAGTATATAAAGTTTTATTATCTTCATCATTTTGAACAGTAATTGTTCCTTTAATAAAATACTTATATTTTCCTTCTCTAGGTATTTGGAATACTGCATTATAATTAAAGTCAACATTTATTTTATCTGTTAGTGTAGATATATATTCCATTCCTTCTGATAAACAATTATCTTCATAATATTCATTATCATTTAAACATACTTGATAATATGCACTAGAATTCTCATTAAAATAGTATTTATCATTTTTAAATCTATTGTATCCAATTAAGGATATAAGAGCTATTCCTATACATATTACTAAAATAATTGCTAGTCTTAAGATTCTTACTTCAAAACTAACATATTTATTATTTTTAGGAGTTTCTTCTGGAGATTTTCCTTCTGTTTCCGAACCAACAGATTCTTCTTTATCTATTGGAAGATCATTTACTACTTCTGTATTAGTAAATTCTTCAAAATTGTTAGTTTCTTCTACTAAATTTTCTATCTCTTCTGTATTACCTAATACTTCAATAGTATCATCTAGATCTTTCATTTAGTTCACTCCTTTTCTTTCTTTTTTATTTTTGGTTATATGTTAGTGTAAATCCTACATTTTGTTGGACACTTGCTGATCCACCAGTAGTTTCACCTGTATATTCAGCTATTAAATATACTGGTAATGTTCCTGTTGATGCTGCTAAATCTCTATTTGTTGTTAATAATGTTGTTCCTGCTGCATCTGTAGTTAATTTATATGTTATATTTTCACATACCATTGATGCACCATTTCCTGTACAACTTACTCCTGAAGGAGTTTTTTGAGCTATTGTTGCAAGTGTTGCTCCTACTGATCCTGTATTTTTAATTGTTAATGGATATGTACATTTATCGTGTAATGTTGTTAATGTTGAATCTGCTACTGATACTGTATCTGCTGTAACAGTTGCTGCTCCACATACTAATCCTGTTGCTCCTGAAGCTGTTCCAGTTACGTTTCCAGGTTGAAAACCTACATTCCATGTTAAGGAGTTTTGTGTTATTTTACCAACAGTAACATCTAATGTTGCGCTTAGGGCAGCATAGGCAATTGATAAACCTAATATAATAGAACATAAAAATGCTGTTAGTAATAATGATCCTCCTCTTTGATTATTATTATTTTCCATATTATCCTCCTATGCTTGATTGTATACTAATGCGAATTTAGCACCTGTTTGTGTAATTGCAGTTCCTTGAACTCCAGCTGCATTATACATAGCTACTAAATAAATTGTTCTTGTTCCATTTGCTGCTAATGTTCCACCTGATGTTAATAATGTAGATCCTGTTGCATCTGTTGTTAATTTATAAGTAATATTTCCACATACCATTGATGCTCCACTATTTGTACATGTAACTCCATTAGGCGCAGTTCCTGTAATTGTACCTAAAGTACCTGCTACAGTACCACTATTTTTAATTGTTAATGTCCAAGTACATTTATCTTCTGGTTTTGATAAAGTTGTATCTGCTACTGTAACATTAGCTCCGTTAATTGTAGCTGTACCACATGATAATCCAGTTGAACTTGTTCCTGATGATGTACCAGTTGCACTATTTCCTTGGAATGCTATATTCCATGTTAAAGCATTTTGTGTTACATTTCCAAAAGTAATGTTTAATGTTGTGCTTAATGCAGCATAGGCAATACTTACTCCTAGTACTAACATTAAAGCAAGTGATAATGCCATTCTAAATATTTTGTTTTCTTTTAGTTTTTTCATTTTTAATTCCTCCTATTTTACTAAATTAAACCAATAATCCTTTCTATTATATACTTTAATTATATCATTAAAAAAATATATATCAATAATAAAATAAAGAAGTAGACAATATTTCTACTTCTTTATTTTATGAATAATTTTAAATAATGAATAATGTGGTTTTATTGGTAGTTCAAACTCTCCAATTAATTCTTCTACATAGCCATTAAAACCTCTTTTAAACTCATATATTCCATAGTCTTTTGGATGAGTATTTATGTCTTCTGGAATACCATAGAAATTATGTTTTGAAAAGCCATTCTTAATTCCATATTTAATTAATTCCCATTGTATTAAGTATTGTGAATTATATTTTAAGTACTCTTCATAATTACCACTTGATAAATATATTACTTCTGGCTTTATTAACATAAACATAGATCCTGATAAATTAATTTTATCTGTGTTTTTTTCTTTTTTAATATTGTTAGCTTCTTCTATTCTTTTGTTTAAAGCATCTATTTCACTTTGTAAATTTTTCTTTTGTCCTTCATTATATTTTGCATCACTTAAGTTCTTAATTTTATCTTCTTTTTCTTTTATTTCTTCTTGTTGTTTTTCTATATATTTATTTAAATCTAATGATGTTATAAAGTATTTTACTTCTCCACTATCATGAAATATTTTATACATTTCTTGGTAATAAGTAATCTTTCTATTAGAGAAGCCTTTTCTTTTTGATGTTTCTTCCATAATTTTTTGAAATTCATCTAATTCTTCATAAGATATTTCTCTAACGTCTATTCCTATTTTTTCTGCTTTTCTTATAGTATTTCTAGTACCTGGTTTCATTTCTTTTAGAATTTCTTCTTCTGTTTTATCTTTTATATCTAGTGAGAACATCCATCCTACTTGTTCTTTTAATTCTTTAGGTACTTTTTTATATCCTAGTCTTTCTAGACATTCTACTACTTTTGTATTGTCTTCTCCACCTTCTACAATATTACCATCTAAATCTCTTTGCTTATTTATAACGTAGGGATCTATTCTTAGTACATATCCTTTTTTCTTATTAACAAATTTTTTAACTTGCTTAGTAAATTCTTCTAGTAATTCTAGATTATTATAATCTAATAGGAATCCTCTAGGAGCATAAAATTCATACACTCCAAAATGTCTTTTATGTGAATAAAGCACTGTAGCTGCTACTAAAGTTTCATTTTCTATTAATCCTACAAAGTATGTATTCCATCCATTTATCTCTCTTAATTTAGATATTTTAGGAGAAGATAGAAATGTTTTATTAGGATGATTTTCCCAAAAGTTAGTATATTCTTCTTCAGTTATCTCTTTAAAGTCCATATTTAACTCCTATTCCTTTTTTGCTTTTTCTTTACCTTTACTTTTCTTGCTTTATCATCTAAGTTATCAACTATTTTATCTCTATCAAATATAGTAAATATTAGTAAAGCTATCA
>JAFWRK010000025.1 GCA_017519965.1 Bacilli bacterium
AGAAAGGAATAAAGTCTCCATTATTAGAATTAATATATAATAGATTTAATTATATGTATCACATTGCAAATAAAAGCATTCCTAGAGAACAATGGATAGATAATAAGAAAATAGATAATTTTATAAAAAATGAATTAAAACTAAAAAAAGGTAATTAAAATTACCTTTTTTATTTTAAATTCAATATAAATAATTCTATTAAATTATTAGGATCACTATCAGTAGTTTTTAGTTTATAATCCATATCAGCTAAAGTCTTCATTAATTCTAATAATTCATCTTCTGAATAATATCTAGTTAACTCTTTAGTTTTCTTAATTCTATAAGAATTCTTTTCTCCTAACATACTAGCTATTTCATCATTACTTAGTCTTTGTTTTTCTAATACTTTAACTTGATAGATTATTCTAATCTGTGAAGCAATTAGACCAATTATAGATAATGGTTCAATATTATAATTTAATAATTTAAAATATTGTTCTAAAGCCCTCTTTTTATCTTTTTCAGCTAAAGATCTACTAAAAGCAAAAGTAAGTTCAGTAGAATCTCCTAACTTTTCCATAACTAATTCATCAATATCTTCTCTACTTATAGTTTTTTCTTCATACTTATAATTCTTTAGCTTATTTATTTCATTCTCTATTTTAGATAAATCATTTAAACATTTATTTACTAAGTATTCTATATCAATATTACTAATCTTATATCCCTTTAATTCATTCTTAGCAAACTTTATAGGATCAAGACTAACACTAATATATTTGCATCTTTTCTTTAACTCTTTAGTAACCTTTAAAGTATTATTAAACTTTAAACTCCAAATAAATAATAAATTATCAGGATTAGGATTATCAAGATACTTATATAAATGTTCTAGATCATCTTTATTAGACTCATTATTAACATTTTCCATACCAGTTAGAATAATAATCTTTTTACTAGATAAAAAACTATAAGTATCTAAATCTTCTAATACATTATCAAACTCTACTTCAGATAAATCATAATTACTTCTTAAGGCATCGTTAAAATCTAATGATTTAACAATATTATTTATTTCATTTTCTATTTCAAAAAATGATTGTCCTTCTAATAAATAATTATTTTGCATCTCTTAATGTATTCTCCACATATTCTAATATTTCTTTTAAGTTATTACTTGATTTACCTCCACCTTGAGCAAATGTTGGACTACCTCCACCATTGCCATCAGCTTGCATAGAAGTACTTTTAACTACCATTCCAGCATTAACAGAACAATTAGATTTAGCTATAAAGTTAACAGTCTTATCTTCTTTAACATTAGCAAAGAATACAAAACCATTTTCCATAGTATTAACTAAACTATCAGCAATACTTTTTAATAGATTCATATCTTTATTATTAACTTCCATAACAATTCCTAAAATACCATCATAATCTTTAACTTTTTCACGATAAATATCTAAATTGTCTAAAGTCTTCTTAGTCTTTAAATCATAATATTTCTTTTCTAATTCTTTTACTTCTTGTTGTACATATTGTAGTTCATTTTTAACAAATACAATATCTTTGTATGAATTAGGTTTACTATTATTAATATCTACATCAAACTCTAAATCAATTCCATCTTTATTAGCACTTTCTAAAATAGTTTTAGCTTTAGTTAGTAATTTAATAATCTCATCATGATATGGTTTAACAATATCTAATAAAGTATTCTCAATCTTATTAGCAGTAACACCTTCTATACGGTATGTATTACTTCCTTTAGATTCACACAAAGATATAGCAAATCTTTTAATTTCTTTAGTATTAGCAACATGAGTACCTCCACATAATTCAATAGATTTACCTATCTTTACTACTCTAACCATAGAACCATATTTTTCTCCAAATAAAGCCATAGCGCCAATCTCTTTAGCTTTATCTAAAGGCATAATCTCAGTAGAAACAATAATTTGATCATCAATCATATCATTAACAAAGTTTTCTACTTCTAATAACTTATCATCATTCATTTTACCATTGTAAGTAAAATCAAATCTAAGTTTATCTTGATCAACATAACTACCAGCTTGTTTAATAGTATTAGATACTACTTGTTGTAATGAATATTGAAGCATATGTACAGATGAGTGATTTGCTTCAGTTTCTTTTCTCTTATCTTTATCAAGTACTTCTTCTACTTGATCTCCAACTGATATAACGCCATCTAGTAATTTAATCTTATGAATATGTTGTCCATTAGGTCCTTTAAATACATCAATTACTCTAGCTTTAAAGTCTTTTCCAATAAGCATACCAGTATCACTAACTTGTCCACCTGATTCAGCATAGAATATAGTTCTATTTAAAGCAACATAAGTATCATGGTCACATTTATCAATTATTCCATCTTTAGAGAAAATAGCATCAACTTTACTTTTTAATCTATATAAGCCATATACAAATTGACTATCATTTTTATAATTTAATAAAACCTCATTTTGAGAAGCCATACTAGTTTTATTCTTAACTCCTACTTTAGAAGCAGTCTTTTGTCCTTCCATATATTTATCAAATTCTTCTTTTGATACTGAATAACCTATTTCTTCTAAGTATTCAAGAGTAAGCTCAAATGGGAATCCATAAGTATCATATAACTTAAATGCATCTTCACCACTAATAGTTTTATCTTTTGATTTATCTACTAATTCTTTTAATCTCTTCTCACCTGACTCTAATGTCTTTAAGAATAATTTTTCTTCTTCTAAAACTGTAGCTTCTACAAAAGGTCTTTTTTCTACTAGATATGGATAAGCTTTCTTCATAACATCTACAACATCAGATACTATCTTATACATAAATGGTGTTTCCATTCCTATATGTTTTCCAAAGCGTACACTTCTACGAAGTAATCTTCTAAGTACATATCCCCTACCAACATTTTCGAAAGCTGCTCCATCTGATAAAGCAAACGTAATTGCTCTAATATGATCAGCTATAACTTTATATTCTTTTTGTCCATTATATGGAACATTAGCTAATTCTTCAATATGTTTTATTATTGGTTTAAATAAATCAGTTTCAAAGTTAGAATCAGCATCTTGGAATATACAGCACCATCTTTCTAAACCAGCACCAGTATCTATATTCTTACTAGGTAATTCTTTATATTCTTCACGAGGAACTCCAGGTTTAGAATTAAACTGACTAAATACATTATTCCAAATCTCAACAAATCTCTCTTGTTCATCATCTCTTTTAAATTTTTCTAAAGCATCATGATCAGGATCATATTTATCTCCTCTATCAAAGAATATTTCAGAATCAGGTCCACAAGGTCCTTCTCCAATTTCCCAGAAATTTTCTTCTAATGGAATAATATGTTCAGGATCCATACCTACTTCTATCCACTTATTTTTAGCATCTATATCATCAGTATAAACAGTAACATATAATAAGTTTTTATCAATATCAAAATAATCTTTAGAAGTTAGTAATTCAAAAGCAAATTCAATTGCTTCATTTTTAAAGTAATCACCAATAGAAAAATTACCCATCATTTCAAAAAATGTTTGATGTCTTTTAGTTACTCCAACATTTTCAATATCATTAGTTCTAATACATTTTTGAATATTAGTAAGTCTTCTAGATTCTGGTACTACAGAACCATCAAAATATTTTTTTAATGGAGCAACTCCAGCATTTATCCATAATAAACTATTATCATTAACAGGTACTAAAGAAGCACTATCTACTATCTTATGTCCTTTTTCTTCAAAAAATTTAAACCATAAATTTCTAATATCATCATGACTCATATAACGCATAATTAATCATCCTCCTCGAGTATTTCTTTAAGTCTTTTTAATTCATCATCAATACTACCATTATTTAAAATATAATAGTCAGCAAAAGCTATAGGACCACCTTTATAAAGATTTTCTATTTCACTAATATCTCTATATATAATATCTTCCTTCTTAAATGGTCTATCAGGTCTCACAGCTACCCTTTCATATCTAATATTCTTATCTGTAACAACACAAATAAGTTTTAAATTTTTATATCTTTCTATTAGATATTTATATTCATACCATGAATATAATCCATCTAAAACTACATTACCCTTCTTTAATTCTTCTTTTATTTCAGGATCTAAAAATTTAGCATAACATTCAGGTCCATGTTCTTTTCTTAATTTTTCTCCAAATTCTTTTTCACTTTTACCATCAGGAGTTCTTACTATTCCTTCTTGTTCCATTAGTTTATATGTAATACCTCCAAAGTATAATTTAGACCATCCTATACTTTCTAAATAATCAGTAACAACACTCTTACCAGTACCACTCATTCCAACTATTGCATATAATTTATTCAAATTCACTCGCCTCCTCATCATTTTTAGCAATGAAGTGTGCAGTATTCTTTAATGAATCCAAACCCTCATTTTCTAAAATATAATCAAAGTCTTCAAAATCATCTATTGCCTTCTCAGTAATATGATTTCTTTCTTCATCATTTAACATATCATCATAATTATTTCTAATTAATTTGATTGTTTTTACTAGATTGAATTTCTTTTTAAAGTATTCAATCTCTTCAGGAAATCTAGCATCAGTAATAATAAATACATCAAAAAACTCTTTTAATATATCTATATCTTCCGCCAGTCTATCTAAAAGAAAAGTCTTTTTATTAAGTTTTTCTTTAATAATATCAGTACCCATCTTTTGTAAAAACTCTCTAGGTTTTTCATCACTATTAGGATCCCAATCAAAGTATTTACTAGCATAATTATATAAAGGATCAGTTATTTGCATTACACAAGGCTTATATCCAAACTCTTTTAATTCTTCTCTTAAATATGTACCAAAAGTACTTTTACCACACTTAGCTTTACCAGCAATAATATAAATCTTCATAAATCCTCCTTAAAAACAATAAAAGACCAGAAATAGGAGAACTAATTAGCTCGGTACCATCCTATTTTTGGTCTTAATTAACGATAACGGTCATCCCGTAAGACTCATAAAGTAGCTTCCTAATACTATTATAATTCTTTACACCAACCAGAATCTCTCTTTGATAAATCATATTAGTACTCATCAATATTCAACGTCTTATAAATATTACTAACTTATTTTAACATTATATAAATTTTTATTCAATATGTTTTCTACAAATTATTTTAAATCAAAAGAATTATAAGTAGAATATCCTTCATAATTATAGCTAGCATCAATACCTTTAATATATATAAGTCTATCATCTACATCAGTAGTCAAAGCATTCTGTAGTAATAAACTTATTTCAGTATTTTTAATTGGACTTCTTTCCATAGCAAGTAGATAATCCTCTTTATTTACTTTACTCCAATCAATAACACAAGATAATTCTTTTTTTAATATCATATCTAACCAAATTCTAGTACTTCTACCATTTCCTTCTCTAAAGGGGTGAGCAATATTCATTTCAATATATTTATTAATTATTTCTTCAAAATTTGATTGAGGCATAAGATCAATTTTATTTAAAATATCATTCAAATATAAAACAGAAGCAAATCTAAAATTTCCTTTAGCAATATTCTCATCTCTTACTTTACCTGCAAAATCATAAATATCATCAAATAAATATTTATGTATCATAGCTAAACCTTTAAATGTACCAACTTCAAATTCATCAATCTTTTTAGTATCAAATAATTGAATAGCTTTTAATTTAGTGATTCTTTCTTCCTCTTTTGCAAGTTCAACTTCGTTAAAAATATTAAGTTTATTATTCAACATATAATCACCTCAATAATACAATATATTATACCATAAAATAGTTAAAAATACTATAATGTCAACAAAAAAAGATACAAAAGTATCTTTAATTATTATCATCTCCAACTACTTTGTCAGATATATTATATTTCTCATCTACAAATGTTAAAATTACTTTAAAACATGCAATAGTAGGAGTAGCAATAATCATACCTAAAATTCCAAAGAAATGTTGGAAAACTAGTAATCCAATCATAATTGTTACTGGATGTAACTTCATAGTATGACCCATTATTAATGGTTGATAAAAATTATTTTCTAACATCTGAACAACAATAATAGAAATAATTACACATATACCAACTATAGGTGACATTGTAAATCCAACAATTATCGCAGGTATAGCACCAATATAAGGACCAAAATATGGAATAATATCAGTTAAAGCACAGAACATTGCAAAAAGTAATGGTGCTTTTAATCCAGCAATAGTAAGACCTATACTTTGAGTAACAAATACTAAGAACATAACTATAAATACACCTTGGACATAATTTCTAAGAGAATTATTTAATCTATTAGTTAAATCCTTATAACCATTTCTCCAACTTGAAGGTAACATATTATTTATTCCTTCATTGAATTTATCAAAGTCATATAAAACGTAGAATCCTAACATTAATCCTAAGATAACATTTAAACCTCCACTAATTAGAGCTTTACCAAAGTTAAATAAATGATGAGGTAAATTAGTAGTTAAATCAACCGCAAAGCTCTCAATAGATCCATATATATTATTTCTTAGTTCACTAGAACTAAACATAGAATTACTGAACGAATCAAAAATACCATCAGTAAAAGAAGTAATTTCTTTAACTATATCAGGTAATGCTTGAGCAAAATCAGTTAACTGACTAGCTAATGAAGGAATTAGAGCCCAACATAATAAAATAATAAATAGAATAATTCCTAAATAAACAATAATACAAGATAATAATCTAGGAATTTTCTTAGATTCTAGAGAACTTACCATAGGTACACATAACCATGCTAATATAAAACCTACAAATATAGGCGATATAACACTAAGTAATTCTCCTATATAACCAAATATATGCCATTCTCTAAGTAAATAAGTACCTGCTAAAACAAGACATATAATAGCCATAAAATATCCGATATTAATTAATCTTCTACCAGTATGTAAAATATCATTTAAACTAGTAATATCAATTTCTTTATCTTTAGTTTTTACCTTTCTAAACATATTTATTCTCCCTTCTCTATTTTTAATTATAACACTAATTATAGAAATAAACTATACAATAATGTATAATAATTTAGAGGTGTATGTATGAAAACAATAACCGATAATATTGAAAGTTTATATGAAATAAAAAATTCTAAATTCATAACAATACTATATAAAATAAATGATAAAAATAATATTAAGAATATATTAGAAGAAGTAAAAGTAAAATATCCAAAAGCTACTCATTATTGTTATGCATATAAAACCATAAATGAGCAAAAATCAAGTGATGATGGAGAACCAGGTGGAACAGCAGGTATACCTATGTTAAATGTATTATTAAAAGAAGAATTAATTAACGTACTAGCAATAACAGTAAGATACTTTGGAGGAATAAAACTTGGAGCTGGAGGACTAGTAAGAGCATATACTAAGTCTCTAACAACAGCACTAGAACAAGCAAAATATATAGAATTAATAAAAGGATATATAATAGAGATAAAAACATCATATGATGAACAAAAAGATATAGAATATAAATTAAAAAATATTAATATAATAAATAAAGAATATAAAGAAGAAGTTATTTATTTAATAGAATTACCAGATAATAAATTAGAATTAATAAATAATTACAATTATAAAATTATAAGAGAAGACTTAATAGAAAAAAAAGACTATTAAGTCTTTTTAACTAACTAATGATTTTAGTCTTTTTATTACTTTTTTCTCAATTCTAGATATATATGATTGACTAATACCTAGTTTTTCAGCAACTTCTTTTTGAGTTAGTTCTTCATGACCCATAAGTCCATATCTTAAAATCATTATATCTCTATCTCTAGGGTCTAAATGTAATACTTCATTCATCATTACTTTTTTATCATTCTTATCTTCAATACCTCTAGTTACAATATCAGCATCTGTACCTAATACATCTTCCAAATGTAATTCATTTCCTTCAGAATCATATGATAGTGAAGAATCAAAACTAACTTCAGTTTTAATCTTTTTAATTTTTCTTAAGTGCATTAATATTTCATTATCAATGCATCTTGATGCATAAGTAGCTAATTTTATATTTTTGCTTTTAGAAAATGTATTTATACCTTTAATTAATCCAATAGTACCAATACTAACTAAATCTTCTAAGTCAACTCCAGTATTTTCATACTTTTTAGCTAAAAAGACAACTAATCTTAAATTATGTTCAATCAATTTATCTTTAGCAAATTCACTACCAGTATCTTTTAAATCAACATAAAAGTCTTCCATTTCTTTAGATAATGGTTCAGGTAATAAATCATTACTACCTATAAAAAATATGTTTTTACTAAATAATCTTTTAATAAAATTAATTATTTTAATCATATAACCTCCATTACTTTATTAGGTAAAATACATCTACAACCATTTAAATTTAATTTATTATTACTAACACCAATAATAAAATCATTATAAGTATTATTATTAATAACAAGTTTATCAGGTATAAAACACCTAATAACACCAGTACTATTTAGAGTTTTAAAAGGAATAAGAATAGGTTTATCAATAGTAATATCATAATCAATAAGTATTACTCCTCTATTTTTATAAGGATCAATTAAGCAATTACCAGTATCAACAATACCATAAGTCTTAATATTAAAACTATTATAATGAATTTCTACCATATATTTATAAGAATTCATATTTTTATTTTTTATAAAATCACTAACAAAAATATATATTATTAAAGGACTAAGAATAATTAAAACTAAATAATTAAGATAATAACTTCTACTAGTATAATCAAAATTAATATCTAATAAATACATACATCCTCCTAAGATAATACTAATAATATAAAAATAAAAAGTATTTTTTAAAATATTTCTAAACCCAAAAGTAGTAATAATCATCAATATAGAAATAATAATTTTAATAATAAAAATATAATAATTATTAGTAATCAATAATAATATTAAGGAGAAACTTCCTACTAATCCTCCTAA
>JAFWRK010000026.1 GCA_017519965.1 Bacilli bacterium
AATGCACTAATTAGAGAGTTTATAGCTAACATAGTACAAGAAAAAAACAAACATATTACACTATTATTAGTGATGAATATAACGACTATAATTCTATTATTAATAGGTTATATAAATCAATTAATCAAAATATAAAAAAATGTAGATTAAATCTACATTTTTTTAATGTTAAATTGAATTATTCTTTAGTTCTTCTAAATATCTCTTTTCATTTTTTAAAGATTTTAATAATTGTTTTCCTTGAGATACTACTTTTTTATTGTTTTCTTTGACCAGTTTATATTTCTGATAATCTTTGATTGTATCCATAACACCTAAAGGTATAGCAATAGATCCTGCTAGACAAGTTATAAGTAGATTAACATTAATATCATTATAGGAATATGTAAATGGATTTACACCATAATTTAAATGAAGAAATAGTGGAGGAGCAATAGCTAAAACTCCAATATAACCAATTAGTAAATCAGGAAAAAACTTGTTTTCTTCCAAATTATACATAGAATCTAGTCTATCTACCTCATTATTTAAATAGTTAATTTTTTCTAAAGAATCATCAATTTCTCTATTCATAATTATCTCCTTTTTTGCTTTATTATAACAAATGACTATAAGTGTGTAAAATATAATAAAAAGATATTGAAATTATATTAAATAATTGGTAATATAAAATTGTAAATAATAGAAAAGGAGAATTATTATGGAGAAAAAGAAAAATGGACAATTAATAATTATTGGTATTTTAGCAGTAGCAATATTATTTATGTCAATAGGTTTCGCAACATATGCGCAAACATTAAATATTACAGGTAATGTTACAGTTAGTCCTGCAACATGGAGTGTACATTGGGATACTCAATCATTCGCAACAGATGCTAGCAGTGTAGCAGTAACAACTACATCATTAACAAACACAGATGTTGCATTCACAGCAACATTAGCAGAACCAGGAGATGTAGCTAAGTTTACTATTGATGTAGTAAATGATGGAACATTCGATGCTAATTTAACAGGAATTACATTATCAACATTAGGAACAAATGAAGCTAAATATTTAACATATGAAGTTAAATATGGAAGTACTTCATATACTGCAAGTGCAAGTAATTTAAGTACACTTTTAGCAAAAACAAATGGAAGACAAACAGTAACTGTTACGGTGACTTACACAACTCCTGCCGATAGCGCTGATTTACCACAAACTGCGGTAAATGTTAATCTATCAGCTTCATTAGATTATACACAAGCATAATTAAAGCTCAGGAAATTAAAAATAACTTTTGCTAATAGCTAGTTAGAAAGATTGGAGCATAAAATGAAGAAGAATATTAAGGCAATATATTTAACAGAAATAGCTTTATTAATTCTTATAATTTTATTCTATATGCTTACAAAGGTGGTTTCTAGTAATATAAAAAGTTATCTAGCAATCACCTTTTTATTAATTATATTAATAATAAATATAATATTATTTAAAATTGATCATACTAAAAGTTATTATTCTGGATATATAAGAAGAACAATAATAACTGTATTAATGGTATCTGGAATTATTATTTATGCATTAGGACTAATAATTGGATTTACTCACGGATATAAAATTATATACAACTCTATAGTATTTAGAATTATCCCAATGATATTAATTACAATAATAGTTGAATACCTAAGAGCAATCATAGTAAAACATTCATTTGGCAATAAAAAATCATTAATAATTATATCAATAGTGTTATCATTAATACCTATAATTTTAGAAATAAACTATGGTACATTAACTAATAGTTATGAAAAGTTTGTATTTTTAAGTACAATTATATTACCAAGCATAGCTGAAAGTTTCTTATGTACATATTTAGTTCATAGAGATAATCAATTTTCTAGTATTATATTTAAATTAGTAGTACAATTATATATGTATATAATACCAATAGTACCTAACTTAGGATACTATTTGTATGCTGTATTAAAAATAGTAGTACCATTCATAATATTCTATATTATCAATAAAAACTTGCTAGTTGAAGAAAATAAAAAATCAGTAGCAAAAATGAATAGAAGAATATTTAGTATACCAATATTAATTGCAGCTCTAATATTAGTAGCATTAGTATCAGGTATATTTAAATATAAACTTATAGCTATAGCAACTGATTCAATGAAAGACCTATATGCAAGAGGCGATGCAGTAATAATAGAATACTTAAAACCTGAAGAAATACATGTAGGGGACGTAATGGTATTTAGACATAGTAATAAAGTAATTACACATAGAGTAATAGAAATAAAGGATAAAAATGGTAAAATCTACTATAATACAAAAGGTGATAATAATAAATCTGCAGATGGATTTGTTACAGAAAATAAAGACGTGATAGGAAGAGTAGACTTCGTAATAAAATATATTGGATATCCAACAATATATATAGAAGAATTATTTGGGAAGGGGTAATTTAAAATGAAGAAAAGATTAAAAATAACGGTTAAATTAACCCTTATTTCACTACTTTTTATAGTGGGATTAGCACTATTATTATATGGATTGCTTAGTAAAGACTATATAGATATAAGATATAAAGAAAATAATAAAGTAAATTATAAAGTATATTTAAAAGAAAATAACTATTTCGAAACTGAATATTTAGGTGAGAATAGAACATATATAGCAAGTTTAATAGATTATATAGATATTGACTACAATTATGTTATAACATATGATAAATTAGTAAGTGGTAGTTATAGATATTATGTAAAAGCTACTATACTAGCTAATAAACCTGAAGGAGAAGGTTATTATTGGAGAAAAGATTTCCAATTAACTGAACCTAAAAAAGTAAATATAAAAGACTTACAATCATATGCAGTAATTGAAAATATAAAAGTAAATTATGATAAATATAATCAAATATTGAATGGATTCAAAAAAGAATATTCAATGCAAACAGATGGAGAATTGATAATAAGTTTAGTAGTTGAGAGCACAACAACAGGAAAAGAATATACAGATGAAATTAAAGTAGATTCTGACCTAAGCTTATCAATGCCTCTATTAGAGCAAACAGTAGATGCCTCTATTCATAAAGATGCAATTAGTAATGATAAAACATTATCAATGCTAGATGATTCTAAAAAAGTATTATATTATATTTGTAGTGTAGTAGGAGTAATCATAATAGTAATATCTATTTTGGAATTATTAAACACAATAATATATAATATAAAAAGAAGTAAGAAAAACTTGTATAGAACAAAATTAAATAAAATATTACATAATCATGATAGTATAATTGCTAATGTTAATACATTACCAGATTTAAAAGAATTAAATGTAATAGATGTACAAACATTTGAAGAATTAATTGATGTTTACAATGAAGTAAGAATGCCTATAAATTATTATCAAGATAATAGAAGATTTATCAGTACATTTATGATAATTAATGATGGAATTGCATGGGTATATAAATTTAATAAAGAAGATATTGAGGATGATAGTAAAGAAAGTATTAGTAAGGTAAGGTAGATTGCAATGAAAAATAATATGAAATTTAAAGAAAAAAGTAAAGATACATTATATGTTAAATTGAATATTATTAGTGCAATAGCTACAGCCTTCGTACTTTCTTTTTTGTCTGTAGGATTTGCATTATATACTCAAGTAGTTAATATAACAGGTATTGTTGGAGTATTACCACAAGGAGAGTTTGGAATTACTTCAGTAACTAGAACAGCCTCTCAAAATACAGATAATGGACTTCCAACATTTACTGCTGATACTGTAGACTTTAATTTAACATTTGTAAAAAGTGATGATCCTGATCCAGTATATACAGCAACATATGATATTGAATTTACTAATGATACATTTTATGATCAAACAATATCAGATTTAGGATTATCCTTTACTATAAATGACCAAAATGGAAATCCATTAGGAACAATTAATTATACTGTAACTGGTGTAGATAGTGGTGGAATGGTTCCAAAGCTAAGTTCTGCAATTGCAACAGTAGATATTGAATTTATTCCATTAGTAGATCAAAACACCTATGTAATAAATGGAGAAGCAGAAGTTGCTTCTAATGAAAAACCACAAGGAAATTTATTAGCTTCATTAAATAATAATACTGGAGATATTAGGAATGGAGCACTTGCACAATTTAGTGTAAATGTAGTAAGTACATATGAAAATCCAGTAACATTTAACATAGTACCAGTATCGCCTAAAGTAATAATATGCGATTCAAATGGTAATAATTTATCTTCACAAACTATATCAGCAAATAATTCTGGGCAAAATTATACATTTTATATAAAAGCAGATCCTAATGCAACATTCCCAGACGATACATTAACAACAAGCATTATTTTAACATCCACAGGACTTCCAAATACACAATGTGGATCAGTTACATTAGATGTAGATAAAGCTGCTCAATATACAGATATAACACCACCTACAGTAGGTAATTTACAAGCAACAATATCAGATACAGTAGGAGAAGTAGACCTAACATGGACTGGATCTGATGATTATAGTGGAGTAGCATCATATACGATATTAGTATTAGATTCAAATGGAAATGTAATTAATACAATAGATACTCATAGTGATAATACATCATATACAGTAACAGGATTAAGTCAAGGTGCAGTAGCAACTACATATTCATTTAAAGTATATGGAACAGATAATGCAACACCAGCAAACACTGCATCACAAACAGATATAGATAATGCATCAACTTCTAGTGGGCCATGTGTTGCAACATCACAAGCATCATATCAATGGGTATATACAGTAACAGGAAATATATCAAATGGTTCATATAGTGGACCAACAACAGTAAATAGAAACCAACCATTAACAGGTGGAACTATAAATGCTAATAATAACTATGATCGTCCATCATCAGTAACTGTTACAATGGGAGGACAAAGTACTACAGCTTTTAGTTATAATTCAAGCAGTGGAGCCTTTTCTATGACAAAAGTTACAGGTAATGTTGTAATAACTGGTACATGTAACTATAATTGGTGTTTAGCAGAAGGTACAAAGATATTACTTGCTAATGGTAAATATAAAAACATAGAAGATATTAACTATAAAGATCTATTATCAGTATGGAGTTATGATACAGGATCTATAGATTATGAATATCCAATATGGATAGAGAAGAAGAAAGAAGCTAAAATTTATAGAATAAGTACATTTAGCGATGGTACAACATTAAAAACAATTGGATATCATGGAATATTTAGTGTAGACTTAAATAGATTCGTATCAGTAGATAATCCAGAAGAATTTTATGTAGGAACAAGAATATATAAAGTAGAGAATAATAAATTAAAAGAAGTAACAGTAACAAATATAGAAATTAAAGAAGAACCAATTAATCACTATCATGTAGTATCTAGTAGATATTACAATGTAATAGCAAATGATATCCTAACAACAGATGGAACTGTTATTTTAAGTAACTTATATGGATTTGATAAGAATGTAACATGGCCAGCTATAAAAGATGTTTTATTAAGTGATAAAAATAATCTATATAGATATGATGAATTAAAAGATGCATTACCTAAATATATGTTTATAGGTATGAGAGCAGAAGAAGGTAAAATATTAAGTAATTATGGATTATCATTAGATATGTTTAAAGGCTATTTAAAAGAAAATCAATCAAAAGAAGGTAAATACGTAGAAGTAGATAAAAATAGCAATAATAAGAACCTATTTATGGTTACAACATCAAATGATAAAGTAACAAATAAGAATAAAAATAAATATCTAAAAGAAGAAAATAGTTACTATACATTACCAAAAAATTTAAAAGTAAAATGTTACTTAAATAGTATTGATAAGAAGTGTTATTCTCCAGGAGAAAGAGTACAAGTAACAACTCCAATTCACTTTATAGCAATTAATAAATAAAAAAATAGAGAGCAATCTCTATTTTTTTATGCTATAATGAATAATAGAGGAATAATATATGAGACGTTTAAATAAAATTAATAAAAAACTTTTAATTATACTTATATTATTTATTAGTATTGGTTTTGCATATCTAACAAGAGACTTATCATTATCAGGTATCTCCAGTATATTTAGAAATACATGGGATATACACTTTGAAAATGTACAAGTTAAATCTGGAAGTGTAGAAGCTAAT
>JAFWRK010000027.1 GCA_017519965.1 Bacilli bacterium
AAATATGTTCTTCATCAATATTCTTTTCATCTAGATTAATATATTCATTCATTTTTATTCCTCCTTACTTATTTAAAACTCTATTTTTTTCTATCTCATATTCTTCTTTAGAAATCATTCCTAAATCTAACTTTTCTTTTAATATTTTTAATTTCTTAAATTGTTTATTACTATTAACTTTTTTCTTTCCTTTTAATACAAAATCTATAATAAAAGGAATTACTAATAGTATTATTATTAATATTATACTAACTATAATTTCTGGGATATATACTTGATGAAAATCAAATTCTGGATCTCCTCCAGCATATAATTGTTGAGCTGATGTTGCTTTTTTAATTGTTTCTTTTGGGATTTTAATATTACCTTGATAATAATCTGTATTTCTTACATAATGAAAGCCATACCAACCAATATATTTGTTTACATTACTATCTCCTAAGTCTTTACTTGGATATGAACCATTAGATCTTGGTCGTTGAGTATAGTCATAAACTGTATATCCTCCACTATATTTTTCTGTTTTTAAGCCAAAAACAAAACCCATAATTATAATTATTATTACAATAATATAATATATAACTTTTACACTTTTTTTCATATATCCACCTCTTACTATTTTATAAGACAATTATAACATGCATTTTATTAATCACATCAAAAAAAGACCTTAGTTGGTCTTTTTTAGGGTATCTAAAAGGTATCTAATTCACGATTTTTCACTTTTCTTCACTTTCAGATTTTCGCAAACCGTTGATATTACTTACTTTCCACAACAGTTTTTATATTTTTTACCACTTCCACATGCTCCCTTTTTGAGCATATTTTCACTATATTTGGTACATATAGTATTATGGCTTTTTGCCTTATTTTATGGGCATTTAGTACATATTATTATCAGTATTATTTGTATTATAAATATTACTAATAATTTGTTCAATGTGGACAAAATGTGGACAAAGTCATCATTTCACAACACTTTTTGTCTCCGTAATCATTATATAACATATTGATTATTTAGACAAGATCTAGTTTATAAATTCTTTAAAAATTTCAATTATGTAGCTATTATTAATCCAGAAACATTGTTTAGTATATTCAGTAGCACCTGTTAATTTATCAGCTACTGGTAATTCAAATGTATCTCTAGAATCTCTTCCATGAGGCCTAACATGGCAAACTTCATTCTCACTCATTCCAACAAAGTTAGTTTTTCTTTTACCATCTTTGATATATCTAACAATATTACCTGATTTGATAGTATTATATGTTTTCTTCCACATTTCCATTACTGATGTTTCAATATCAATTTCTGGCATATTCCATAATTTAATACCTTTAAATACATATTCTCCTTTTTCCATTTTAAATACAAAGAACATATATTTAGTTGTTTCTAATTCTTCTCTTAAATCACAGTTTTCCCAATCTTGTTCGATTATTTCATTAAACTTAAATGCTGGGAATGAAATAGATTCTTTAATTCTTCCATTTTCCTCAATCCTAATTGTTTTAGGAATGATATTAGCTTTTTGAAATTCTTCAGTATCTGCTAATTTACTTTTAACATTAAACATTCTACTAATAAGCATACTATTAATATTTTTAGCTTTAGAATCTATATCAAATTCTTTCATTAACTCTTTTTGAGTTTTACCTTTATATTTGTTAATAACATCATTAATATATTCATTAAATGAATCAGTTGTATTCTTTAATACCTTTTCTACATCAGAATAATCCCCAATATATTTTCTAACTAATTGAGTCATATATGAATTTTTAAAGCAAAATGCTCTTTGCATAGCAGGAATATCACTAAAAGGCTGTTGTCTTACTGAACTAGCATTTGCTCCTTTAGAACAAGCTCCTAAATACATTGTATCAGCTTCTGATATTTCATGAACTTTTCCTTCTTTAATTTTATTAATAATGAAGTTCCAATCTTCTTCTATTTGTTTTAAATCTTCATTTTTTGCTAACTCTAACAATTTTTCATGAGTTATTTTTAAATCTTTGCTATCTTTATTTGGTTCCCATAAATACCATAATAGTTGAATAGTATTATTTTTAAACCAGAAGTGACTAGATTTAAATTCATTTTTATATTCAGTCATAAAATCAATAATATTTAAAACTAATCTTTCTTTAGCTGATAATTTACCGCCTTTAATCTTTTTATAAGGTGTAACTTTTAGTTCTATACCTGCTGGCATAAAGTCTGGTTCTGAATCACTATTTGTTTGAATACCAAATAGAAATTGTTCAACCATTTGTCCTAATCCACCTTTATTTGGAAAACTTTTATCTTCTATCGTAATTACTTCTTCATTTAAAATATCATTTATTGATTTACCAATTGCTGATTTAGAAATAATTTCTATTTCTTGTCTGTTGTATAATCTACCTTTTTTCATAAAATTCTCCTTTCGATCTTGTTTTAATTTAAAAATTAGTTTAAAATATAAGTATAAGGTTGATCTTTTTAATTTAATATTATATAATAATATAGGTCAAAAGTTGATCTTTTCAATCAAATATATTATAATATATTTAGGGGATTTAGACAATGTCAGGAGGTAGAAAAATCATGGAAAAAACTGTAGTAGAGTTATTTGCTGGTGTTGGTGGATTTAGATGCGGCTTAAACAAAGTAGAACTTATTAAAGATAAAGTAAAAGAAAATGGTAATTGGAAATTTGTATGGGCTAATCAATGGGAACCTGCTACAAAAACTCAAGAAGCATTTGATTGTTATGTTAAAAGATTTGGAGATAAAGATGCTAGTAATGTTGATATATTCCAAGTTGATAAAAAGAAGATTCCAAACCATACACTTTTAGTTGGTGGATTTCCATGTCAAGATTATTCTGTTGCACAAACTCTTTCAAATAGTAAAGGTATTGAAGGAAAAAAAGGAGTTTTATGGTGGGCAATCAATGATATATTAAAAGCTAAGAAACCACCATTTGTACTTTTAGAAAATGTTGATAGATTATTATTATCTCCTGCTAAACAACGAGGACGAGATTTTGGTATTATTTTAAGAAGCTTTATGGATAATGGTTATGCTGTTCAATGGAGAGTTATAAATGCCGGAGAATATGGATTACCACAAAAACGAAGAAGAGTATTTATCTTTGCATATCATAAATCTACAGAGTATTATAAATCATTATCAAAAAGTAATCCTAAAGATATAATTTTTAAAGAGGGAATGTTTGTTAAACAATTTCCAATTAAAGATATTGAATTAGAGTTTAATACAACTAATTTATCAAAAGATTCGTTTAAAGATTTAGTTGAAGTAAGTGATAAGTTTAAGGCACAATTTTATAATGCTGGAATTATGATAAATGGTAAAGTATATACTTCAAAAGTATCAGCCGATTGTAATGAAGTTTTTCCATTAAAGAAAATTATTCAACATGAAGAAGTTGATCAAAAGTTCTTCTTGAGTGATGAAGCTTATAAAAAGTTTGAATATTTAAAAGGAAATAAAAGAATTCCAAGGGTTAAACCAAATGGAGAAGAATATTTTTATACTGAAGGTGCCATGCCATGTCCTGATAACTTAGAGGCTCCTGCTAGAACAATGTTAACTAGCGAGGGTGGAATAAGTAGAACTACTCATATAGTTGAAGATTATAAAACTAAGAAGATTAGATTATTAACTCCAATTGAATGTGAAAGAATAAATTGTTTCCCAGACAACTGGACTAATACAGGTATGTCAGATAAGAAAAGAAACTTTATGATGGGTAATGCTTTAGTTGTAGGAATTATTGAACGTATAGGAAATGAATTAAGTAAGATAATTGAAAAGGAAGATTAGGATTTCTAATCTTCTTTTTCATATAAAAATACGTGGCACGTTTTGTTACGAAGTAATGAAAGTGGCGATAGTATTTTTTCTTTTTTATGAAACAAAATGTTGAAATAAAAAAGGCACCTTTACTACTTACGTTAGTTTGTAGAATTGGTGCTTGAACGGGATTCCAAAGGGTTTATCCTTGGCACACATTGTTATTGGCTCTGCCAATATCATAGTGTGTTACTATCTTGTCAGAAAGATAGTCTAAAGAACAAGACTGTCGTCTTTGTCCTTATTCTTCTTTTTACCACTAATAAACTCTTCAAATTCATCATTAAATTCATCTTCTTTATGTCTAGGTATTAATCCATCAGCTACTAAATGATATACAAAATTAGCCATTTTATTGATAACATTTTTTAATGTATCAATTGTATTAGATAAAGTAAATGCTTTATATCTTAAATTAGTATTTTCATATTTTAAATTTCTATTTTCATCTTCTAGTTTCATATTTTGTTGATGTATTTTTGAATAATCATTTGTTACCTCTTTAAGGTTCTTATAAGCATTATTTAGTTTAGGTTTTAAATCTTTAACTTTCTTTGCTTCTTCTACTACTTTATTCATACTATCAAAAGTTTCTTTCTTAACTTTAACAGATTCTTTATCAAACATAATAGTTTTATTTGATTTCATTTTTTCTTCTAATTCATCAATTGATTTTGATAACTTATCATCTTTTAGATCTAGTTCATTAGTTAATGATTTAGTTAGTTTCTTAAACTCTTTAATATTAATATGCTCTCTATCACTATGTTTAGTTCCTCTTTCTAAAGCAAAACCACACATATTTAGATATTCACAATATTCATCTTGTAACTCACTCAAGTGTTCTTTATCATGTATAAATTGTTTTTTAGATATTGTATATCTTTCTGTATTAGTTCTTTTATCTAACTTCTTAACTAGTGGAACTACCACACAATGTATATGAGGTGTTTTTTCATCCATATGTAATGTTGCATGTAATATTTGATTATCTTCATATCCTAGTCCAAAATGTACAAATTCCATACATCTATCAGCCCAATTTTTTATTTCTTCTTTACTCATATCATTAAAGAATGTGTGCGTTGCAGTGAAAACTAATTCATCTGCAACAACACTTTTTGATTTATCTACCATTTGTCTAAATGTTCTTTTTCTATCATCTCTTTCAATTTTCATTCTTTCTTCATGTTCTTTTTTATAGTCTTTAGTTATTTCATAAAAGCCTTTAACATATTTCATATTAAGTGGAACAAGTTCTACATTATCTTTTGTTTTAGATAAGTCTATATCAGGATTAGATTGATATGCTTTTTTCTCTCTTTTATTATGTGATCCAATTTGTGCTAAATCATTTAAAGTATAAATAGGTTCACTTCTAAATATTGCATAATTCATACTAATTTACCTTCTTGTATTTGAAATTTTATTACATTTTCTATAACATTAGATTTATTATTTTTATCAAATAATTCTACAGCACTCTTTCTATTATCCTCTAAACTTGTAATGTAATAGTTTTCAGTTGTTTCCACATTTCTATGCCCTAACAAATTAGCTACATCATTAATCTTTGTTCCATTATTTAATACTTTAGTTGCATATGTTCCTCTTAAATCATAGAATCTACATTTTTCTATTCCTAATTCATTATGTATTATTTTAAATGGATATTTAGGAACATCAGTTCCAGAGAATGATCCATCATCATTAGTAAATACTAAGTTTAATTTTTCTTCATTATCTTTGTTAATAACTATTCTTTTATCAACAACTTTTCCATTATCATTTGTTATTGTTTCTAAGTGATAGTATTTATAATCTTTACCAAATACTTCTTTAAGATATTCTTGTCTTTCTTTAAAATTTTTTAAAGCTGTTATTAATGTATTTCCAATATATATTTGTCTTGTTCCAGATATAGTTTTAGTCGTTCCTAAATACCATCTTCCAAAACTATCTTTAGGTTTATCATATAAGTTATGTCTTATATTTATTATTCCATTTTCTAAATCTATATCTTCCCAAGTAAGAGCAAACACTTCTCCAGTTCTCATTCCTGTATAACATGATGTTAGGAACGATGCTACAAAAGTAGCATTATCCTTAAATCTATCTATTATTTTATCTATTTCTTCATTTGTATAATAATGTCTTTTATTATTAAGTTCTTCTTCTATTTTAGGTAGTCTTAATGTAAGAGCTGGATTATACTTTATAAATCCATATAAATTACATGCATCTCTAAATGAACCTTTAATAACTTTTAATATATTCTTATAATATGTTTTAGAATGATTATATTTATTAACTAAATCAGTTATATAAGAATTTAAAGCAACACTTGTTATTGTTGATAGTTTATATTTTCCTATATTCTTTTTTAGATACTTATTAATAATTATTTTATAAGTTTGAATAGTATTATATTTTAAATTATTCATACAATAATTTTCTAACCAATAATCAAGATAATCTGAATAAGATAAATCACATTGTTTAAATGGAATACCTGCATTTAAATATTCAGTATATGCTAACGATCCTGATTCTAATGCCTCTGCTTTAGTTCTAAATCCTGATTTACTTAACCATTGTCTTTTATTATCTACCTTAGCTATTTCAATTCTATATTCATAGAAGTTACCTCTTTTTCTGATATTAATTTTACTCATTTACTTCTACCTCAATTACTATCTTTTTAATATCAGATAAATTAGATAAATCTTTTCCCTCATTTTGAATTAAAAATCTTTCTAGTGAACTTTTTAATACTTTTAAACTTCCTAATTTAATAGCTGGTAAATAACCTTTTCTAATTAATTCATAAATATAATTTGGACTTGAGTGTAATATAGAAGATACTTCATGAACTGTATAAACTAACTTATCATTCATCTGAATCACTATCCTCTCCAGTAATTTCTCTTATCATTCTTTCCATTTCCGCTTGTTCTTCTGGAGTAGCAGGTTCAGATTTAATATCTTCATTAAGCCACCAAGGAACTGGTGATTTATCAACTTTATCACTATTATATTTATAATTATTTCTATTATTATATTTATTATTATGTTTAATTGAATAATCAATATCTTCTTGATTATTTGATTTATCTCTTATTGACCATTTATCCCATATGTTATCAACTAATTGAATAACCCTTCTAGTATTTTTATCATTATGATCATAAATACATTTAATTAATCCTATCTTTTCTAATTTCTTAATATGTCTTGAAGCTGTTTCTATTGTTATACTATACATTTCAGATAATCTCTTATTCGTTATCCAACAATATCCTTCCTTTTTGCATAAGTATATAATACGTTCAGCAATCAATTTTTCTTCTGGTGTTAATAATTTTGTTTCATAAATGTGTTTTGGTACTACTGCATAAATTACAATATAGTCTTCCATGTTTTTAATCTCCTTTCAAATTACTGAACATCGGCCTTTGTTCAATATCATTATCTCGAATATTGATTATTTAAAACATGTCAAAAAATTCTCTATTTTTATCCTAGAAAACTATATTGATTTTTCCTAAATTTTTCCTACATAAAAAAAACAGGTATTTCTACCTGCTTTGCTCGCAATATCAAAATCTTGCGATTATTTTAAATTCATCCTTTTAACTCTTTGATCTAGTTCTTCAGTGACTTTTTCTAAATTGCTAGAAGTTAATGTAGAAATTAAATCATTAATTTCTTCAATACTTAAATCCCACCATTTTAATTCTTCCATTGTTTGAATTAATTTATCACTAAATCTTTTTCTAATAACTCTTGCTGGGTTTCCTGCGACTATTGTATATGGATCAACATTACTCCCTACAACACTATTCGCTCCAATTATCGCTCCATCTCCAATATGAACTCCAGGTAAAATAACAGCATTTTGTCCTATCCAAACATCGTTGCCTATTACTGTATCTCCTTTTAATGGTAAATCCTCTTTTGATGGGGGAGTTTGCTCCCAACCTTCTAAAGTATAGAAAGGAAATGTTGAAACTGCATTCATTTGATGATTTGCTCCATTCATGATAAATTCTACTCCTGAAGCAATTTGACAAAATTTTCCTATAATTAATTTATCATCATTCCACTCATATAAATGTGTAACATGACTTTCAAATTCTGAATCTGCTATATAAGTAAAATCTCCAACAATTATATTTTTATTAGTTATTGTTGGCTTAACATATATTTCTTTATCGTATCCAGCTATTGGATGAATTGTATTTGGATTAGGTATTTTTCCATCTTTCATATAGTTCATCTCTCTTTCATCTAATATTATACCATATTTTTCTATGACTCTTACCTATCGGAATATTATTTAAAAAAAGAAATTGGATTTCTCCAACTTCAATCATCGCAATCTCAAAATATTTCGATCAAATTGATAAATTGTAATTTAGCGAATAGTAACTTAATTTTCTTTTTTATTAAACATATGGCGTACTTTATCTATTCGATTATTTGGTCTACGTGATTGAATAACTGGTTCACAAGTAGC
>JAFWRK010000028.1 GCA_017519965.1 Bacilli bacterium
ATGAACAAAAGGAAAGGATAGAAGACATAGCTTCTAAATTAGGTATTACAAAGATACTAAACAAGTATCCTTATCAAATGAGTGGAGGAGAAAAACAAAGAATTGCTTCAGCAAGAGCTATTATTACGAATCCTAGTTTAGTTCTTGCGGATGAACCTACTGGAGCATTAGATTCTAAATCATCTAAACAATTATTAAACAGTTTTGAGTACTTAAATAAAGAATTAAATTCAACTATTCTTATGGTTACTCATGATGCGTTTACTGCAAGTTATGCAACTCGTGTCATATTCATAAAAGATGGTATAATTTTTAATGAATTAAATAAAGGAGATATGTCTCGAAAAGAGTTCTTTAATCAAATAATTGATGTTGTCACTCTACTTGGGGGTGAAATGAACGATGCTTTATAATTTATCTCTTAAAAATATAAAGAAGAGTTTTAAAGACTATGCAATATACTTTGTAACTTTAATTCTAGGAGTTTGTATATTCTATTTATTTAATTCAATGGATTCACAAACTGCTATCTTAGAAGTTACTTCAAGACAAAGTGAAATGATTGATTTACTAGAACAAATATTATCTTATATATCAGTATTTGTATCATTCATATTAGGATTTTTAATTATATATGCCTCTAGATTTTTAATTAAGAAAAGAAATAAAGAATTTGGTGTCTATATGACTTTAGGAATGTCCAAGAGGAAAATATCTTTACTGCTTTTGATTGAAACATTTATTATTGGTTTAATATCACTTGCTTTCGGTTTATTATTAGGAATCGTATTATCACAAATAACCAGTATTTTTGTTGCTAATTTATTTGAAGCTAATATGTCAAAATTCACTTTCAATTTTTCAAAAACTGCATTATTTAAGACAATATTATATTTTGGTATTATCTATTTTATTGTTATGATATTTAATACTATCATAGTAAATAAAAACAAATTGATAGACTTATTACAAGCTAGCAAGAAACAAGAAAAGATTCGAATAAAGAGTTCTATGAGAAGTGTTATTCTATTTTTTATTTCAGTTTTAATGTTAGGATCAGCTTACTACATGGTTACCGCTGGTGTGAATGATTTACTAAAATATGATGTGAGTATTCTTTTAGTACCTATTTTATTGGGGACAATTGGAACAATATTATTCTTTTATTCAGTAGCGGGTATAAGTTTAAAGATAATTTCTAAATGTCATAATTTGTATTCAAAAAAATTAAATACATTTGTGTTTAAACAAATCAACAGTAAGATTAATACAATGGTAATATCTATTTCTATCATTTGTTTAATGTTATTTGTCACACTATGTTTATTAACAAGTGCATTTACCATTAAGGATTATTTTAATAATTCAATTAATACTTATGCTCCGGTAGATTATCAGATTGTTAGTATCAATCAAAATGTAAGAGTTACTGAATTCTTAGAAGATACATTTGTAAAAGAAAATACAAAAGATAATTTAGTAGTTTCTGAATATTATGATGAGAATTTTGATTATGCTAAATCATTGGGTAAAGTATATGAACAGATTAAACAAAAATATTCATACATTCAGTTTGATTCCCCTGTATATATTATGAGTGAGGCAGATTACAATAAACTAGCCAGACTATTAAAGATTGATACAGTAACTATTCAAAATGATGAATATGCAATTGTTTCTAATTATAATACTGATATTTATGAATCAGTACTTAAAAGTAATAGTACGATGATAATATTTAATCACGAATTAAAACCATATAAAAAATTAATAAATGGTTTTGTTAATATTTCAGGTAATCCAGCTAATTTGGGATTCTTTGTAGTAAGTGACCAAATTATTGAAAAAGATCATTTAAAATATGAAATTCTTTCAGGAAACTATAATTCAAAAGATCAAAAAATAATTGATAAATTAGAAGAAAAAGTAAAAAAATTTCATACTGAAGAGACTCTAATAAAAGATACCAGAAATGAAATTGAAATAAGTGCTGCAGGATTAACGGCTATAATTACATTCATTGGTCTATATTTAGGAATCATTTTTTTGATATCATCATCAGCTATACTTGCTTTAAAAGAATTATCTGATTGTATAGATGATAAGAAGAAATATAAAATATTAAGACAAATAGGTGCAGATGAAAAAGAAATTAATAAAGCACTATTTATGCAAACTTTTATATTCTTTATGATGCCTTTATCTATCGCTGCAATTCATACAATATTTGGATTAAAGTTTTGTGAATGGATATTAAAATCTTTAGGAATTACTAGTATATTAAATGGATCTTATATGACTTTTATATTTTTGATTTTGATTTATGGAATATATTTCATAATCACATATTTATGTAGTAAAAATATTATTAGAGAAAGAATATAATATTCAAAAGATAATATATGAATTGCTTAAACATGCTAGTAATGCTTATTGTATTTAAATTGTACCCCCCCTGTAACTGCAGTATCTAAAACAAGAGATTGTTTATATAATTAATTAGCCGTAAAAAATAAAATAATATAAAAAAGAAATATATATTTAATTCCAATTTTTTAAAAGATTTTTGTGTTATATGATCTAATTTAACTCTTTAGCTATAACCCCTCTATGCAAATGGCGGTTCAAGC
>JAFWRK010000029.1 GCA_017519965.1 Bacilli bacterium
AAGAAAAAAAAGAAGTTGCTTTTATAAATGCTTCTACTGTTGGATCTGACGAAGTTGGAACTGGCGATTATTTTGGACCATTAATTGTAACTGCATCATATGTTTCTAAAGAAAACATTGTTAAAATGCAAGAACTTGGTGTTAGAGATTCTAAAAAACTAACTGATGAAAAAATTATTCAAATAGCACCAGAATTAATTAAAATAATTCCTCATACAACAATTATTCTAACTAACAAAGAATATAACGATTATCATACAACAGATGTAAACATGAATAAGATTAAAGCTATCTTACATAATAAATGTTTATTATCTGTAATAAAAAAAGATAACGTAAGTTATCAAAAAATAGTAATAGATCAATTTGAGCCACCAAAAAGTTACTACGCTCATTTAAATAATGTTCCTGAAAAAGTAACTAACATAACATTTATTACTCAAGCTGAAGATAAATGTTCATCAGTAGCTGCTTCTTCAATTATAAGTAGATATATTTTCTTAAAAGAAATGAAAAAATTAAATGAAAGATTTAATATTGAAATACCACTTGGAGCAGGAACAATGGTTGATGAAGTTGGAGCAACATTAGTTAAACAATATGGTGAAGGTATCTTAAAAGAAATTGCTAAATACAATTTCAAGAATACTGAAAAGATCTTAGAAATAGCAAAGACGAGATAAATTCTCGTCTTTTTATTTACAAAAATCTAATAAAAATAATTGCAACGCTAACTTATTAGATATCTTTCCATTCTTAAATTTGTAATCATAATCACATAGTTTTATTAAACTATCTTCTAATTTCTTCTCTGTAAAATTATAACTATTATTAATATATTTATCCAATTGAAAAGAATACTTAATATCTAACTTTTTCATAATGCTATCTTTATTTTCTGTAGTAAGTAATTGTTTAGTAAGTAAAGTATATCTAATTTCCTTACCTATCATTGCCATTAACATATTAGGTTCTACTTTTTGAATCATCAAATCATCATAAATATTAAATACTTCTTTAATATTTCTCGTCATTAAGGCATCAATAAATTTAAAATTATTATCTTCCATAACTTTACTAACTATATGAGTTACATCTTCTAGTTTTAAGACACAACCTTTTTTATAATACAAGTCTATCTTTTGGACTTCATTATAAGCCAAATCATAATTATTTAAAGAATTATTAATAATATAATAAATTATATCTTTACTAGCTTTATATCCTTTATCTTTTAATAACTTCTCTACTTTATCATAGACATCTCTAGTCTTTAAATTACCTACTTCAATATAATTATATTTTTCTTTAATTAATTTAGTTATTTTTTTATTAGAAGCTGCTTTACCATTTAAAGTAAATATTAAAACAGTATTATAATTAGGTGATTCTAAATACTTAACTAAAGATTCATCTTTTTTAGACACATCATCTTCTTCATCTTCTTTTTTCTTCTTACTTACAAATATATTTGCGTTTTTAACAACAATATATTTCTTTTCATCGAACAAAGAAAAATAATTAGCTTCTTCTAATATTTCATCAATAGAAACAAAATTAAGATCAAAAGTTTCATAAACATTATCTTTAACAATCTTTTCAATTTCTTCATCTATTAAACGAATACTATCAGAACTGATTAAATATACTGAATCCATAAAACCACCTACTAAAATTATAACATAAAAAAGCATATTACATATGCTTTTCATTAAAATTAGGTCTGTCTAATACCATGTCCATATCTGTTGGAACTTTAGATATAAAATCATAAATCACATCTGCTGCTTCCTCTTTTGTTGTTTCAATAACACCGGTTGCTCCAACACTATCTTTATTAACTTTATTAACTCCCGGTAAACGATTAATCATATCAATATTACATAATTTAGGAATAAAATATTCTAACCTAACTTTATCACCTTTTACAGTCATATCAATAGTTAAACAATGTCCTCTATCTCTAACCATGAATAATAATTTATTATCATTAACACTAATTACTTCAGTCCAACCAACATCTAAGCTATTTGGAAAATTTGCAAAAATATGATCAAAATAAGGATTAGGTACTCCTCTATAAGTAATTTCATATTTATAATCATTAGTTTTTTCAGAAAGCTTTGGAACAGATTGTAATAAATGATCATTATTCATAACAAAGCTATGAATTAGATGTAATAATTCATTAGCTGTCCTAGCATTTTGCATTGCATCTCCAGAACCTGAAAGTGTATAACCAACATAATCTCTTTTAACAGCATTTAAAAATTCAACAGACATATCACTTATAAATCCATTATAGAAAGCTCTTAATTTATTAATATCAGTACCCGCCATTGCAAATGCATTTTTAGCTTCTTTCTCTAATAAAGTAACCTTCTTAAATAAATATGAATCAATTCCAAAAAAATCTCTAGTAAGACATTTTAATTCTCCAAAAATATATATTAAACTATCATACGCTTTATCAGAGTAACTTACTAAAGAATCATGGTCTAAATAGCCTTCATTACTTGGAGGAGCCATATTTAAAAATTCCTTCTTTATAATCATATCAGAAGCAAAAAAATGTTGTAATTTTACTAATGTTTCATTATCCATATCAATAACACCTATTTTCTATAATAATTGTAGCATAATAAATAAAAGCGAACAATTAACTATACAAAGCATTTTACGTTTCTAACACAACTACTAAATTAAGAGCAGAAAATCTTTATTTTTTACTGGTACCAAGTAAATAATACATATGATAATTATTATTTATGGATTACAAATATCTGTTTTTATTTTTCCATTTTTAATTTTAAACATAATACTACCATCTAAATCTGTTCTATATATTTCAGTATTCTTTAAATTCTCTAATACCTCTTTATTAGGATGGCCATACTTATTATTCTTTCCCACACTAATAACTGAATACTTAGGATTAATACTATTAATAAAATAACTATCACTACTAGTTTTACTTCCATGATGACTTACTTTTAATATATCAACATTTATCTTATATTTGTTTATTAAATCGTTTTCAACAGTATATGAAGCATCACCCATACTAAGTATATTTACTCCATTTATTTTTATATAAGTTAAAACACTATTATCATTTTCATTATCATATTCTTTATAATTTAGATAAGTTAAATACATATTTTTAGTTTCATATGGAGATAGAGATATATTATTACGAGCAATTAGCTCATATTCACTTAATTCTCCTTTATTCAGCTTTAAATGTTCTATATCTATATTCTTTAGTAAATTAGTTATTTCACCAGCATGATCTTTATCTCCATGACTTAAAATTAATAAATCTATCTTATCTATACCTAAGCTGTATAAAAAAGAAATAACATTATCACTAACACTATAATTATCCATTCCTCCAGTATCAATCATAATAACATCTTTCCTATTGGCAGAAATAACTAAACAAGAATCTCCTTGATTAACATCCAAAAAATATACATAAGCATTACTATCTAAATATGGAATAAGAATATCTACAAATATAATTAATAAACCTATTAGTAAAAAAAGTTTATTATCTTTCCAAATAAATAATAAAGCTAATAAATAAAATAATAATACTTCAATCATATTAAGTGATAAATGTAATCTAAATAATCTAATACTATCTAACATAAAAGCAACAATATTTAAA
>JAFWRK010000030.1 GCA_017519965.1 Bacilli bacterium
AATAATAAATATAATAATAAAAAAGAATATGAAGATAATACTCCTGATTGGATTAAACATCCTGAAATGTGTAAGTCAGATCCTATGACTCCAGAAGAAATTAAAGAATTTGAAGAATTATTAGCGGAGTTTAAATAATGGAAGATAGATTAATATACACAGTTCAGGAAGTAGCTAGTATTCTTCATTCTAGCCCAAATTATATTTATGAATTAATTAGAAAAGGATATTTACCAGCAATTAAATTAGGAAGTTTAAAAGTCTTAAAATCTACACTAGAAAGATTCTTAATTCAAAATGAAGGAAAAGATTTATCTGATTTAAATAATATTAAAAAAATCATTATTGTAGAGGTGGATAATGACTAATATAAGAATTACTAAAAGAGGAAAGGTATATCAATACCAATTTGAGATAGCTTCTGTTAATGGAACTAGAAAATATATAAATAAGAGTGGATTTAAAACAAAAGCAGAGGCTCTTGAGGCAGGAAATATAGCATATACCGAATATATAAATGCTGGAAAACCTTTTAAAGAATCAAAATTATCTTATTCAGATTATCTTGACTATTGGTTAGATAACTATTGTAAAAACAATTTAAAATACAATACAGTTGAGACTTATAAATCATTAATAAACAAATATATTAAACCTAAAATTGGAAAGTATAAAATATCTTCTCTTACAAGTGTGGCATTAAACAATTTTATTGTAGAAATGGTTAATGAATATGATTTTTCTAGAGAATACTTTAAAAACATATTAAAAGTTCTTAAAGGATCATTTAGAGAAGCTTGCAATCTATATGGAATAATTAAATATAATCCAGCTTTAACAATTAGATTACCAAAAATTGATAAAGAAGATGAAGATGTAAAGCACTTATATACAAGAGAAGAAATAGATATAATTCTAGATAAATTTAGGGATAATAACGCATTTATATGTGCATTCTTAACTTCTTGTTTTACAGGAATGAGAACAGGTGAAGTATTTGCTCTTACTTGGGAAGATATTGATTTAGAAAATGGAGTAATATATGTTCAACATAGTGTTTATGATAAGCCAAAAGATTCATTGGGAAGATGGTATATTGGATCCACAAAGACTATAACAGGGAAAAGAACAATATATATTGGCGATACTTTAAAAACAGCTTTAACTAATTATAAGAAAATGCAGGATGAGATAAAGAAACTATATGGAAAAGAGTATAAGTATTATCATATAGAAGATGTAAAAAATGAATATGGAAAAGTTATTGAAAATAGGATAGTAATAAACAACAATGAATTAGAATATGAAAATATTAATTTAGTATTTACAAAAATTGATGGAACATATACAGGGACAGATTTAATTAGATATCCATTTAAAGTAATTCATGAAGAATTAGGAATAAAAAAATGTAGATTTTACGATTTAAGAGGTTCATATGCAACTAAAGTATTAAATAATGGAACAGAGATTAAAGAAGTAGCAGATCTATTAGGACATAGAAATGTAGAAACAACTGAGAACTATTACATTAGAAGTATAGAAGATAATAAAAGATTAGCGGTTAATGAATTTGATAGTAAAAATACAACTGATGTTATAAAAAGTGTAATAGAATTCCAAATTAAAGAAGGTGAAGCTGTATGAATTACGCAATATTCAGAAGTGAACCTATCTATACTTTAAATGATCTAGCTCAAATTGGCTCTCACAATAAAAGAGAAAAGAAAGCATATAATTCAAATCCAGATATAGACTTATCAAAAACTAAAGATAATGTAGAACTTGTTCCATTAAATATGAAATATGTTAAAGGCTTTTATGAAATAACAAAAGAATATAAGAAAGAACATGAAGAAAGAATGAAAAATGAAAGAGAAGACAGAAGAAGAACGTTTAGACAAATGGTAGATAAATCCAAAAGTGTAGTAGCAGATGAAATGATATTTACTGCTTCACATAATTTCTTTAATGATATGCCAAAAGAAAAAGTATTAGAATGGTCAGAGTATTGTATGGCATTTGTAAAAGATTATTTAGGATATAAAGATGAACAAATATTACATGCAACATTACATATGGATGAAAAAACACCTCATATACATTGTGTAGTAGTTCCTTTGATAAAAAAGTTTGATAAAAGAACATCGACTGAACGATATACCATCTCTAAAAAGCAATATATCCATGATAAAGAACATTTAAGTGAATTACAAGATAATTATTGTGAATTATTAAATCTAGGCGGATTTGCCCTAGAAAGAGGTCAAAAACATAGTGAAGTAGAACATTTAAATATGAAAGAATTTAAAAGAGCAACACAAGAAGTAAATAAAGA
>JAFWRK010000001.1 GCA_017519965.1 Bacilli bacterium
AAACATATTCATCAACAACTTTCTTTTTAAATTCATTAGTGTATTTATTATTAGACATAAAAATAGAACCTCCTTTCTTGAGATTCTATTTTATATGAAATTAGTCTTTTTTTAAAGTGTCCAAAATGGGGTTCACTTCATTATTTCTAGTTTTTTTAAATGCTATTAATTTTAGATAAAAAGCTCTTTAATCTTTCATCTTTAGGATGTTCAAATATTTCTTTGCTTGTTCCTTCTTCTACTATATATCCATCACTCATAAAAATAACTTTATTACAGAAATTCCTTATAAAATTTATTTCATGCGAAACTATTATCATTGTCATACCTTCATCTCTTATTTTTCTCATTAAGTTAGTAACTTCACAAATCATTTCTGGATCAAGAGCTGAAGTAGGCTCATCAAATAAAATAATTTCACATTTCATAATAAGAGTTCTTACTATAGCAACTCTTTGTTTTTGTCCTCCAGAAAGTTCTGATGGATAATTATTAGCTTTATCTTTTAGATTAATTTTATCTAATAAGATTAGCGCTTCTTTTTTAGCTTCCTCTCTACTCATTAACTTTAATAATGTGGGAGCTAGAATAATATTTTCTAACACAGTCATATTTTCAAATAAGTTAAATTGTTGAAATACCATACCAATCTTTTGACGTAATATTTCTAAATCATTATTATCAACTATGTCATCGCCTTGAAATATAATATGTCCACTTGTAGGTTTTTCTAGTAAATTAATACATTTTAATAATGTTGATTTACCACATCCTGATGGCCCTATAATTCCAATGACATCCCCTTTATTAACATTAATATTTATTCCTTTTAAAACTTTTTTCTCGGCAAAGTTTTTCTTTAAATTTTTAATTTCTAGCATGTTTTAACTTCACCTCCATAATACTAATTAATTTAGTAAGAACTAAAGTAATTAATAAATATATTAATGCAATTATAATTAATGGGAAGAAGTAATCATAAGTACGTGAAGCTATAATATCAGATGCTTTTGTTAATTCAACTATTCCTATATATGCTCCTACTGATGTTTCTTTTACTAATGTAATAAATTCATTTCCTAAAGCTGGTAATATATTTTTAATTGCACTTGGTAAGACTATTTTCCCCATTATATGGTGATAGTGAAGACCTAAGGCATATCCTGCATCTATTTGTCCTTTATCAACTGAATTAATTCCTGCTCTTATTATTTCTGCTACATATGCTCCACTATTGATTCCAAATGATAATATTCCAACTAATACTATATTAATATCAACAGCTTTAAATATTACATAGTAAACTATCATTAATTGTAATATAGCTGGAGTACCTCTTATAACAGTTACATATGTTTTTGCTAATGTGCTTAGTATTTTTAGCTTATTTGTATTCTCATTTATATTTCTAATAATTGCTGTTATTCCACCTAAGAATACTCCTAGAAGCACTGCTCCTAAGGCAATTAATAAGGTGTTCTTTAGACCTTCAATTATATATTTATAACGGCCATCATAGATAATACTATAATAAAACTTTTCAGTTATACTTTGATTATTTCTATCTGGTATGTTTTGTTTTTCTTTTAATCCCATATGAGTAAGTAATATTTCATCTATTTTGCCTTCTTTTTGCATATTTTTAATAACTTCATTAATGTTATCTAATAGTTCATTATTACCTTTTTTAACAATCATACCATAATGGTCTACTACTAAAGCTTCACCTAAAATTTTCATATCACTTTTAATCAATTCTTTAGCTGGAATTTCATCCATAGCAACTGCATCAACTTTATCATCTATTAAATCTTGAATAGCAGCTAAAAATTTTTTTTCACGAATAATTGTAAGATATGGATATTCTTCACTTAGATAACTATCAGCTACACTACCTAGTTGAACAGCTACTCTTTCTCTTTTTAATTGCTTAGGACTAGTAATCATACTACTATCTTTAACAATTAATACTTGTTTAGACTCCATATAGTCAATTGAAAAATCTACTTCTTTTGCTCTTTCTTCTGTATAACTTATACCAGCAGCACCAAAATCACTTTTTTCAGTTTTTACCTCTGATATTATGGAATCAAAAGCTACATCTTTTACTACTAAGTCTTTATTTAATCTATTAGCAATCTCTTTTGCAATATCAATATCTACTCCTACTATTTCTCCATTCTCATAGTACTCATAAGGAGCAAAGCCTGCTTCTGTTGCTAAAATTAGTTTTTCTTTTTTTATACTACACCCACTAATATATAATGGAATTAGTAACAGTAATACAAGTAATTTTTTTTTCACGTCATCACATCCTAATAAAAAATGGAAAAGCATTTAAGCTTTTCCATATAATGCTTTTTTATATTAAAACCATTGCTATAGTTAATATAATTATATTTACAATTGCTATTAAAGCTATTACTTTTCCAGCCCACTTTAACCATGTTGTATAATTAACTCTTGCTAATGCTAATCCACCCATTATAGCACCACAAGTTGGTGTAAATAAGTTAACTAAACCATTAGCTGCAACCATTTCCATAATAGTTACATCAACTGAAAATCCTAGTTCATTAGCTAATGAAGCCATAATTGGCGTTGATAATGAAGCAATTCCACTTGATGATGGAACTAAAACAGATAATCCTACATGTAGGATATAATTAAGTGGTGCAAATACTACTACTGGAACATTTCTTAATGCTTCTGCAGCATTATAAATTATGTAATTATCTAAATATGTTTGTGCCATTAATATTGAAGTACCTCTAGCTAGTGCAATTACTAAAATAACACCAACCATATCATCAGCACCATCAACAAATGTATCAACAAATTCATGTTCACTCATTCCATTAACAATACCCATAACTATAGTCATTATTAAGAACCATAAAGTTGATTCTTGGAAATACCATTCTCCTAATGGTAATCCTGTTAAAGTTGAGAATATTTTTCCTTTTTCGAATAATGTTATTCCAAAACTTCCCCATGGAATAAATCCAATAATCATTATTACGAATGTAAACAAGAACATTATTAATGTTGTTTTTTGCTTTCCTGTTAATTTAGGATTTGATTTTTCTTCTTTAACTGCATATATTTCTTCCATATCTTTTTGTTCTTGTAAAGATAAGAAGCAAGAACCTTTATCAGCTATTACTTTCTTAGCATATCTAATTACTGCTAAAGTAGAAATAATATATGTAGTTAACCATAGAATAATACCTAATCCAATTATTATTCCTTGATTAGCACCTATACCACTAGGTAATGCATCAATTGCAGCTCCTACTGCAAAAGGGTTTATTGTTGATCCTAGAACTCCAGAACCAGCTCCTAATAATACTATTGCTGATGCTACTAAAGTATCCATTCCAGCAGCTACCATTGCAACACTAAGTATTGCATAGAAACCTACTGTTTCTTCAAGCATACCATAAGTAGTACCACCAATTGAGAATAGGAACATTAATAGTGGTATTAATAATAACTCTTTACCTTTTAGTTTTTTAATCAATACCTCAATTCCTGTTTCAAGTGCTCCACTCTTAGTAACTACTTTTAAGAATGCACCTAGGATTAGTACGAATAAGCAGATATCTATTGCATCTGCAAATCCTAATATTGGAGCAAGTAATGTTTGAGATAATGTTGCTCCAACTACACCACTACCATCTACTATTGTTTCACTATTAAATATGGCATGTGGTAAAAAGTGTGTAATTATTGCCATAACTACAGTAAGAATCAAAATAATTGTGAAGGCAGATAATGTAATAGATCGCTTTTGATTCTTTTTACGTGAGGCACTTCTTTTAACCTCTTTTTCTGTACTTTCCATTTTTTTCTTTTCCTCCTTCTTAATAATGGTTGTACCTGTATTTCCATTAATCGCATCTTTAGCTTTTTCTAATGATGTGATAATAGCCTTTTTATTATCAGAATGATTTAAGAAATAAAGACACGCTTCTACTTTAGGAAGCATAGATCCTGCTGCAAATTCTCCATCTGTTATATACTTTTTAGCTTCTTCAGTATCTATCTTTAATAAGTTTTCTTCATTGTCTTTTCCAAAATTTATTTTAACTTGTTCTACTGCAGTTAAAATTAATAAAATATCAGCATCAATACTACTAGCTAATAAAGCACTGGTACGATCTTTATCAATAACTGCATCTACTCCTTTGTAACCATTATCAGTCGCTACTACAGGAATACCGCCTCCTCCACAAGTTATTACTATATTATGCTCTTCTATTAATCTCTTAATAGTGTTCAATTCACATATTTTTTTAGGCTTAGGAGATGCAATTACTTTTCTCCATCCTCTACCTGCATCTTCTTTGTAAATTGCTCCATCTTCACTAGCTAATTTTTTAGCTTCTTCTTCTGTATAAAATGAACCAATTGGCTTAGTTGGATCATTAAATGCTGGATCATTAGCATCTACTTCCACTTGCGATACTATAGTTGCCACTTTTCTACGCATATTTCTTTTAGCAAATTCTGCTTCCATAGCTTGTTGTAGATGATAACCAATATATCCTTGTGACATAGCTCCACATTCAGCAAATGGCATATCATCTTCAGTAGTAGTAGGGTCTACATTAGCTAATGCATTAAATATCATACCTACTTGTGGACCATTACCATGGGTAATAACTATTTCATTACCCATTTCTACCAAATCAACTAAATTACTAGCTGTACTTTTAACTATTTCTAATTGTTCTTTAGAATTCTTTCCTAATGCATTGCCACCTAAGGCAACTACTATTCTACTCATCTTAAAGTTTCTAATATTACAGCTTTTATTGTATGCATTCTATTCTCAGCTTCTTCAAATACTCTTGATTGCTTAGACTCGAATACTTCATCTGTAACTTCCATTTCTTTAAGTCCATACTTTTCAAATATTTCTTTACCGATTGTAGTACCAGTATTATGAAAAGATGGTAAACAATGTAAGAAGATTGCATTAGGTTTAGCATTATTCATTACTTCTCTATTTACTTGATATGGTTTTAATAAATTAATTCTTTTTTCCCAAAGTTCCATAGGCTCTCCCATAGAAACCCAAACATCTGTGTATATTGCATCTGCATCTTTAGTGCCTTCCATAATATCTTCAGTAAGAGTAATAGTACCTCCAGTTTCTTCACATATTTTTAAACATTCCCTTACTAACTCTTCTTCTGGAAATAATTCTTTTGGAGCACAACATGCGAAATGCATTCCTAATTTTGCTGAAACTACCATTAATGAATTTCCAACATTATTTCTAGCATCTCCACAGAATACTAGCTTTCTACCTTTTATAGTTCCAAACTCTTCTAATATAGTCATTACATCTGCTAGCATTTGTGTCGGATGAAACTCATTAGTTAATCCATTCCATACTGGTACTTTAGAATAATCTGCTAGTTCTTGAACTATACTTTGTTCAAAACCACGATATTCTATGCCATCATACATAGATGCTAATACTCTTGCAGTATCAGCAATTGTTTCTTTTTTACCCATTTGTGAACCAGTCGGTCCTAAATAAGTAACTCCCATACCTAAATCTTTAGCTGCTACTTCAAAAGAACATCTTGTTCTTGTTGAGTCTTTTTCAAAGATTATAGCTATTTGTTTACCTTCAAGGTATCTATGAGGCTCACCAGCATGTTTCTTTTTCTTTAAACCGATAGCAACACTGAGAAGTTGATTAATTTCTTCTGGTGTATAATCAAGTAATTTTAAGAAATCTCTTCCTTTTAAACTTCCCATTCAACTTCCTCCCTAACTAGAGGCATACTCATACATCTTGGACCTCCACGTCCTCGAGATAATTCTGCTCCATGTATTTCTATTACTTTTATTCCTTCTCTACGAAGAACATCATTAGTAACATTATTTCTATCGTATACAATAACTACTCCAGGTTCTATACATAGCGTATTAGATCCATCATTCCATTGTTCTCTTTCTGCACTTACTTTATCTCCTCCAGCACATGGTATTAATTTAACTGGATGATTTAAGTAGTGTTCTAATATCTCATTTAATGGTGCATTAATTTCTTTAACTATTAAGTCTTCAAAAGTATTTGGATCAAAACCTTCTGTAATTTCAAATACTTGTAATGTTCCAATAATTCCAGGATGATAAGTAAATGTATATTTATCAATTTGAGTAAATACAGTATCTAAATGCATAAATGCTCTACTATTTGGTATGTTAAATGCAAGTACTGTATCAATCTTACAATCTTTTGCTCTAAAATAATTTTTAGCTAATTGATCTATTGCTTCAGGTTGAGTTCTTTGAGAAATACCAATTGCAATAGTATGATCATTGATATTTAATAAATCTCCACCTTCAGTATGCCATGCATAGTTTCTATTATAATATTTAGAAACATTTTGGTAGTCAGGATGATATTTAAATATAAACTCTGCATATATTGTTTCTCTATTTCTTGTTTCAGAATACATTCTATGTAAATCTATACCATGTCCTACACTTGCAAAATTATCTCTAGTAAAATATAAATTTGGCATTGGAGCAGCAATAAATTTATCAGGAGATTGAATTAAATCAACTAATGTTTTTTCAACATCTCTTTTCTCATCATAAATATCACTAACTTGAATTCCTGCCATCGTTTTTAAAACTAATGCTTTTGGATTTGTAATGCTGTTTAAATAATTACCAACTAACCTTTTGTATTTAACAGTATTAATTCCTGCTTCTTCCATAAATTGTTTAATAAAGTTTGCTCTTATTCCATTATTCATAGAAATAACTTCTGCCATTAAGTCTTCAAGATAAACAACTTCTACTCCGTTTTCTCTTAAAGCTTGGGCAAATTGATCATGCTCTCTTTGAGCATCTGGTAAAAACGGAATATCATCAAATAGTAATTCACTTAGACTATCAGGTGTTAAATTAAGTAATTCTTCTCCTGGTCTATGTAGTAATACTTTCTTTAATTTTCCTATTTCACTAGTAACACTAATCCCTTTCAATATATCACCTCAATATCAATGGTATCAAACCACCCTATTATAAGAATATTATATCACTTTAAAAAATCTTTTCAACCTTTAAAAAAATCTTAGAATTATTATTTTAGTTATTATCTGCTCTTATAAGTATTTATTTTATGTATACATTGAAATCAATTGCTTTTTAATCATTTTTAGTTATAATATAGATATGAGTTTTACTCTATATTTTTTTGTATTAAAGAAAGGAGTTTTTTATGTTAGATACTAAATATGATCATAAGAAAACTGAAGAGAAAAAATATGATTATTGGAAGAATAATGGTTATTTTAATTGTGATAATAAAAGTAGTAAACCTCACTACTGTATAGTTATTCCTCCTCCTAATGTTACTGGTAAATTACATTTAGGTCATGCTTATGATACTGCTATTCAAGATATTATTATTAGATATAAAAGAATGCAAGGATTTGATGCATTATGGTTACCTGGAATGGATCATGCTGCTATAGCTACTGAAGCTAAAGTAGTTAAAAGATTAAAAGAAAAAGGCATTGATAAGTATGAATATGGAAGAGATAAGTTCTTAGAAGCTTGTTGGGATTGGACTAAAGAATTTGGTGGAACAATCAGAGATCAATGGGGAGCTTTAGGATTATCTGTTGATTATACTAAAGAAAGATTTACTTTAGATGAAGATTTAAATAAAGCTGTTAGAAAAGTATTCGTTGATTATTATAATAAAGGATTAATATATAGAGGAGAACGTATTATTAACTGGGATCCTGCTGCTCAAACTGCTTTAAGTAATGAAGAGGTTATTTATAAAGATGTTGAAGGAGCTTTCTATCATCTAAAATATGTCATTGATGGAACTGATGAATATTTAGATGTTGCTACTACTCGTCCTGAAACATTATTTGGAGATACTGCAGTAGCTGTTAATCCTAGTGATAAGAGATATAAACATTTAATTGGTAAAAATGTAATATTACCTATAGTTGGTAAAAAGATACCTATTATAGGAGATGAACATGCTGATCCAGAGTTTGGTACAGGATGTGTTAAGATTACACCTGCTCATGATCCTAATGACTTTGAAGTTGGTAATAGACATAATCTAGAAAGAGTTGTAGTAATGAATAAAGATGCTACTATGAATGAAAATGCCGGTAAGTATTGTGGTATGACTCGTGAGAAATGTCGTGAAGAGTTATTAAAAGATTTAAAAGAACAAGGATTACTTCTTAAAGTTAAAAAGATGACTCACTCTGTTGGACATAGTGAAAGAACTGGTGTTATGGTTGAACCATATTTATCTAAACAATGGTTTGTTAAGATGAGACCTCTAGCAGATGCTGTTTTATCTAATCAAAAGAATAAAGAAACTAAAGTTAATTTTGTACCTACTAGATATGAAAAAACTATGAATCACTGGATGGAGATTACTTATGACTGGTGTATATCTCGTCAATTATGGTGGGGACATAGAATACCAGCATGGTATAAAGATGATGAAGTATATGTAGGAATGGAAGCTCCTAAAGGAAAAGGTTGGGTACAAGATGAAGATGTACTAGATACATGGTTTAGTTCTGCTCTATGGCCTTTCTCTACTCTAGGATGGCCTGAAAAAACTAAAGATATGGAAGCATATTTTCCTAATGATTGTTTAGTTACAGGTTATGATATTATTCCTTTCTGGGTAAATAGAATGACTTTCCAATCATTAGAATTAACTGGTAAAAGACCATTTAAAGATGTTATTATTCATGGATTAATTAGAGATAAACAAGGGCGTAAATTTAGTAAGTCTTTAGGTAATGGAATTGATCCATTCGATATGGTAGAAAAATATGGAGCTGATTCATTAAGATATTATCTAACTACTGATGTAGCTTTAGGTACTGATTTAAGATTTGATGAAGTAAAAATAGCTTCTACATGGAACTTTGTTAATAAGATATGGAATGCTTCTAGATTTGTATTAATGAATATAGAAGATTTAAAAGAAATAGATTTAAATGATCTAAAAGATGAAGATAAATGGATATTATCTAAATATGAAAGATTAGTTAAATCTATGACTAAACATATGGATAAATATGAATTTAATATAGCAGCTTCTGAATTCTATGATTTCACATGGAATATATTCTGTGATTATTATATAGAGATGGCTAAATATTCTTTAGATGATATAGCTACTAAATCTACTTTATGTTTTGTATTAACTGGTATATTACAAATGTTACATCCATTCATGCCATTTGTAACTGAAGAAATATATTCTATGTTACCTATTAAAGAAACAGAAAGTATAATGATGAGTACTTATCCAAAATATAGTAAGAAATTAGTATTTGATGCAGAAGAAATAGCAGTTGATGATGCAGTTGAATTTATTAAAAACTTTAGAAATACTAAAGCTGAAAATAATATTAGTAAAGAAGCTAAAGTAATGTTTGATACTTCTGATGATAACGAACTAATTGTTAAGATGTTAAAACTAGATAATAACTTAGTTAAAGAGCCTTTAGGATTAAAAGCTTATAAAGTATTCTCTAATAGAGTTAAAGCTACTATATATTTTGAAAAGATAGAAACTGAAGCTGATAAAGCTTTAAAGAAACAACAAATAGAAGACTTAAAAAATAGTATAGCTAGACGTGAAAAATTACTATCTAATGAAAACTATGTTAATAAGGCTCCAGCTAAGATAGTTGAAGCTGATAGAACTAAGTTAGAAGAAGAGAAAAAGAAACTTAGTGAATTATTAAAATAAAAACGACTTATGTCGTTTTTTTTATATTGTTTTTAACTATTATTTGATATAATAAAATTAAATTAAGGAGGCTTAATATGATATGTAGTAAATGTGGAACAAATAATCAAGAAGGAGTTAACTTCTGTGTTAATTGTGGTAATCCACTAAACCAAAATAATCAAATGAATAATCAAAATCCTAATATGAATTACGACTATAATTATCAACAAACACCTAATATGAATTACAATTATAATTACAATAATAAACAAAGTAATGGAAATTATACAGCATCTATTATTTTGGGTGTTATTTCAATAATTTTTGCTTTAACTTTTCTTGGATTAAATTTAATAATATCTATTATTGGATTAGTATTAGGTATTAAAGCTAAAAAAGAAAAAGGACCTTTAGGAATGATACTTAATATAATTGGTTTAGTTATAGGTCTTATAGTAAAAGCTATTATTATCTTTGCATTCATCTTAGCATATACTGTTTCTTCTGAGTCAGAAGGCTCTATTTTAGAAACAGCTGAATATATAGGTGATTATACATGTGGAATTTCTGAACCTTATAATACTAATGTAGATTTTAATATGACTATGAGTTTAGATGATGATGACAATTTCTTCTTAGGTAGTTCTGTTAATAATTATTCAGGTTCTTATATAGTAACAGAAGGAACTGATTATGAATTTGGATCAATGGATTTATATAATGCCGATGAGTATGATTATAATAAATATACAATTAATCTTTATATCGATAAGAAAAATGGAGATACTTATTCAGAAACATTAAAATATGCAATGTTTTATTTTCCAGACTATGATGCTTTAGAATTACATTCACTAAATAGTAATAGAATAGTAGTTTGTAAAAAAGGTAACTCTAATTCACAAGGACTATAAGTCCTTTTTTTATGCAATTTTTTATTATATAATTATTATAGGTGATAATATGAAATGTCCTAAGTGTGGAAAAGATAATAAAAAAGACTTTTGTATGTTCTGTGGATATATACCAGATAAAGATACTTATATAGATAAAAATAAGAAAGGTGAAACTACTCTACTAGAAACATATTTAGGTGATAAATATGATAAGATTGTTAGAAATAAGAATTGGTTACCTAGATTAATATTTGGACCTTTATATATTTTTGTTAAAGGTTTTTATATAGAAGGAGCATTATTATTCTTCTTAGATTTATTTTTATTCTATTTTTGTTTTACTCTTAATAATTATTTCCCTCTACCTGGTTTTTCATCAATATTTAATATACTATTAATAATATTAAATAGACTTATATGGATGACTCTAGATAATATTATTTATATAAAACTATTAGTAAAAAAATTAGAAAAAGTTAAAATAAAATATCCAGATAATTATAATGAGAAAATAGATTTATTAGAAAAGAAACATAGTGATTTTGCATCTTTTTTCTTAATGATGTGTTTCTTCATAATAGTTATTATTTGTATTTATTTATTAGCAATAATTTTTTAATAATCCACAGAGCTTGTGGATTATTTGTTTTTTTGACAAAAATAGCAAAAAATGATATAATAAGCAGGCAATTAAGGGGGATTATGATAATGAAGAAATATTGTTATAACATGGGTTGGGGATTAAATGAATATTCTTTAAAAGAAATAGCATTTGATCTTGATGTTGATTCTAGTTATTTACAAAAATTACTTGATGAAAATAATGACGATATTGCTAATTGTATAGGTAAAGCAATAGCTGATAAAAAGAAGAAAGAATTGTTTAAATCAATTATTGATGTTTACTCTACCGATTATTTATTAGAAAATAATTTAGATGATATTTGTAATAATGAAATTTTAATTTCTATGGATAAAGATCATTTTATAAAAGAGTTAAATATTGGATTAGAAGAAACAATGAATGATTATATTCTTTTAAATGAGGATGCTTTAAACTTATTATTAGTTAATACTCATTATGATTTAGGTAAACCTGCTTATAATGATTTAGATTTAGATTACATTAATTTCTTAAGAGGAATTGCTGATGGTAGATACTTAGAAAATAATTTAGCAGCAATTAATGATAATGATCCATTATTAAAAGATAAACTTGAAATAATATCTGATTCTGCTATTAATAATGAATTAACTTTATCTAAGGAAAGAGTAAGAAATTTATTACAAGTTATTAGTTGTCACAGATTACCTATGTTAGAAAATGAAAAAATTACTAATAGTTTAATAGGTAAAACAAATGTTGACTTTGATACTTATAGTAAGGTAAATAAAGAAAGTACTAAAAAACTATGTAAAACAGTTAAATAGAGGTATAGATATGGATATATTAGAATGCTGTACTTTATGTCCTAGAAATTGTCGTATTAATAGGTATAAACATAATGGTGCATGTGGAGCAAATTCAAATATTAAATTAGCACATTATAGTTTACATGAATGGGAAGAACCTATAATATCTGGCTCTAATGGAAGTGGTACAGTATTCTTTTCTCATTGTAATTTAAAATGTATATTTTGTCAGAATAATGAAATATCTGAATTAGGTTATGGTAAGGAAATAAGTAATAAAAAGCTAAGTGATATATTTATTAGATTACAAGATATGGGAGCTCATAATATTAATTTAGTTACACCTACTCATTATGTTCCACAAATAATAGATAGTTTAAATATGAGTATGGATGAATTAAATATTCCAATTGTTTATAATACTAGTAGTTATGAAAATGTAGAGACTATAAAAATGTTAGATGGATATATTGATATATATTTAGCTGATTTAAAATACTTTGATAATGAATTAGGAAAGAAATATTCTAATTGTCATAAATATTTTGATTATGCTACTAAAGCTATTGATGAAATGTATAAACAAGTTGGGCAACCTATTATTGAAAATGATCTTATGGTTAAAGGTTTAATAGTTAGAGTACTAATTCTTCCTGGACATATAGATGATGCTAAGAAAATAATTTATTATTTATATAAAAAATATAAAGATAATATTTTTATTAGTATAATGAATCAATATACTCCAATGAAGAAGTTTGATGAATTTAAAAACTTGAATAGAAAAATAACTACTTCTGAATATGATGAAGTAGTTAATTATGCATATGAACTAGGTGTTCGTAATGCATTTATACAAGAAGGTGAAACTGCTGATAGTAGTTTTATTCCTAAATTTAATTGTGAAAATATATAATAAAAGAGGGTTTAGTTATGGAAATAATTTTATATGAAAAGAATATTAAGAAAGTAATAAAAGATTTTTATAAAAACAATTACATATTAAAATCTTGTAAAGTAGATTTTTATACAGAAAATGTACAAGATAGATTAAAAGAAGTAGATTTATTCTATAATGGTGAATTACATTATAATGTTTTATTTAAGACTATTATTAAAGGTAAAATTACTGATAAGTTAGGTAATAATAATAAATTTATAGAAGAATTAGATATTGAAGCTACTAAAGATTTACTTAATGAGGCATTAAATGAAAGATTTGATGCTAAAGGTTTAACTTTAGGATTTAGATATACTATTAATGATTATTTAGGTGGTTTAGATGTTAATTTTGATCATGCACTTGTTGATATTGAGAAAAAAAGCTTAAAACAAAAAGTATTTGTGAAAAAATAATGAAATATTAATTATTTGAATTGTTTTATAGAAATAATTATTTTATTTATGTTATTATATCTTTAGGAGGTTTTATTATGAAAAAAGTTAAGTATTTATTTTTAATTCTACTTACTTTATTAGTTTTACCATTTACAGTTTTTGCTGAAGAAGAGGATGTAGCTACTGAAGAAGATGATAAAGAAGTTATTGTTTATTTCTTTAGAGGTGAAGGATGTTCTCATTGTGCAGAAGCTGAAGCATGGTTTGAAAGTATTGAAGAAGAATTAGGAAGTAAATTCAAAATTGTTGATTATGAAACTTGGTATAATGAAGATAATGCAGATTTAATGACTAAAGTTGCTAAAGCTAGAGGAGAAGAAGAAACTGCTACTGGTGTTCCATACATTATTATCGGTGATGCTTCATGGGTAGGATTTGATAAATCTTATGAAAGTGAAATGACTGATAAGATTAATGAAATGTATGAACAAGAAGTTAGTAAAAGATATAATATTATGGACTTCTTAGATTCTGGTGATACTGATACTAAAAATAATACTGGTAATGATATTCTTTCATTAGTTATTATCTTACTAGTATGTGGTGGTATTGGTACTGGAGTATATTTTGCTAGAAAACAAAATGCATAAAAAAAGACTTACGTAAGTAAGTTTTTTTTATGGAATAATTAATTGTTGATTAATAGATAACATATTATCTGTCAGATTATTTTTTTCTTTTATTGAATTAACTGAGACGTTATATTTTTTAGATATACTCCATAATGTGTCTCCTTTTTGTACTATATATATTTCTTCATCTATAGAAGGTACTTTTAATTTTTGTCCTATTGATAAGGTATTATTTTCTAGATTATTTAGATCAATTAATTCTTGTACTGTAGTTTTATACTTTTTAGAAATAGAATACAAGCTATCTCCTCTTTGAACTACATATATATTATTATCTACTTCATCATCTGTAATATCATCTATTACTTTTGATGGAATAAGTAATTCTTGACCTATATATAATACATCTGTATTTAAATTATTTACTTCTTTTAAGTCTTTTACACTTACATTATATTCTCTTGCAATACTATATAATGTATCTCCTGATACAATTTTTATGTAACATTTTTAAATGTAAATATAATATCTATCGTCTTATCTTGATAGATATAAATCTTTTCAACTAAATTAATTATTAATTCTCTTGTTGGATTTTCAAGTGATAAAATTTCATTTATATATTTTTCTATTTGCTTATTATCTATTTTATTCTCTTCTATTTGTTCATTTTTAAGATTATCAATATTCTTTTTATTATTATCTATTTCAGTTTTAATATTTTTACTTACTCTTAAGTATTGTTCTTCATCTATAATTCCTTTTAATCTATCCATATATGTTTTATCTAGACTTTCAGTTAATCTATTATTTGTTATCTCTAAACTTTCAATTTGTTTTTTTATCTTTAATGTATTATCTTCAAACTCTATATTGTTAATAGATTCTTTTATCTTGTTTTTATCTAAATGCTTTTTACATACTTCTCTTATATTATCTAAAATAATCTTTTCTAATACCTCATAATTATTTGTATGGGTTGTACAGACATGATATTTTGAATATGTTCTGTAATAATCGCAAGTTGTATAACTTCTTCCTGTTTTATTTTGGTATCTTATAGTTATACGATGTTTACAATCCCCACAATATAATAGTCCATCTAATAAGTAAAATCTTTTCTTCTCTGGTCTTTTAACATTTTTAGGTAGTAGAGTTTGTATATAATTAAATGTGTTCTTATCAATAATTGCTTCATGTGTATTTTCTACTATAATATATTCATTGGGATTATTTTTAACAGTCTTTTTAAGTTTATAATTAATCTTTTTAGTTTTTCCTTGTACTGCATCTCCTGTATATATTCTATTAGTTAAAATTGCTTTAATTGTAGTATCTACCCATACTCCATATTCTTGTGATATACAATTTTTATTCCATACATAGTTGTAATAAGATGCTGGCGTTTTTATTTTTTTACTGGTTAAATATTGTGCTATATAGTGATATGTATTACCTTTAAGGGCTAAATCAAATATTAATTTAACAACACTTGCTTGTTCCTCATTTATTACTAAATGATTTTTATTATTTGGATCTTTTTGGTATCCAAAAGGGCATCTTCCAGATACATATAAACCATCTTTCATTCTAGAATGCAAACTGCTTTTAATTTTTTTTGATATATCCTTAGCATACATATCATTCATTATTGCTTTAAAAGGTGCTATATCGTTATTTGTATTATCTATAAATGTATCTATACCATCATTAATAGCAATATACCTTATATTATTATTTGGAAAATACTTTTCTATTAATTCTCCTGTACCTATATAATCTCTACCTAATCTAGACATATCTTTAGTAATAATCATATTGATTTTTCCTAATTCAATATCTTTCATCAGCCTCTTAAATGATGGTCTATCAAAATTAGTTCCAGAAAATCCATCATCTACATATTCATCTACTACTATATAATTGTTTTCTTTAACATACTGATTAAGTAAACTTCTTTGACTTACAATACTATCAGATTCTACATTTCCATCATCTCTTGATAATCTTATATAAAGTCCTACTTTAAAACTATTATTCCCTACCATTAATTACTACTCCCTTCTACTTGGGAATAATGAGTATGATTACATAGTAGCTCTCTATCTAAATAATTGCAAGTCATATTTAATTTCTTCTGTAATTCTATTTTTAATACTTCAGTTATTATTTCATTTAAAGAATTAGAAGTATCTTTAAACATTAAATTAACCTTGTATTTAACCATAGAGTTTGATACCTCCAATTAATTCTATGGTTTTAATTTTTGTAATATTACTTGGTATGAAATTCACATACCTAATAATATCACTTAATCTCATAATCCTCCTTCATATTCATAAACATCATCTCCTTTTGCTTGGATGATACCTCTCATTAAATATAAGAATCAAGTCATTTACTATGGAAAGTTTTGTCTATCATCCCAAAATGATTCAATATTCATTGAAATATGAAACAGCAGGATAAGAAGATGGCACCATAATATAAACTTTAGCCTTATTTCATAAGTGTTTATAATGGCGCCTTTCTTATTTCGTACTTACGAAATTCATCCTACTTTGTAGGTTGATATTAAGGATGATTATTGAGTAAACCTTTATACTATAATACTTTAATATACAAAAAATCATCCTATTTTCTAATTTTTATTAGATTTTATAGGATGATTAATTTTTTATAAATTTTGATTTTTTAACTTTAAAGTTTTCACTAATCTATCTGTAAGTTTTGGTCTAGCAAATTGTTCTTCCAACGCTAAAACACTATTTTTATATCTGTTATATGCAGCCTCATAGTTCCCTTGTTCAATTTGCTCAACACAATAATCTACTATATTATCATATATATAATCATAAATAATATCAGATTGTTCTTCTTTATTTATTGTTTCAACTATAATTGGTGCCACTTCATAATAATGTTCTATATCTTCTTTTGACACAAAATTATCTCGAAACCATCTAAGTACTGTCAACTCGTAACAATTATCATCAAACTTTTCTTGAAAATATTTCATGCAAGCAGAAGTTAAATAACATTTTGTATCAGTCGTTTCTCTAGGTTCATCACCACTTTTTGTTGTAATTGTTCCACTCCCATCTTCTTTTATAGTTATATGAATAGATTCGTCATGTGGTCCTTTTGGGTCTTGGTCGTAAATATCAATATGATCATTCCCTCTTTTATCAGTATCAACTCTAATATATGTTCCACCTTCTGTTTTTTTTGCATCATTTCCCATATAAAAACCTCCTTATTTTTTATATTATTTTAATAATTTTGTAAGTTCTATAATTCCAAATTGAATGTCTTCTCCTAACTTTACAAAATCATTTTCTTTGTTTTCGATACATCTGTAAGAAAAATCAATTAAATCTTCTTCAGTATATTTAAATTTTATTCCTTTAATGTCATTTGATTCAATAATCTTTTTATATTGATTTATTAAATCCATTAAATATTTGCAAGCTTCGTTTTTTAAGTTTTCATCAGTCGTAGTTTTTTCTATACATGAAAGTGAAGTAATTGTTTTTCTCAATAAATTAATAATTTCTAAATTCATAACTACTCCTTTCTTACATTATACTATAAACTTTTTTCTAAATAAATCAATAATTTTACTCATTATTCCCCATAAAAATCGTATCTCCTCTTTTTACTGTATAACTATTTCCTTGAATTGGCCTTATTTGTAGTGTTTGTCCTACATATATTTCATTACCAATTAAATTATTTAATGATTTTAATTCATCTACTTTTAAATTATATTTTCTAGCAATACCATATAAAGTATCTCCTTTTTGTACTGTGTATGTATCTTCTGTATCTACATTAGTGCTTCCAGGTGGTATATATTGTATACCAGCATAATCTGCAATAGCCTTTACTACTCCTTCTGCATAATCAGTAATATTATTAATTAGTTTTCTTTGGTCATTGGTATTATCTATAAAACCATATTCTACTAGTATAGGTTCTACATTACCTGATTCTCTTAATATATAGTAATAATCTTTAGATGGATTTTCAGGTAATACTCTTTGATATATTCCTCTGGCTTTTTGTCCAGACTTTGTAATATTATCTAAAGCCATAGATGATAATTCAGGAGTATTTCTTAAGGCATAAACTATTTCTGCACCTTCTCCTCCTCCTGCATTTATATGATTTGATACTAATATTACTCCTGGACTATTATTAAATAGACTTTTTACTTTAGCTATTCTTTCATTTTTTGGTAATGATATATCTCCTTCTCTAGTTAATTTAGCATTAATACCTAAGTCTTTTAATCTATCATACATATATAAAGCAGCTTTTAGATTTAAATCTTTCTCTTTTATATTACCTGATACTGCTCCTGGGTCATTACCTCCGTGACCGGCATCAACAATTACACCTACTAAATTATTCATATAATCACCTATTATAAAATATGAATATGTTAGCTTTTTGTTAATAATTAAAAATAAAAAAGAGTATGAACTCTTTTTTTATTAATCTTCTTTTGTAGGATATAAAGGTCCTAGTATTCTATTTAACTCAGATTTCACTTCACCATAGTTTTTAGGCCACATCATATAACCTGAAGCAAATATATTAGAACCATCCTCCATATGTATTGAGAAAGAAAATGAATCACCATCCAAGACATATTTATTTGATTTACTGAAGCCATCCCATTTACTAACTTCATATTTATTTAATACTTCAATGATTTCATTAATAACTTTTTCGTCTATTTCTACTTCAAACGCTTCATCACTTGGTACTAAATATGGCTTAATATTTGCATAATATTTATCATCTTTTTTTGTAATTTCATATACCGTATCTGAATTCATCATATATCCTGATGAATAACTAAATCTTAGTTGTGTAATACTATCTATCTTTTTTAATTTTCTTGATCCAAGCAATACTATCACTCCTACTATAATTATTATTACTATAATTACTAAAAATATTATTTTCTTTTTCATATTATTCCTTATATTTTAAATATTACTCCTATGATAGCTATAATAAATGGAATTATACTACTTATCATAGTCCATTTACCTATGTTTTTTAATTCACTTTGTGGTAATTTTTTTACATCATATACTTTCCATAATAATACTTCATCTTTATGTCCTGTATATAGAACTATACCTGCTATTAAAATCATTATTCCAAAGATAAAAAATAATACTGAGAATCCATTCATATAATCACCTACTTATTTACTATTAATCTCTTATTTGTTTCTACATTACTATCTAGATGTTGGTTATTAGAAAGATATTCTTCTAATACTTCTCTACAACTAGTAGCTATTATTTTACTCTTACCATTCTTTTCTACTTCATCTAAAGTAATATTAAATCCACCTTCAATATTAGTAAAATGATACTTTTGTAATCCTACTTTTAGAATATCATCATCTTTAATATTTTTCCCTTCAAAAGTAAACTTAGTAATTTTATGATTTTTCTTATCATATTCAACATTAAATCCATCTGAGAATTGATAAAACTCTGTATGATCTCCTTCAAATGCTTCATCTCTTAGCATATAAGTAATCATATCTTTTAATTGTTTACCTGTTACTTTTATCATATGGATAGAATCATCATATGGGAATACTTCTAATAAATCTTGTAATGTTACTATTGGTCCTAGTTTTTCTAATCTAATTGAACCTGAACCTAATAGCATTATATCTAGCCCTAAACTATTCTTTAATATATCAGCAAATAGATCTCCTAATTCTGTTTCTCTATATCTATCTGGGTGTGTTAATTCTTTTTTAAATCTAGTTATTACTCTACCATATTTTAAATCTGTTTTACCTTTATAACTATTAATTAAGTCTTCTAATTTTTCGTCTCTAGGACATGTTTTATCATTAATTGAAATACATTTCCAACTCCACTTATGAGTACAATTATTTTGAGTATCTATTACTAAGTCAAATCTACCTATTTGGTCAGTTCCCATACCTGCTTGAACAATTAAAATGTCATTTACTACTTCTGGTTTTTCGATATAAGTATGTGAGTGTCCTCCTATAATTACATCTACTCCCCAATTAGGATCTAATAATTCAGCTAATTTTTTGTCTTCTTCAAAGCCTATATGTGTAAGTAATACTGTATAATCGATATCAATTGCATTATATGTATTACAAATACGTCCTACTTCTAGAGCTGCTTCATTTATATCTACAAATGAACCAATTAATCCTTCATTTTTTGTATTGGCTAAAACATCTTCTGTTACTATTCCGATAAATAGTATTTTCATACCATCTATCTTAACTATATGATATGGTTGAAATAATCTAGATTGATTTGTTTTTATAAATAAATTAGCATTTATAATTGGAAATCTAGCACATTTTTCTAGAAATAGTAAATGAGATAATCCATAATCAGTTTCATGGTTACCTATTGTTACTACATCAGGAGAGATCATATTCATTATCTCTATTGTAGAAATACCTTTATATTCAGCATCTATAATATTACCTCTAAACATATCTCCTGCGATAGCATAGATTACATTATCCTCTTCTTCTCTTACCTTACTAACATATCCGGATAATCTTGATGCTCCTCCTATAGTACTTTTTCCATCTTCTTCACTAAAAAAATCTCCATGTAAATCGTTTGAATGTAATAATGTTAATTTCTTATATCTCTTCATAGTTACTCCTTTATTTAGACTTATTGTATCATAAAATAAAAGCAACTGAAAGCTGCTTTAAACATATATTATTTTTTTAGTTTTTTCCTTATCTTCTGTTATATTTTTATCCACTTCTGTTAGTAATACATTATTATACTTATCATCACTTAAGAAATCATGATGAGCTCCCGCTATATGGATATTTTCTACATCTAAATATTTATTCACTTCTATTTCACTATCATATTTTACGAATCCATCAGAGTCATTATGCATTATCTTTTTATTTAGAAAACACATTCCTACTCCAATTATATTATTAGTAAATAGCGCTCTTTTTAGAGTACCTTTTTCTATCTTAGTAGTAAAGTTTTTAAATGACTTTAATTTACTTACTGAATCTAAATTATCATCTGAAAAGATATTATCTAGTAATGTAGAATCATATTTATTTTGATATTCTGCTCCTAAACTATTTTTATAAGAGATGTCATAATCCATATGAGAATTACTAGATATACTATTATAAAAATTCATTACTTTTTTAGTTATATCTTCTGTCATGGATTTAAATGGTACTAATGTTTTTATATAATTTTTCACTTGTTCTTTAACAAACTTAGGAGAAGCTATAGATGTACCTTTATATGGACAAGCTGCATTATATAAATTAATCTTTTTATAAAATTCTTCATTTATATTTTTTATCATATCAAAGTGTACTACTCCACTTTTAGAACAACCTATAATATTAACTGATCTACAGTCATCTAAACTAGCAATATATTCTATATATTTAGCTATCATCTTTCCATCTTCTTTTAATGGAGCATCATTGTCTAACATAATACATCTTATTTTTATATTATGATTAGTCTTATTAAAGTAATCTATTATTTTATCTACATGACCTTTAGAATCGTCTATTGTTTTATTATCTTTAGAAAAGTCTGATACTCTAGATCCATTTGAATAAATAATATAGTCATACTTCTTACTTTCTTCTCTAGTTATATCATTATAAGTAGCTATAGCTAATGACTTACCTGCATCACTATTATTATTTTTAAAGCATTTATCTTTTAAATCATATTTACCTATTATATCTATAGTACCCATAATAATCCCTCACATGTTTAGATATTATATCATATTATTAATACTTTTCCTAATAAATAAAAAACAAAGTATTATACTTTGTTTATGTTATATTTTCTTCATCTAAATCTAATATGTAATCTAATTTTCTACATATTTTTATATGTATCTTATTAGTACCTAATAATATTTTTTTATCTTTTATATATAATCTTCTTGTTTGTGTATTTGAATATGTTTTTAATCTATAACTATCTTTTCTTGTATATGTAGCATTTGTAGATAAATCTATATATATTCTTTTTTTAGTTATATCTTCAATGCATACTAAAAATGGGGATGATATAGTTTTCTTTGTATTCTTATTAATTATTTCTGCTCCTAAATACATTAATACTCTATTAATAGTATTTAATTCTACTTCTTCTTGGTACTCGTTACCTTGATCATAAATATATACAATATTACTTAAAGATATATTAAGATTATTTTCTTCTATTCCTTTATTAATATTTAATACTATTGTATTATTATTATCTTCAATAACTAAATAATTAGTTAGTTTATTCTTACCTATATATACTTGTTTAATATGATTTAGTGTATACATATAACCACCCTCTATTATAAGTATAGCACAAATAAAAAAAGTAGTTAAACTACTTTAATAATTTAGATATATAAATATAAGGTGTATCTAATATAGCTATTACTATTTCTATAATTGAACCTGTTGTTGCTATAGAAATAATTGTTGGTATATTAAATATTCCTATAAATGCTAATAATGCAAATAAATAATTTTCTAAACAGTTGGATATTATTGTTGCGGTATTATTTCTTAACCATAGTTTATTTGGATATTTATTCTTTAATTTTTCATAAAGATATATATCAAATTTATTACTTAAGTAAAATAAAGTTAGGCTTGCTAAACTTGTTCTTAAATTTAGACTAAATAATGTCTTCATTGATTCTTGTGCTATATCTGTTACATCTGGTATAAATAATAAACTTATTTGTGTTGTTACTATAAATATTATTGTTGCAACTAATGCACAGTTTATAGCTTTTTTAGCATAGTCAGATCCATACTTTTCTGTAATAATATCTGTTGCTAAGAAGTTAGATGCAAACATTATATTACCTAATGATGATGTTATTCCAAATATATTGATTGTTTTACATACTATGATATTGGCTAGTATTGTAGCTATACTAATCCAAATTAATAATCCTTCTTTTTTAAATATTTTTTCCAATAATACAACTGTTCCGAAAGTTAGTATTATACTTATTATACCTAGTATAATATTCATTTCTTTCACTCCTTCATTTTTTTATAGTAGGTGATGATAACTACTAATTCTTACCATATAAAATTAGATTTTAAGAATTCACCATTATCTATTAGGATATCTTGACCAGTAATACTCTTATTAGTAATAGCTAGATAGTAAGTTAACTCTGCTATTTCTTCAGGCTCTGCCCAACGATTTAATAATGTTTCATTTAATACTGCTTCATACAACTTTTTATCTTCTAAGATATGTTTATTTAAATCTGTTATTACTCCACCTGGTGATATAGAATTAGCTGTTGCTTGATACTTAGCTACTTCTTGGGCAACATACTTCATATATGAAACTAATCCACCTTTACTTGCTACATATCTTGGAAATTCTGCACCTGTAGTAGCACTAGCTGATGCTATAAATATAATTGATTTAATATTTTTATTTAGTCCATATTTTTCAGTTATATTAATAGTTCCTTTTAAATTAACATCTATATCATCAATAGAGTTTTGTACTCCAGCATTATTGATTAAAATATCAATATCATTAAATTCTGGTAAATTATTACTTAATATAGATTCTTGGATGTGAGTATAATTATCATTAAAAATAGTTTGTTTATCTATATCTATTCCTATTACTTCATGGTTTTCTTTTAAGAATTTTTCAGTAATTGCTTTACCTATTCCATTAGATGAACCTGTTACTAATACTTTCATATAATCCTCCTAGACCTCCATATTATAACATTTATCTAAAAATAAAAAAAGTTCAATTATGAACTTTTTCCTAATGTTACTTTTAATGTCTTATCTTTACCATTTCTATTTACTGTGATTTCTACTTGTTCTCCTGCTGAATGTTGATATAATTCATATCTTAGATAAGCAATATTTTTTGTTTTCTTTCCATTAATTGCAGTAATTACATCACCTTTTTCTATTCCACCATCTTTAGCTGCTCCTGTTGCTTCTACTACTACAACTCCTGAAGTTATATCATCTGATATTCTTATGTTATTTCTATATAGTGTAAATGTATCTGTTAGGTTTGCCATACTTACTCCTAGTACTGGCCATTCTATTTCTTGTCCTTTTTCTAGTTGTTCTACATGGTTCATAGCATATTCAATTGGAATAGCAAATCCCATGCCTTCAATTTCTGAATCTACTAATTTCATTGAACAAATACCTATAACTTCTCCATTTACATTTAATAATGGTCCTCCACTATTTCCTGGGTTAATAGATGCATCTATTTGTAATACTCTCATTACCCAGTCTTCTGATGAAGATGATACACTAACTGTTACCATTCTATCTTTTCCAGATAATACTCCAGATGTAACACTTCCTCTATAGTCGTATCCCATAGGAGATCCTACTGTAAATACTGAGTCTCCAATATTTACTTTTTCACTTGAACCTATATTAGCTACTAATGATACATATTTTCTTTTTACTTTTAATACAGCTAAATCTAAATATGAATCACTTCCTAATACTTCAACATCTGCTTCTTCATCATTAGTAAACATTACTGTTACTTTTTCCATGTCTTTTACAACATGAGCATTAGTTAAGATATATCCATAATTATCATCTGTCTTATATACAAATCCTGTACCAGAACTTGCTAACTGATCATTTTTATAACATTGAATTAGAACAACTGCGTCATAAACTTTTTCTACTGATGCTGCTATTGATCCTTTTTCATATACTTGTGTTTCATTCTTAGTTACTATTGTTCCTCCTGATGTTCCTATAATTTCTCCTAAAATTGGAGTGAATTTTAGTAATCCAATCATTACTATTCCTCCAATTAAGAATGAAACTACTGTTACGAAGAATAATTTTATACTTGAAATACCTTTATTTTTATCTTCATATTTTTTCCTATAATATTCTTCTAATAAGTAATCCTTTTCTTCATTATTAGATTCTTTCTTTTCTTCCACAACTTCTGTGGAAATATTTTCCTCTTCAGTATCTTTTTCCACTTTTTCTGTGGATTCTTCTATTTTTTCTTCCTCTTTTTTCTCTTCTTCCACAACTTCTGTGGAAATATTATCTTCCACTACTTCTGCTTCTTTAACTTCTTCTACCTGTTTTTCTTCTTTTTTACTCATCTTCTGAATCTACACTCCTTTCAATCTTTGCTAATTCCTTCCAGTTTAATGGGAATCCCATTCTTTCAAATACAGCATCTATTTTTATAGAATTAAGATTATAATTTAATGTTTGAATTATATTATCTAATTCAATTGTCATATTTTTAAAATCATCTTCTGTTAGCATTTGTTTCATTATAATTATTAAAGCAAATAAATCATTTTTACCTTTAGTATATTCATCATCTTCTTTAGGTATCTTTAATAATTGATGATATACAGTATCATTTATAAATTTTTGTGTTCTATTCTCATATAAAATATCTTCATGAGCACATAAATTTCTATAATTTGCTAACATAGGTAAATATGTATCTAATGATTCTACTTCTATATTATATGCTTTTGCTATTTCTTTTTTATCTTCACTCTTTAAAACAGAGAACATTTCGCTTACTATTCCAAATGATAATACTTTAACTAATATCCATAATGGAATATATCCATAGTTTGATGCATAGTGTTGAGTAGCGCTATGTTGAGAACCATTAATTCTAATTTGCCTTTTCATCTTCTTAAGTAAATCATTAATTTGTCTTTGTTTTTCAGGTGCAGGTGTGAAATTCTTAGGTCTTAAATAGTCACTTTCACGATAACCATACTTCTTAGATAATTGATAAGAAACAATTGATTTTAAGTTATTTTCTATTACTAATAGATATTTAAATAAAACATTTCTAAATGATCTATCAAATAAAAATAAACTGTATAACTCTTCAAATGTTGCTCCTTTTACAAAAGTTCTATCAGTATTTGATTTTAGGAAAAGATGTCTATAACCATTGATAAAGAAATAATTTTCTCTTAATAATACTTGCTTAGTGTATTTTTCATCATTGATTATTAAACCTTTATATCTAAAGATTTCTAGCTGCTCATCTAAATTTTTAAATTGTTTCTCTATCATAATCTCACCTATTATTGATTATATCATAGATATTGTTAAAAAGTATGAAAATTTCGTGAAGATTAATGTTATAATAATAAATATGTTGGTAAGGGGGAATTATTATGCCAGCTACAATTACTCATTCTTATTTTAGTATGGATGTATATGATATACTTCCTGATGATATAAAAAATATAATTAGTACAAGTAGATTAAAAATGTTTGCACAAGGTTTTGATCCAATTATGTTTTATAATCTATTTAGTATATTACCCGGTAAAAAGATACGTAGATTAGATGATTATTTTCATTCTAATAAGACTCAAGACTTTTTTATAAATATGTTAAAAACTATGAAAGAAAAAAAATTAACAGATGATATAGAATGTTTTTCATTTCTATCTGGATTTATATGTCACTATTCCTTAGATTCTACTCTTCATCCATATATAATTTATAAAACTGGTATATTTGATAAGAAGAAACCTAGTACATATAAATATAATAATGTTCATACTTTTATGGAAACTTTTATAGATAACGATATGATAAAAAGAAGAGAAAATACAAATCCATATAAATTCAAACTAAAAAAGTATTGTTTTGATACGTCTGAATTTTCTATTAATTTAGATTATTTAATAGACTCTACTTTTTATAAAACATTTAAAGTTAAAGATATGAGCTATATATATTATAAATCATGTAGACAAATGAAAAACTATTTATCTCTATTTAGAAGAGATAGATTTGGTATTAAGAAAAACTTCTATAAACTACTTGATACTTTTGCCCCTAAAAATTGTTTTAGATTTGAAGCAATTAGTTATCATTATCCATTAGAAGATAGGCATAACTATCTAAATAGTGATCATAGTTTATGGAGAAATCCTACTACTTATGATATGACTAGTAATGAATCATTTTTAGATTTATATATGAAAGCTCTAAGAGAATCAAAGACTATTATTTGTGCATCATATGATTATTTAAATGGTAAAGATATAGACTTGAAAAAGATATTTAATAATAAAAGTTATGTTACTGGACTAGATTGTAATATTAATAAAGAATTAAAATATTTTGAATTTTAATTCTTTTTTTGTATATTTCTTCATATTATTATCAAGATAAATATAGGTGATAATATGTTTTATAAATATGAAATAAGAAATAATGGTACTGAAGATATTCTATACTTATACTTAGATATTAAAAATGAATTTTCAAAAGAATTAGCTAATAGTCCAATAGAAGATTTAAATAGAAGAACTAAAAACTTTATTATTAATAATAATATTAATTTTAAAGGTAATAAAGTATATTTAATAATAGATGGTATTGTTGTTAAAACTGTTAATATAAATAAAGTTAATAGAACTATTAAAAATAATACTAGTTATACTAACAAAAAATATTTAATAAACTTAAAGATAGATGAAAATTCATTTATTGAGATTACTTTAGAAAACTATTTACTAAGTATATTAGCTAGTTTTTATAATGATTATATACAGGATGAAACACTAAAATGTATTTCTATTCTTTATAGAACATATGCTTATAAAGAAATGCAAGAGAATAAATATATAGATAATAATTACTTTATTAATTATTTTGATATTACTAACTATAAGTCTATTTGGATTAATAAATACGAATATATATATAATAAATTACTTAATATAATTAATGAAACTGAATGTATGTTTTTATCATATAAAAATAAATTTATATTACCATTCATACATATTTGTAATAATGGTTATACTTTTACTAATACTAAATATCCATATTTATCACAAGTTAGTAGTCTTTGGGATTTATCTTGTAAATATAATAAAGAAATAATTGATTATAATTATGAAGAGTTTTCTAAATTATTAAATCATAATATTAAATATGACTCCTCTATTGTTATTGATGAAGTAGACTCTAATAATCAAATTATTAAAATTAAAATAGATAATAAGATTTTTTCAGGAGAAGAATTAAAAAGATTATTAGCATTAAAATCATTAAATTTTAATATTATATTATATAAAAAATATATAAGAATAATTACTTTCGGTTTTGGTAATTTCTTAGGACTTAGTATTTATGGTTCTAATGAATTAGCTAGTGACAATATCGATTATCCAAATATACTTAGATACTATTTTCCTTTATGTAAATTAAATAAATATATAAAAGAGTTTCCTAATTAGGAAACTCTATTTTGTTTTTTTAAATCTTCTAATGCTTCATCAGCACTCTTATATAGTTTTACAGTATTTTCTAAATATCTAGAGTAATTATTTACATCGCCTACGAAGTTTTCTAAATCTGGGTAATCTTTATTCTCTATTAATTCTCTTATTACATCAGCACTAGCTTTTAGTTCTTTAGAATAACTTAATAAATCATCATAACTTATATTCTCTATCATATTATTCCTCCAAATTACTTAACTTTTGCATATTAGGTTGCTCTGTAATATTACCTTCTGAATTATTAGAAAAACTATCTGCTGCTTTAACTACTATTTCTTTATACTCTTCAATATTAGTAATATATCCTAAATTATCCTTATCTGTATAATTAGGCTTTATTTTACCAATAACTTCAAATATCTTATTTATTGCTAAAACATATTTATTATAATCTGACATTTGAACCTCCTACATAAGAATTACTCTTGATCCATTTTTTAAATCTGTATCTCTTACTGTCTTATCTACTTCATATATAATACCTGTTTCTTTACTATACATATTAGTAGTTTCTGTTGCTTGATAAGATCCTTCTGTTAATTCTATTAATTCAGCTTCTATTAAGCTTTTTATAGTACCTACTTTTTTATTTACAGGTATAAATAGATCATATTTCTTTTCAATTAATGGAATTTCTAATTCTATTAATATTTTATTCTTCATATTATCTACCTACTTTCCTGATAATAATTTAATTAATGTAGCTTTACCTTTATGGATATTATATCCAAATCCAGGTTCTACTTCTGCTCTTAGTACTCTAGCTGCTGTTGTAACTTTAAGTGTGAATTGGTTACCTATACCATTTCCAATCCATACACCCTCAGATAAATCAGTATTAGATTTATACCAGTTTTCAAAAGCAATTGTCTTAATATTATTAATAGTTTCTACAATAATAAATTTAATATTAGGTACTTGTTTAGCTACTTCTACAATAGAATTAAATTGATTCTTTAATTCTACTGGTGATTTATTCATGAATGATAATGGTCCTATAAACATACATGTAATTTGATTAGCACTTCCTGCTTCCAAGTTAGCATTTACTGTTTGAGCCATTGCTTCTAGAGTTTCTGCTACATCTCCATCTTGATACATTACATTAGCTTCTCCAGAATAATCATATCCTTCTAGAGCTGATATAGTATCTAATACGAATGTACTAGATTGTGGTATTCTTGATACTGCTTTAATGACTCCATCTAAGAAGTCTGGATCTGATGTAACATCATCACCTGTAATATTAAACATAATATTATCATCAAGACTAATCTTAGATACAAGAAGAGATTCTTTTTCTATACCAACTGGTACAGTAGATGTCTTTCCAAGTACTTCTTCTACAGTATCTAATGTTACTGTTTCTGGTAATACTGGAATCTTCTTTGCTTGGAATCCACAAATATCTTTTAACTTTTTACAAATAACTTTTATATATTCACTCATTAAGTCTTCTTGATATGGATATGCTGTTTGTAATTCATAAATATTATCTAATAAAATCATACCTCTACCAAATATCTTAGATGGTTCTTTCTTTCTAACTCCAGGAATTACTGATACATAATCTGATGGATCGTTAAATTGTAATACTACATTTTGACTAAAGTTTTGTCTAACTTTATATCTTAATGTATTTGGTCCATTTGTTGTTAATATGAAGATAACACCATATTTTAAACAATCCCTTGTTAACTGTGTAATTACATCTTCATAATCTGGATAGTTTTCGAAGAAAGCTTCAGCGTTATTTATTACTACTGTTATAAGTGGTAATTGTCTTCCACCATGATTTATATAGAAATCAAATGATCCATTGTAATCAACAAATATTTTCTTTCTAACTTCAATAGTTTCAATTACCATTTTAAATAAATTTTCAATTTTTTCTGCATCTGGTGATAATAATACTTCACCTACATGAGGAGCATTCTTAAATACTGTTAGAGTTTCTGCTCCACAGTCTATGATATAGAAGTTTACTTCAGATGAATCATGTGATGTGATAGATGAATAGATAATACTATTTAACATTAATTCTTTTCCACTACCTGCAGAACCATAAATAATTGTGTTTCCTTCTTGTGATAATGGAAGAGTTAATATTTCTTGTCTTTGATTATCTGGATCATCGTATTCTCCGATTATTGGATTAATATCATTTTTCTTTGCTTGGAAATGATATTTTTTCTTTAAATCATCTACATATATAACATCTGGTATTCTATCTAACCATAATTGATCAATTTGAATATTTAATTCTTTAGCTTCATTTACTATATATTTTACTAGATTTGTTATTTCCTCACCTTTAGATTCAACTACTATGTCATTCTTTTGTGTATCAAGTGACTTAACAACATTTCCTACATTATCTATAAAATCTATAGCTTGATTTACTTTTTTCTTTCTTTTATCTGTTGGATAATATTGAGCTCCTGCCCATGCAGCTTGTCCCATTGCAAATAGTTCATTATATCCAACTTGTAAATAAAATCTACCTGGATTCTTTAGTGATGCTGCATCTGGTACTTTAATCATATCCATAGAATCAGATTTATCTTGAACTTTTAAACATACTCTGAATTTTGTATTTGACCATATTTGATCATTAACAACTCCACTAGGTTTTTGTGTTGCTAGAATTAAGTGTACTCCTAGGGAACGTCCAATACGAGCAGTTGATATTAACTGATCCATAAATTCTGGTCTTTGAGCTTTTAACTCGGCAAACTCATCTGAAATTATAAATAAATGAGATACTGGTTGACTAACTAGACCTTTTCTATATAAGCTTTGATATTTATATATATCTATTGTACTTTCATTTAATTTATCTCTAGCTTCATTAAATATTCTTTGACGTTTTCTTAACTCTGATTGAATAGAAGCTAAAGATCTATTCATTTCTACTGTATCTAAGTTGGTAATTGTTCCTGCTAAGTGAGGTAATTTCATACCTGTTTCTTTATTTTGGAATACTCCAGCTAAACCTCCACCTTTATAGTCAATAAGAACAAATGATACTTCATATGGATGGTAATTAATAGCCATAGATACAATATAAGTAATTATAAATTCTGATTTACCTGAACCAGTCATACCTGCTACTAATCCATGTGGTCCATGGAATTTTTCATGTAAATCTAATTTAAATAATTCTTGTTGTTTATCTAATCCTACAGGAGCTTGTAATGACTTAGTAGGATCATTAGTTTTCCATCTATTTTGAATATTTAATTGTTCAATCATACCAACATTATACATTTCAAGGAATGATAAACTCTTTGGTAATTTTTGATTTTCTTTAGCTATATCTATTGGAATATTTGCTAGTATTTTAGAACACTCATACATATTAAGTGTTTCATCGTAATCAGCAACAAATTCTTTTTGTTTATTAGATACTAATTCATTTTCAAATATTCCTGATTTTTTATCTCCAATACTTACGAATGTTTTACATTCATTAGGTATATTTATTAATCTAGGACTTATTACTATTAAACTAAATCCATAATTGATATCCATTTTTTCTACATCTTTTATTAATTCAAGTTCTCGATACATTTTGTAATTGTCTGTAATAATCATGTAGTATGGTTTATAGTGATGATAGTCTAATGTATTTTTTTCTATTTTTCCATTATTATCTTTATTTTGTCTTGCTTGTATTTCTTGTTCTAGTGCAAGTGATAGTTCTTTTGCTTCATCTAGATTAGTAGCAAAATATCTCATATTCTTCTCATTATTCCAACAATGAGGAGCTATTTTCATATATTTCCAACTTGCTTCATTTTTATCATCTGTTAAAATTACTATTTTTAAATCTTCATAACTATGATATACAAGCATTTGTAATAACAATCCATCTAAGAATTGATATTTTATATTTGCAGAACCAATGATTGCTGATACTCTGTTCTTTAAGAATGATAAAGATATAGGTACATTTTCTAACATTGTTGATTCTGATCCTAATTTATATACTTCTTCAAGTAAGTTATCTGTTTCTAATGAGAAATGTGATTGTGGAAAACCTATTTTTCCACTTAGATTAGTTGAACCAATTCCTAATCTTAAGTCTAGGAAATCATCTTGATCTAATTCTCTTTCCCATAGATTTCTTTTCTTTTGATATAAGATGTCTTTAGTATCTGAAAGAGGTAAATAATTATCTATTAATATTTGTCTTTGAATTTTCATTTCAGACTGAATCTTAGATCTTTTTTCTTCTATATATTCAGTATACTTACTTTGTCTTAATGCTTCTTTCTTTTTCTTTTGAGCATTTGTATATTTTTTACTTATTACTGGCCATAGTAACATAGATGCTAACATACCACCAGACATAATTAAACTTGGATATGATTGATTAAGATCAGCAGTACCATTTAATACATTATTTAATGTTTGGAAAGCTGTTGTTCCTGAAACCATTCCCATTGTTAACATAGGTCCAACTGATAAGATAGCAGGTGTATTATCTTCTGCTTCTTTTCCAGGAGGTGGATCTATTGTTATATCTACATCTTCTATTTTAGTTTTGAATCTAGGAGCTCTATAGAAATAGTCATCTTCTTTAAAGAATTCTACTCCTTCTTCATCTGGATTATCTTGTTGTGTTTGTCTTTGTACTATAGGCATAGATCTTTTAAAGACATTTTGATCATATGTTACGTAGTTACCAATCATATTTATTGTTAAGGAATTATGCATTACTATAATTCTTAATCCCATTATGAAAATAATATCTCCATATTCAAGTTTTTGTGTAGTAATTACGTTATTATTTACATATGTTCCATATTTACTACTTAAATCTGTTATAGTCCATACTCCATTATTATTTGTTAATTTAGCATGTTGCGTTGATACTAAAGGGTTTAAATAACCAATACTTGCTCTTGCATCATTACCGATTATATATTCTCCAGACTCTGGTGTTGTTAGTGTTATTGTTTGTTTATCATTATTAGGAGAACAATATAAAATAACATATTCATTATCTGTATTGATTTTTAAAAAGAACATACTATAGTCACTCAAATATGCTGAATCTATTTCTTTAGATCCAGCCATTATTTTAGTTTCAAAGTCACTTTTAATTTTCCATTTTCCATTTGATTCTTCAACGTTTATTAGGTTTCGGGTATTACCTAGATAATCAGTATCGGTAATCCAATAGTTACCATCAATAACATTAGGTAAATTAAAATTATAAATTTTACTCTTCTTGATTAATCTAACTATCATATGTAGTTCACCCCGATATTATCCTATTCTATATAGTAATTATATCTTTATTTTTATTTTTTTACAATAATTTTATTGTTAAATAAAAGAATCAATTATTTTGATTCTTTCTTCTTTGTAATTCTTTATGTGTTGATAATCTACCTTCTAATGATTTATATATAGTATCTGCTCCTATAAAAGAAAATAGACCAGTCCATAAAGATGTTGGAAATTGAATATTAGTAAATGAATAACAAAAAATAATACTAAAAATTATATTTACTATTAATGAATATATGATTAAGAATTTTGTAGTTTTAAATAATACCTTTGTTTTTTGAATAAATGAGCAAGTTATAGTACTTAATACGATAGATACTAGTACTAGGTTTTTAATATAATCTATACTTAGCATATTCCTCCATAAAAAAAGAGATTACTCTCTATTTTATAATATGCTTTTTATTATATAAGATAGTACTATACCTATTAATAAACTATATATCATATTCTTTGACTTTGTATATAAAATTATTATTGTAATAATAAACATTAATAAATTGAAAAAACCATTTAGATAAAAATACCATGGCCCTATACTAAAACATAGTATGAACATTGTGGATATTATAATACTTTTTATTATTATTGCTATGAAATTATCTTTTTTAGAATACCAACATATATAGGCTAATATTGGAGATATTAGAGTTATTCCATACCATATTAACATATATCTATATGGGTTAAATCCACATACTAGTATTGTGTATAAATGATAACTAATTGTCATACTAAGAAAGAATATAAATACATTTATACTTGATCTAATTGGTGTCTTACTATAGATAGAAATAATTAGAGCTATTAATATCCATATTGGAAATTCTGATAATATATTTCTTAGATCTAGTACTCCTAAAATATGTTGCCACCAGATACTATCGTTTATGGATAAATTATCTAACCATTTTGATATTATTCCTAATAATAGTCCTACTAAAAAAATTATTATTTGATTTTTATTCTTTTTAAACATATCTTTCATATTAATCCTTTTGTTGTTTTAATTCATCTCTTAGTTTCATCCATAGTTTGCCTAACTGATTTTGTCCATCTCTATTAGGTCCCCATCCCCAGAAAGAATCCTTTGGAGAATCTTCTACTATATAGTAATCTTCTGTTTGTAATAATTTCTTTTTTACATATGCATTTTGTTCTATTTTTAGTCTTAATAATTCTTCCATAATATTAACTTTTATTGAATCCCAATCTGGTCTTCTCTTATCTCTATTAGCATAAGCTATTCTTTGGGCTTCATCTGCAGAATGAGAATGTTTTATTCTTTCTACTATTTCTTCATCACTACCTATAAAACTAGCAGTTTGATATGCTTCTTCTAATGATGAATATAAGTAGCCGTTCCACTCTACTTTAAACGATGAAAAGTTATCTAGCGGATAAAACTCTCTAGGATAAAAACCTATTACTTCATCCATTTTTTCTTTTAACCATAAATCTCGATATTGGTCTAGTTTTATCATTTTATCACTCCTTTTTTATGGATAGTACAATTACTATCAAGTATTACTTTTTTACAATACTCTACTACATCAACTCTAATATTTAGATTTCTTTTTATTCTATCTATTCCCATTTTAGTAGTATGAATATTATCTATATTTTTCAATAACTTATTCATATAAATCATCTACTTCTTTTTAGATTATATCAAATTTTTACTCTTTTCTAAATAGGAGCTATTATATCTTTAATGTAAAGTGTTTTCCTTTTTTATAATTAATATGTTTATTTTATTAAACTATGTTAGAATTATACTAGGAGGGAATAATATGAAGGGTTGGCAATTTACAAAAACTCATGTTGCACCAAAGTTAATAGAAAAAGAAGATCCAAAAGCAAAAAAAGGTTGGGTTGTTATTGATGTTAAAGCTGCAGGATTGTGTCATTCTGATGTAGCTGCTTTAGAGCAAGAAAGCTGGATGGCATTAATACATGCTGCACCTTGTATTTTTGGTCATGAATGTGCAGGAGTTATTTCTGAAGTTGGTGCTGGAGTAAAGAATTTTAAAGTAGGAGACCGTGTTGGTGTATGTCCTATTGATCCAAAAACCGGGTTAGCTGTAGGATATGATTATGATGGAGGTTATGCTACTAAATGTGCTGTACCTGCATCTTGCTTAGTTCATATTCCTGATAAAGTATCTTTTAAGCAAGGAGCTTCTGCTACTGATGCTGGAGCTACTTCATATCATGCTTTATTCACTATTGGTGAAGCTAAAAAAGGTATGAAAGTTGGTATTATAGGTATTGGTGGTCTGGGACAATTTGCTGCTAGAATGGCCGTATTAGAAGGTTGTGAAGTATATGCAGTTGATACTAGTCCTGAAGCTAGATCTTTAGCTAAGAAGATTGGATGTAAAAAAGTATTCGATAATACTAAGAAATTAGGAATGGTTAAGCCTGATTTAATAGTTGACTATGCTGGTTTTGGTACTACTACTAGAGATGCTACTGCTGCTGTTAAAAAAGGTGGTACAGTTGTTTTAGTTGGAATGGGAGTATCTACTTTTGAATTAGATACAATGACTATGATTACTAATCAAGTAAGATTATTAGGATCTATAGGAAGTATTCCTGAAGATGTAGCTGGTGTTTATGAATTCTTTATGAAGGGATTAGATCCAGAACTTAAATCAATTCCTTTTGAGGATATTGATAAAGGATTAGAACAACTTAAAAAAGGAAAAATTAAAGGACGTTTAGTTGCTGAAATAGAGGAATAAAAAAAATTCCTTTTTTTTGGGAATTTTATTTATTATCTTCATATATTTTGTTTAAGTCTTCAAAAAGCATTATATTTTCAACTAATGGAGTATTATAAAATACTTCTTCTTTTTGTTCTATTTTTTTACCAGAGTATTTTTCATAGAATCCAATAGTTTTATTACCTTCTAAAACATTTAAGATCATACTATTATATCCCATGTCGATTAATTCTTTAATACCTGTCATAAATAGTTTTTTACCTATACCCTGCCCTTTATATTCATCTAATAGGTATATAAAGTTTATTTCTCCATAGTCTTTATATTTTTCATTTCTAGACTCTCCATAGGACATAGTACCAATTACTCTATCATTATCTACTGCAACATAGATATTATTATATTCTCTAATTTGACTTTCTGTTCTTGGTATTCTTTCTTCTATTGTGTCTTGTCTATTTTTTAATACTTCATCAGGCATTAATCCTTTATAGGTAGTTAACCAGCTAGACATTTTTACTTCTACTATTCCTCTTGAATCTTCTACATTTGCTTTTCTAATAATTATATTCATATTATCACCACTTTTTAAATATATATTTCTAAGAAAAGTATATCATATAAAAACTCAGAATAATCTGAGTTTTTATTATTTACTAAATTCTGTTCCATCAACATATAACTTATAACCATTAAGATTAATATTACTGTTAGAGGAATCAGAGTTTGTTAATGATTTAACATAAGTATCACCTGTAAGTGTAATGGAACTATTTTTATCTATAGTTAAATATACTTCCCCTTCATTACTATTATTAATTGTTCCTGTATATGATGAATCATCTGTTAAATTCATTGTTAATTTAGATATAGAGTCTACTACAATATTACCTTCTGCTTTTTGATTAGTCATATTTAATGTTACTGTTCCTCCGTTGCTACCTGAGTTTCCCCATGAATCTTTTTGGATTCTTAAGAAATTCCCTTCTGAATCATTATTAATAATCTTGTTGTTTTCTAAATTAATAGTAGCAGTTGTATTTGTAACATAAAAACTATCACCTTTATTAGTTGTTATTGTGGAATTTTTTGAAGTAAAAACTGCTTCTCCATTAGCGGCATCTCCACTCATAGATTGATATAAAAATATGTTTTTATATGTAGTAGATTGTCCATTTAGAGTATTATTGGTATCAGTTAATTTGACGTTTTCAAGAGTTACACTATTTTTACCTTCAATTACTACTCCTTCAGAAGCTGTTGCTATTAATGTTGCATTCTTAACAGTTATATCAGCTGTTGAATAGATAGTTGGTGAACCTTTTCCTGTTGTTTTATATGTTCCTTTATTTACTGTTACTGTTCCTCCACCTCTATCTGATCTAATGGCTGCACTTGATGTACCAGAAGTATTTATTTTCAAGTTAGTTGCATTCATTATGCCACCACCTGTTGTCATTATACCTCCAGAATTATCTTTACTTGTTGTTATTGTAGAGTCTGAAATATTTATTGTTGTATTATCAGATGATGAATTATCTGTAGTTGCTGATCCTCCATAACTAAAGACTCCATTTGCTCCTGTTGCATCAGTAGTAATAGTTGCATTCTTGATATTCAAAGTTGCTCCTTCTTTAGCAATTATTGCAGAGTTTGTTCCATAAAAGCTTGTATTATCTCCTCCATCAGAATCTCCTGTTTTAGTAACTTTTATTCCTGATAATGTTGATTTTACATTTCCAGAAACAGAAATGACATTTTCATCAGCATTAGTTGATTTATACTCTCCTGAACTTATTTCTTCGTCTTCTGTTATTTCTTTAACTGAAGAATAGGTTGCTTGTGAATTATTATTCACTGGTCCTTTAGCACTATTATTATTTGTATTATTAATAATTAGAATCCATAATACAGCTAGTATAATAATTAATATTACTATTGTAATAACATAAATAATACTTTTTTTATCTTTCATTATCATTTCCTCTCTCTTTAATTATTTTCTTGGGTATCATTAGTTTTTTCTGATGACTTTTCATTATTATTGTGATCTGGTTTTTCTGATGGTTTTTCATTGTTATTTTTATCTGGTTTTTCCGGTGGTTGTCCATTTTCACTATCTTGTCCACCTGGCATCTGTGGTGGAGATCCACCTTCTACTTGTGTACTTTGATTACTATAATTACATTTATTTATTATAGTTGTATATATGTAAAATGATCCAGTAGATATTATTGCTCCAATAAGCACTCCTACTATAAATAATAATATTTTATCTTTCATTTAATTATCTCCTTTCTATTATTTTAACTTTTTTATTATATTTTTCTATATATCTCCTCCTTTTTTCATTATTAATTCTATATTAGAAATGTGAAATAATTTTGTAATTAATGTGAAATTTTTGTGTTATTATTACAACAAAAAAAGTCCGAATATATCGGACTTTGGAAACTGTAAATATTATCTCTTTGAGAATTGTGGTGCACGACGTGCTTTCTTTAATCCTGGTTTCTTACGTTCTTTCTTACGAGAATCTCTAGTAATAAATCCTTCTGATTTAAGTACTTTTCTGAAACTATTTTCAGAATCAACTGGAGTATTAGCATCATATACTAATAAAGCTCTTGTAATTCCTAATCTAGTAGCACCAGCTTGTCCACTTAATCCTCCACCATTAACTTTTACATCTACATCGAACATTTCTCTAGTATTTGTAACATCTAATGGTTGACATAAGTCTAAAACTAGAAGTTTATCAGTAAAATATTGGTCAACATCACGACCATTAACAGTAATTTTTCCTTTTCCTGGAGTTAATGTAACTCTTGCTACACTAGTTTTTCTGTGTCCAGTTCCAGTATATTTCTTTGCTTCTTTTGCCATACGTTAAACCCTCCTACTTTACTTCAAGCACTTCTGGTTTTTGTGCTTGATGTTTGTGTTCACTACCTGCATAAACAAATAATTTCTTAGACATTTGTCTTCCTAGTCTATTATGTGGAAGCATTCCATTAATAGCTCTTTCCATCATTTCAACTGGATAATCTTCTCTCATTGTTCTTGCAGTTCTTTCTCTTAATCCACCTGTATATTGTGAGTGATTATAATACATTTTATCATCTAATTTATTTCCAGTTAAATTAACCTTTTGTGCATTAATGATAATAATGTTATCTCCACAATCAATATGTGGTGTGTAAGTTGGTTTGTTTTTTCCACGTAAGTATGTAGCAGCTAATGATGCAACACGACCTAAAGATTTACCTTCAGCATCGATAACATACCATTTACGTTCTACAGTTTCTTTCTTTTGCATATAACTATTCATATTTAATTTCTCCTTAATCCTATTAAATCAGACTTTCCCAGGGTCTAATTTATGTGGGGATGTCGAATGTACCGATTTAAATTATACTAAATAATAGTATAAAAATCAATACTTTTTCTTTGTTTTATCAACTATTTTAAAGTTTTTTTACTAATTGTTTTGCATTAGTATTATCAATATTATTTATCTTATTATCTAACATACTTTCTAAAGATGCTAATTGTTCATCATTTAAAGATTCAATGTATGCAGATGCTTTTAAATATGTAGGATTTTGTACTTTATAAGCTAACATACCTCCAGCTGTAATAGCTGTTGATACTGATGTTGAAAGTCCATATCTAGAAAGAATTTCTTTATTTGTTTCTCCTCTTCTAACTCTATTGATATATAGTTGTCCTCCAACATATGCAGCGCCTGCTGCTAATGTTCCATAACTTAATGAAGCTCCACTTAAATGCATTTTATTTTCCTCCTTTAATTTTTATTTTATTAATGCTTTTAGTTTCTCTTATTTTTTGTTCTTCTTTTATTCGTTCTTTTAAACTTCTTAATACTTCTTTATCATTAATATTATTAATAATTTCATCTATATTTGGTAAATCTTTTTTCTTATCCATAGTTTCTTCTATTTTTTCATAAGCTTTACCATATTTTTTCATTTCTTCTTTTTCAATTTTCTTTTCTTTTTCTTGTAATCTTTTTTCTATCTTTTTTAATCTATAAATATTATAATTTTGTACATTTATACATTCTAAATTTATAAATGTACTAAATCCTTCTATCACTAATCCAGTACTTAATAAACCATTAATTGTATTTAATAATGATCCAGAATCAATTAAACTATTTGATGCTACAATACCTGCAGTCAATAGAGGTATCAATATAGCATTAGTTTTTAATCCTTCTTCATGAACCATTTTATTCCAATTTAGGTATGCTAGAAACTCTGATGGTCTTTTAGGATTTATGTGATAATTAATATTTTCATTATTATTCTTTTCTTTTCTTAATAGTGATTTTTGAAATGTTGTGATAGAAATAATATCGTCTTTTTCTTTTTCAGTTTTAGCCTTTTTTAATAATTTATTCTTTTTTCTATTTATTATTTTATCTCCAAATTTTATATAGCCTTCTCTATGACTTAAAAATTTCCATTTTAAGTCTTCTATGAAGAAGAAAAATTTTTGAAATTGTTTTGCTCCTAGTTTCTCACACGTTTTAATTTTTTTATTATAGTTTTCTTCCAATCGAATAACCCCCTTTATCCGAATAGATGTGCTTTATTATACCATATATCAACAAAAAAAGCAATTTGTTAATTGCTTTTTATATTTTTAATTGTTTAACTTTTACTTCTTCATTTTCTACTGTATCTATCTTTTCATTTATCAATTTCTCAGCAAGTACTAATTCTTGTTTTGATAGAGATTGTATATAATTATCTCCTACATAATATATTCTATGCGTACTATATTTTGGATACATAGTTAATGATGTTGTTAATGTTGATGCAACTGATGTTAATACATCATCATTAGCTCCATAAGCATCTAATATAGACAAAGTTGAACCTATAGTTGTTGATTCTGCTAACATATTATTCCTCCTTGTATTCTACATTATATAAATATAATCCTTCAGGTGGAGCTGTTTTACCTGATTTAGTTCTATCTTTACTCTCTAATACATCTATTACTGATTCAGGTAATACTTTTTCTTCTCCTACTTTTATTAGATATCCTACCATATTTCTTACTTGATATCTTAGGAAACCATCTCCAATAAATTTTATTTCAACTATGTTATTATCAACCATAATACTTGCTTTTGTAATTGTACGTACACAATTTTCTTTTTCTTTATTTTCTGTTACAAAAGCTCTAAAATCATGTTTACCAACAAAATATTTTATGGCTTCACTCATCTTTTCTACATTTAATTGGTAATTATATTGAAATACGTAATTTCTATCTATTGGATTATATTCTCCTAAGTTAATATAATATCTATATTCTTTACTTTTAATATCATACCTAGCATGAAAATTATCTGGTACTACTTTTGTACTTATTATATGTATGTCATCAGGTAAATTACTATTTAATGCTCTTTTTAATTTATATTCGTTTATATCTACATCAATATCTACATGAGCGTATTGAGAATATGCATGTACTCCTTTGTCTGTTCTTCCTGTTGCTACTACATTAGTATCTTTATTATTTACTTTTGATACGGCTTTTTCTAATTCTTCTTGTATGGTATGTAATCCTTTTTGTGTTTGAAATCCATTATAATTACTTCCATCATAAGAAAACTTTAATAAGTAACGCATATTATCACTTCCTTTATACATGTTTATATATATCTTTTATTATATCTCTTATATCTTTATGATAGTCAATTTTAGCATTTTTATCTTTTTTAGCTATATATGTAAAATTAACTATATCAGGAATACTTATTCCATTTCTTTTTAAGAAGTCTACTCTTTGATATACTTCATCAGTTGCACCATGAACTAATATGTCATTATTTTTTATAGCTATTACTTCTTTGGTATATTTATATATAACTTCTGAATCATCTGTTTTTATTATTATTGTTTTATCATATTGCTCTACTAATTTTTGTAATATAAGAAATAATCTTTTTTCTTGTTTTATATCCAAATATTTAAATGGTTCTTCTATTACTAATGTATCAGGATTAGATAATAATCCTATAGCTATAGTTACTAACTTTTTTTCTGAATTTGATAAACTATTTAGATTATGATCTATATAGCTTTCATCTATTCCTACTATCTTTAAAGAATCTTTTATCTTTTTTATTGGATTTTTAACATTTATGTTATTTATTCTAAAACTATTATTCATTAGTTCTTCTATTGTATTTAAGTAACTTGGAAACTTTATATTATCTCTTACTTGAGATATTCTTTTTTGATTAATAATAATATCATCCTTTGTTACTTTTTCATTGTCTATTATTATTTGTCCTCTTCCTATTTTTTTTAAACTTATAAGGTTAAAAAAGGTATTTTCACTATCATTTATTAAACCTGTAATTGTATTATGATGAATAACTAGATTTATATTTTCCCCTTTTAATCTATAATCTAAAAAAACTAATTCCACAGTTTATTAGTCATCCTATTCATATCTAGTTCTACTTCATCTATTAGGTTATAGTCTTTTAATTTAACTGATAAGTCTATCATAAATGGTACTTTAATACCTGCTTTATTTAATATATTATCCTTTTGTAATATATCAATTGGATTTCCTTCTAATATAACTTTACTATTATTAATTATTATTATTTTATCTGTTTCTATGACATCTTCTAATCTTAAAGAATTTATTATAACAGTAATATCATACTTATTAATAATACTTTTTAAATATATGACTATTTTCTTTACTTCTTCAGTAGTTAAGTATGGTGATAAGTCATCTACTAGAAGTATTTTAGGTACTGTTATTATGGAGGTTGCTAATTGTAATAAAATAAATTCTTTATCATTTAATTCTTTTATCTCTTTTTTTCTAATTCCACTTAAATATAAATTTTTAATAACACTTTTTATTCTATTATTCTTTTCTTCTTTATTAAGAAATAATCTATCAACTATAAATTGTAATTCTTCTTCTACTGTATCATTTATAAAATCTTCTTCTAGTGGAATTACTGATTTTACTAGTCTATTATATTCCGTTATTTTATAATCATTTATATTAATATTATTTATTTCTATATCTGAATCAGTTTTTATCTTTTTGGATAAAATCTTTAATAGTAAGGTTTTTCCACAGTTATTAGGACCTGATATTGTTGTGAGTTTGTTCTTTTCAAAGGAAGTTGAAAAGTCACTAAATACATTAAGATAATTTAAGTCATTAATCTCTATTATATTCACCGTAACCCACCTCCAATACAATGATTATTATAATATAACTACAAAAAAAAGCCAACTTTTATTTATTAGCTTTCCCCTTTTGTGCACCATATGCAAATTTTAAAATTAATTTATCTGATCCAAATCTTTCTAAGAATTTAATAATTTTCATTGTCTTACCAGGAATAATAGTCATTTTTCCTTTAAACATTTTATCAATTGCATATTTTGCAACATAACTACTTGATAATGCTTTAACTGTAAATTTGCAGTTAGCTACATTATTAAAGTTAGTATCTACTGGTCCTGGACAAAGTACTGAAATATGTACTCCAGTCTTTTTCTTTTTTTGTTCATAATATAATGCTTGTGATAGTCTTAATACATAAGCTTTAGTAGCGTAATATGTACTCATTAATGGTCCAGGTACAAAGGCAGCTGATGATGCTACATTAAGTATATAACCTGAATTCTTCTTTTCCATGTCTTTAAGTACAAATTTGGTTAACATATGAACAGCTTTAATATTAGTATCAATCATCTCTAATTCTCTATTTAGATCTGTTTCTGTGAAATCACCATATAATCCAAATCCTGCATTATTAATTAAAATATCTATATTTTCTTTCTTTATCAATGCATATAATTCTTTTGTCTTCTGTTCATTAGCTAAGTCAGCTACTATGATTGTTACTTTGGTTGGAAGAGACTCTTGAATCTTTTCTAATTTCTCTTTATTTCTAGCAACTAATATTAGTTCATATTTTTTAGTTGCTAGATACTTAGCCATATCAAGTCCAATTCCTGAAGATGCTCCTGTAATTAGCGCTTTCATAAGACCACCTCTATATTTATTATATCAAATATATGTTTATTTTAAAATAAAAAAAGTAGCCTTACTGGCTACTTCTTTACTATTTAGCTTCTTCTACTAATTTTAATACTACCATTAAAGCATCATCTCCACGACGCTCAGATAATTTTAAAATTTGAGTATATCCACCGTTTCTGTTTTCATAACGTTTTGCTAAGTCATTGAATATTTTATCAACAACTTCAGTATCGTTATGTAAGAATGCTAATGCTTTACGACGAGCAACTAAGTCACCTTTTTTTCCGTAAGTAATCATTTTGTCAACAAACTTACGTACTTCTTTAGCTCTAGTTTCAGTAGTATTGATACTTTCGTTCATTACTACTTGTTTAGTTAATGTCGCAAGCATACTTCTTCTATGTTTATTATCTCTTCCTAATTTTCTATATGCCATGCGTTATTCCTCCTTATCTTAGTCTTCGTCACGTAATACTAAGCCCATTTCTCTAATCTTATCTAATACTTCTTTTAGAGATTTTTTACCTAGATTACGTATTTTCATCATTTCTGGTTCACTCTTGTTAACAAGGTCTTGTAATGTGTGAATTCCAGCTCTCTTTAAGCAGTTGTATGCTCTTACTGAAAAATCTAAATCTTCAATTGATGTTTCTAAAGCTTTAACTTTTGGATCTTCAACTTTTTCCATCATCATTCCACTAACATTAGCAATTGCTGATAAATCTGTTAGTATATTGAAGTGTTCTATTAATATTCTTGAAGCTAATGCAATTGCTTCTTCTGGTTTAATTGAACCGTTTGTCCATACATCTAAAATTAATTTATCATAACTTTCATCTTGACCTACACGAGCGTTTCCTACTTCGTATGAAACTCTTTCGATAGGAGAATAAATAGAATCTATTGCGATAACACCTTTTTTATTAATTTCATGTATTCTTTTGTTATCTTCACTTCTTACATATCCACGACCATTTGTAACAGTCATTTCCATATTTAATGAAGCTCCTTTTGATAAAGTACAAATAACTTTATCTTTGTTGATAACTTCGATATCTGGATCGCATTCGATATCTCCTGCAGTTATTTCTCCTTCTTTGTTTGTATTGATACGTACTGTTTTTGATTCACTTGAATGATTTTTGAATACTACACCTTTTAAATTTAAAATAATAGTAGTTACATCTTCATAAACTCCGTCGATAGTTTGAAATTCATGAAGTATTCCATCGATTTTAATACTGCTAATTGCACTACCTGGTAATGAAGATAACATAACTCTTCTTAAAGCATTACCGATTGTAGTACCGAAACCTCTTTCTAATGGTTCTAATTCGAATCTTCCATAAAAATTGCTTTCTATAGAATCAGTTATTTTATAAATTGGCTTTTCAAATTGTAACATGGAACTAACCTCCCTTTATTTTTTTCCACTACTGTTTTATCCTTTTATAAACTAAACTATCCACGTGGACGTTTAGGTGGACGACATCCATTATGTGGGATTGGTGTAACATCTGAGATAGCTGTAACTTCTAATCCTGCAGTTTGTAATGAACGAATTGCTGTTTCACGTCCTGGTCCTAATCCTTTAACGCGAACTTCAACTTTTCTCATACCCATATCAAATGCAACTTTTCCTGCTGCTTCAGCAGCCATACCTGCAGCAAATGGTGTTGACTTTTTACTTCCTTTAAATCCGATTGCTCCAGATGATGCCCAACTAACTACATTACCTTCTGTATCAGTAATAGTTGTGATTGTATTATTAAATGTAGAATGAACATGAGCTATACCTTCAGGTACATTCTTTTTAACTTTTTTCTTTCTAGTCTTATATGCCATAAGTCTTACCTCCTTTTTTAACTAATTATTAACTAAACTTTCTTCTTATTTGCTACTGTCTTACCTTTACCCTTACGAGTACGAGCATTACGATTAGTTCTTTGTCCTCTTACAGGTAATCCTTTTTTATGACGACTTCCTTGATATGAATTAATTTCCATTTTAGTTTTAATATTCATATTAACTTCACGACGTAAGTCACCTTCAGTTAAATGCTTATTAATTTCGTCACGAATTTTTACTAAATCGTCTTGTGATAAATCTCCAGTTTTTGTTGTTGGATCAATACCAGCATTATTTAAAATTGTTTTTGCTAGATTTCTTCCAATACCATAAATGTAAGTTAATGAAATACAAATATGTTTATCATTTGGAATATCTACACCTTTGATACGTGCCATTAAGTATACCTCCTATAATTAATTAACCTTGAACTTGTTTGTGCTTTGGATTTTCACAAATAATTCTTACTTTTCCTTTACGTTTAACTACTTTGCATTTTTCGCAAATTGGTTTAACTGATGCTTTTACTTTCATTTTTTTTCCCTCCTATTATAAACGATAGGTTTTATAACCATTAATAGTTATTTTCTATATGTTATACGCCCACGTGTTAGGTCATAAGGTGAAAGTTCTATCATTACGGTATCTCCTGCTAAAATACGTATATAGTTCATTCGTATTTTACCAGAAACGTGAGCTTCCACAATGTGTCCATTTTCTAGTTGAACTTTAAATTTTCCACCTGGGATAATTTCAAGAACTTTACCTTCAATTTCTATTGTATCCTCTTTAGCCATAAGTTTTACCTCCTTATACTTCAATTTAAATTTTAATTAAAGATTTCAGTGTAATTAATTTTGCCTCCTACAGTGATACTCACTGATTATCAGAGCTGTAGGGAATGTTCGTATCCCCTAAAAGAAGGCTTCTAGTTGGTATTCATGTTGACCTTCTTTAATTATGGTTCAAGATACTTATAATAATTATTAGCTATTAGAAAGTCAATTCTCGTTTATTATTTTCTTCCCCTTAACTATTCACTAATAATTGCATCGATTTTTTTGAATACATTTTCGATGGAATCATTACCATCTACTTCTGTTATTACATTCATCTTTTTGTAGTGATCAATTATTGGTTCTGTTTTTTCTTTATACATTTGATAACGAGTTTGGAATGATTCCAAGTTGTCATCATTTCTTTGATAAAGCTTTCCACCACATGAATCACATACAGCTTCTTCTTTTGGAGCACTTGCAGGATCATTTATATTATAAATTGCCTTACAATTCTCGCAAATTCTTCTTCCAGTTATTCTTTTTTCTAATGTTTTTTCATCTATATTAATTAAGATTACATTTCCAATATCATATCCTAGTTTTTTTAGGATTTTATCATATTCAATTGCTTGTTCTATGTTTCTTGGAAAACCATCAATTATATATCCGTTTTTGCAATCATCTCTTGCTAATCTTTCTTCTATTAATTGATATGTTATTTCATCTTTTACTAACTTACCACTTGCTAATGTTTCAAATACATATTGTCCTAGTTCACTATCTTCTTTAGAAATCTCTCTTAAGATATCTCCAGTTGAGATATGTGGAACGTTATATTTTTTAACTACCAATTCGGCTTGTGTACCTTTTCCAGCAGCAGGTGGTGCTATAAACATTATATTCTTCATAAATTACCTTCTACTATATCCTCTTTTATAACTTCTAGTTAAAATACTACTTTCTAATTGTTTATATGTTTCTAGTGCAACTCCAACAGCGATTAATAAACCTGTACCACCAATTGATACTGATGTAGGTAAACTTGTAAATTTAGCAAATAATATTGGTAATCCAGCTATTATTACTAAGAATACAGCTCCTAATACTGTTAGTCTTGCTAATACTTTTGAAACATAAGTTTTTGTTTCATCCCCTGGTCTAATACCTGGGATATATCCACCATTCTCTTGTAAATTTTTTGCAAATTCTTCTGGCTTCATTTGAATAAATGTATAGAAATATGCAAATATAAAAATGAAGAAGATATATAATGCAAAACCTACAGGTGATGTATATGTTAAATATTTTTGTACTATTAATGTATAAGTTTCATTTTTTACAAATTGTGCTATAATTCCTGGAATTGATATTAAGCTTGATGCAAAGATTACTGGAATAACTCCAGCTGCATTTAACTTAATTGGCATAAAGCTTTGAGCTGCACTTCCAAATGCACTTGATGATTTGTTAGCATATTGAATTGGTATTCTTCTTTCGCTTTCTTGAACAAATACCATACCAATAATAATTGCTACATAAATTATAATAAATAGTACAAATTTGATAATTCCTAGTGTTATTACTTGAGTTGTTCCATCAAATGATATTAATCCATTAAATGCATCAATGAACATTTGAGGTAATGTTGCAACTATACCAGCCATGATAATTAAACTAGTACCATTTCCCAATCCTTTTTGAGTGATTTGATCACCTAACCAAAGTAGGAATGATGTACCTGCAGTTAATACAGTTGCTATATAAAGATATTTAATTGGATCAGAAGATGATCCTAAGAATGAAAATGCAAAGGCATATCCTTCAATAAATGCAAAGGCAATACCCATATATCTAGTATATTGATTTATTTTTTGTCTTCCAGTTGCACCTTGTTTACTTAATTCTGAGAAGTATGGAATTATATCCATTTGTAATAATTGCATAATAATTGATGCAGTTATGTAAGGCATAACTCCTAATGCAAATATTGAGAAATTCTTTAAGGCTCCACCACCCATTGTATTCAATAGATCTAGGAATCCTAAACTGCTTGTTACATCTTCTGTTCCAGGAACTCTAATTGAGATACCTAATATGAAGATCATTAGTGCTCCAAGAGTAAAGTAAATACGCTTACGTAAGTCTTTATTACTTGAAGTAAATAATTGCTTCATGCTTTTAAACATATTAGATCACCTCAGCTTTACTTCCAGCCTCTTTAATCTTTTCTAAAGCGCTTGTTGAAAATTTATTTGCTTGAATAGTTAATTTCTTTTCAAGTTTTCCATTTCCTAATACTTTAACGCCATCTAATTGGTTTTTGATTATTCCAGCATCTTTTAATAATGCAGGTGTAACTACTGTATTATTTTCAAATACATTGAATGCATCTAAATTAATAACAGCATATCTTGTTTTAAACATATGATTTGAGAATCCTCTTTTTGGAATTCTTCTATATAATGGTAATTGTCCACCTTCAAATACTGGGTTGATACTACCACCACTACGTGCTTTTTGTCCTTTTTGACCGCGACCACTTGTTTTACCAAGACCACTACCTGATCCACGACCTACACGCTTTTTAGCATGAGTAGCACCGATATTTCTTTGTAATTCATTTAATTTCATTATCCTAATATCTCCTCTACTGTTTTACCACGTAATTCTGCAACTTGTTCAGCAGTCTTAATTGACTTTAATGCATTCATTGCAGCTGTAGCCATATTTAATTTTGTTCTTGCTCCTAGTGATTTAGAGACAACATCACGAACACCAGCTAATTCTAATACTGCACGAACTGATCCACCAGCAATAACTCCAGTACCAGCAGCAGCAGGTTTAATTATAACTCTTGCAGCTCCTGCTTGTCCGATTGCTTCATGTGCAACTGTTCTTCCATCGATTAGAGGTATAGTGATCATATTTTTATTAGCATCTTGAATTGCTTTTTTGATTGCATCAGGTACTTCGTTTGCTTTTCCGATACCTAATCCAACTTTACCTTTACGGTCACCAACAACAACTATAGCAGAATATCTTCTTTGACGTCCACCTTTGTTAACCTTAACAACGCTTTTTACATCAATTACTAATTCTTCTAATAGTTTATCATTGTTTTCTTTAAATTTTCTTTCTGCCATAATACCCTCCTATTAGAATTCTAATCCATTTTCACGTGCAGCGTTAGCTAGAGCTTCTACACGTCCGTGATAAAGGTATCCACCTCTATCAAATACTACTTTTGTTATTTTAGCTTTCTTTGCTTTTTGTGCGATTGATTTTCCAACTGCACTTGCTGCTTCAATATTACCACCATTAGCAAGTTTTAAATCCTTGTCTAATGAGGAAGCAGAACAAAGTGTAGTTTTTGTTTCATCATCAATAATTTGTGCATAAATTTCTTTATTTGATCTAAATACACATAATCTTGGAGTAGTACTAGTTCCGTTAATATTTGTACGGATTCTTTCATGACGTACTACACGCATACTATTGCGAGATTCTTTCTTTATCATATTTATTTCTCCTTCCTACTTAATTAAGCAGCTTTCTTTCCTTCCTTACGACGAATATGTTCATCTTTGTAACGAATTCCTTTACCTTTATAAGGTTCAGGTAATCTTACTTTTCTTATATTAGCAGCGAATTCTCCTACTAATACTTTATCGATTCCTTTAACAGTAATTTCTGTATTACTTACTGATTCTACTGTTAATCCTTGTGGTACATTTATTACTACTGGATGTGAATAACCAGCATTAATAGTTAACTTACTACCTTGAACATTGAAACGATATCCAACACCAACTATTTCAAGTCCTTTTTCATAACCTTTTGTAACTCCAATAATCATATTGTTGATAATAGAGTTCATAGTTCCGTGCATTGCTTTAGCGTTTTCATTCTTACGTTCTAAAGTAACTTCTGTACCTTCAATTTTAATTGTAATATCTTTTAACATTGGTTGTTCTAATGTACCTTTAGGTCCTTTTACTGTAACAACGTTATCATTAACTTCTACAGTAACACCTTCTGGAATTGTAATTATACGATTTCCAATACGGCTCATATTGACACCTCCTATATCTAGATTTTAAATTTACCGTATTTATACGGGTTTCAAATTTCTTAAATTACCAAATATAAGCTAAAACTTCTCCACCTATATTTTCTTTACGAGCTTGTTTATCTGTCATAATACCTTTTGATGTAGAAATGATTGCTATTCCTAATCCATTTAATACTTGTGGAATTTCATCATTCTTAGCATATACTCGTAATCCTGGTTTGGAAATTCTTTTTAGCCCAGTGATAACTCTTTCTTTTTTGTTTGTATATTTTAAAGTTAAAACAATTGTTCCTTGAGCATTGTCTTCTTCAATTTTGTAATCTTTAATGAATCCTTCTTCTTTTAATATTCTAGCTATTTCTTTCTTGATGTTTGAAGATGGAACTCTTACTTCTTCATAACGCATCCCGTTAGCATTACGAATTCTTGTTAACATATCTGCAATTGTATCTGTTACTACTGCCATAATTTATTTCCTCCTTTCCAAATTACCAGCTTGATTTCTTAACACCTGGTATTTGTCCTTTATAAGCTAATTCACGGAAGCAAATACGGCAGATTCCGAATTTACTCATAACTGCGTGTGGACGACCGCATCTAGTACATCTAGTATATTCACGTACTTTGAATTTTTGTGGTCTATTAGCCTTTACTATCATACTTTTCTTTGCCATAATTTTCCTCCATTTACTTTCTAAAAGGAATTCCAAGTCCGTTTAATAAGTCGAATGATTCCTCATTAGTTTTTGCTGTTGTTACGAATACGATATCCATACCACGTACTTTTACAACATCATCATAATCAATTTCTGAGAAGATTAATTGTTCTTTAATTCCCATTGTATAATTTCCTCTACCATCAAAGGCTTTAGAACTAACTCCACGGAAATCTCTTACACGAGGTAATGAAATAGATATTAACTTATCCATAAAGTTATACATATTTTCTCCTCTTAATGTAACTTTACATCCAATTGCTTGTCCTTCTCTTACTTTAAATCCTGCAATTGACTTTTTAGCTCTTGTAACTACTGGTTTTTGTCCAGATATTTTAGTTAAATCTGCTACTGCAGCATCTATTAATTTAGAGTTTTGTGTAGCATCTCCAACACCGATATTAATTACTATTTTTTCTAGTTTTGGAACTTCCATAACTGACTTATAATTGTATTTTGTTTGTAAACTTGGAACAACTTCATTTAAGTATTTCTCTTTTAGGCGGTTCATATTTACCCTCCTTCCAATTAATCAAGCTTCTCGTTTGATTTTTTTGCTATTCTTATTTTTTTATTATTTTTATCTGTTGTATGTCCTATTCTAGTTCTTTTCTTAGTTTTAGGATCAATTATCATAACATTTGATGCAGAAATTGGAGCTTCAACTTCAATTATTCCTGCTTGAGACATAGCTGTTGCTTTTTCATGTTTTTTAACAACATGTACACCTTCAACTATTACTTTGTTTTCATTTTTTAATGTTTTAATTATTTTTCCTTTTTTACCTTTATCAGAACCAGTGATAACTACAACTTCATCTCCAACTTTAAAGTTCATATTTATCCTCCTCTTATAGTACTTCTTTTGCTAAAGAAACAATTTTCATGTAATCTTTATCACGAAGTTCTCTTGCTACTGGTCCAAAAATACGAGTTCCTACTGGACTCTTGTCATCACGAATGATAACACAAGCATTGTCATCGAACTTAATGTATGATCCATCTTCACGACGAACGCCTTGACGACTACGAACGATAACTGCTTTTACAACTTTACCTTTTGGTACTGGTGAGTTAGGAATTGCGCTTTTAACTGTTCCAACTACTACATCACCAATGTTACCAGTCTTTACTTTACTTCCTCCCATAACACGAATTACTAATAGTTCACGTGCTCCAGAGTTGTCAGCAACTTTTAATCGACTTTCTTGTTGTAACATAAATTATTCCTCCTTCTCATCTAAGCGTTAAATAATAACTGCTTCTTTTACTATTTCTTTTAAATAGAAATGTTTAGTCTTTGATAATGGTCTAGTTTCAACTATACGAACTACATCTCCAACTTTTGCAATATTCTTTTCATCATGTACACAATATTTTTTAGAGCTTTTAACTCTCTTGTGATATTTAGGATGGACTTTATAAGTTTCTACTAAAACATTTATTGTCTTATCATTAGTAGCGTTGATAACTGTACCAACTAATTCTCTTCTAAGTGTTTTTTCCATGTTTTATTTCCCTCCTACTCGCTAATCTCACGTTCTCTTAGAACGGTTTTATATCTTGCAACGGTGTGTCTTAAATCTCTTATTCTAGAAGGTTTTTCTAAATTTCCTGTTGCTTGTTGGAAACGTAAGTTAAATAATTCTTGTTTAGCTTCAAATAATTTTTGGTTGATTTCTTCAGTTGTTAATTCTCTTATTTCTTTAACCTTCATTTACTTCACCACCATTTTCTTTTTTTACAAATTTTGTTGTGATTGGTAATTTATGAGAAGCAAGTCTTAATGCTTCACGAGCTGTAGCTTCATCTACTCCAGAAATTTCAAACATGATTTTTCCTTCTTTTACTACTGCTACCCATCCTTCAACATTACCTTTACCTTTACCTTGTCTTGTACCGATAGGTTTTTTAGTTAAAGGCATATGTGGGAAAATGTTTATCCAAACGTTTCCACCACGTTTCATATAACGAGTCATAGCAATACGAGCTGCTTCGATTTGATTAGCTGTAATCCAAGCACCTTCTTTTGCTTGTAAACCGTATTCACCTTTTGTTAATTCTCTATTACCACGAGAGCGACCTTCGTAAGGTAATCTATGAACACGACGATATTTAGTTCTTGACGGTATTAACATAATTAATTACCTCCTTTAGCCTTTTTGTTTAGGATTTCTCCTTTATAGATCCATACCTTTACACCAATTTTTCCAAATGTTGTATCAGCTTCTGCGAAACCATAATCAACATCAGCTCTTAATGTATGTAGAGGAATAGTTCCTTCTGTGTATCCTTCGCTACGAGCCATATCTGCTCCACCTAAACGTCCAGATACTGATGTTTTAATTCCTTTAGCTCCTGATTTCATTGCATTTCTAATTGCACGTTTTTGAGCCATACGGAATGATGCTCTATTTGTAATTTGATTTGCAATACTTTCAGCAACTAATTGAGCATCCATATCAGCTTTTTTAATATCACTGATTGTAATTTGAATTTCTTCTCCAGCAATTTTTGAAATTTCTTTCTTTAATTCTTCAATGCCTTCTCCACCATGTCCAATAATAACACCTGGTTTTGCAGAGTGAATTACTACTTCACATCTCTTAGCATTTCTTTCAATTTCAACTTTAGCTACACTAGCATTCTTTAATTTTTCATCGATATAATTACGGATTTTAACATCACGCTCTAAAGTCTTAGAAAAATCTGTATTGTTAGCATACCATTTAGCTTGCCAGTCTTTATTGATTCCAATTCTAAGTCCATTAGGATTTACCTTTTGTCCCATGTACGTAACCTCCTTATTAGTTTCTTGTAGCCACTACTATATTAATGTGACTAGTTCTATGATCTCTGTGTCCAATATGAGAACGTGAATCAAAGAAATGACGTTTCATAACTGGACCTGCATCTACTCTTGCTTCTTTAACATATAATGTTGCAGCGTCTGCACCATTATTATTTACAGCGTTAGCGATAGCTGAGTCTAATACTTTTTTAATTAGTCTTGCTGATTTTGAGTTAGTGTTATTTAAAATATTTAATGCTTCACTAACATTTTTACCACGGATTAGATCGATTGTTATACGAGTTCTAATAGGTGATACGCGAAGACCTTTAGCAATTGCTTTTGCTTCCATTTAATACCCTCCTAGTCATTATTTTTATTTTTTGTCTGAACCATGTCCACCAAATTTACGTGTTAATGCAAATTCACCTAATTTATGTCCAACCATATCTTCTGTAACATAAACTGGAATAAATTCTTTCCCATTGTGAACAGCAAATGTGTGTCCTATAAAATCTGGGAAAATAGTGGAACGGCGTGACCATGTTTTAATGACTTCTTTTTTTCCTGATTTATTTAATTCTTGAACCTTTTTTAATAATCTATCAAATACATAAGGTCCCTTTTTTAAACTTCTTGCCATTTATTAATCATCCTTTCCTATTTACTATTACGACGACGTACGATGAACTTGTCAGATTGTTTTTTCTTACGTGTCTTTAATCCTAATGCTGGTTTACCCCAAGGTGTCATTGGTGCCTTACGTCCTACTGGAGCACGTCCTTCACCACCACCATGTGGATGGTCATTAGGATTCATAACAGAACCACGAACTGTTGGGCGGATACCCATGTGACGTTTACGTCCTGCTTTTCCTACTTTAACAAGTGAAGCGTCTTCATTTCCAACTTCTCCAACTGTTGCCATACAAGTTCCTAAAACTTTTCTTTGTTCACCACTTGATAAACGAATCATTACATAGTTTCCTTCACGACCTAAGATTTGTGCTGAAGAACCAGCAGATCTTGCTAATTCTCCACCTTTTCCTGGGCGAAGTTCTATGTTATGAATCATTGTACCAACAGGTATATTAGCGATTGGTAATGCATTACCAACTTTTATATCAGCATTTTCTCCTGCTTCAATTGTTTGTCCAACAACTAAACCTTTAGGAGCAATGATATATCTTTTTTCTCCATCTGCATAACTTATTAAAGCTATATTTGCAGTTCTATTTGGATCATATTCTATACTAGCTACTGATCCAGGTACGTTTAATTTATTTCTTTTGAAATCAATGATACGATATTTTCTTTTAGCTCCTCCACCTTGATGACGAACTGTTATCTTACCTTGATTATTACGTCCACCATTTTTTCTCATAGTTACTACTAGAGATTTTTCTGGAGTACTTGTAGTAATTTCATCATTAATTAATGTAGACATTTTTCTACGACCTGGTGTAGTAGGTTTATAATTTCTGATTGCCATAATTTATTCTCCTCCCTTAACCAAGATCAATTGTTTGTCCTTCTTCTAAAGTAACAATTGCTTTCTTTGAACGATTAGTTAATCCTGTATAACGTCCAACTCTTCTTTTCTTAACTTTTACATTAATTGTTCTTATTTGTTTAACTTTTACGTTAAATAATTTTTCAATAGCTTCTTTAATTTCAGTTTTGTTTGCTTTTGGATCTACTTTAAAAGTATATTGTCCATTGCTTTTAGCTATTTGTGATTTTTCAGTAATTACTGGTGCTTTTATTATTTCCAAGTATTTAGTATCTTTCATTATTTAAGCACCTCCTCGATATTTTTGATTGCTTCTTCAGTAGCAACAACTACATCTGTACTAACTATATCTAATACATTGATTTCTTCTGCAGAAATTAAAACTAAGTTTCTAATATTTCTTGAAGCTAAGATTGTATTATCATCAAATTTATCAACTACTAATAATACTTTCTTGTCTGCTACTTTTAATGAATTAAGAAGTGCTATCATATCTTTTGTTTTAGCTGTTGCTAATTCTAAGTTTTCAACAACTAGTAATGCTTTTTCTGCTACTTTTTCGCTTAAAGCAGATTTAATAGCGATTCTTCTTTCTTTTCTATTTTGTTTTTTACTATAGTCTCTAGGTACTGGAGTTCCATATCTTCCTCCACCTACCCATTGAACAGCTCTAATTGAACCTTGACGAGCACGTCCAGTTCCTTTTTGTCTCCATGGTTTCTTTCCACCACCAGAAACTTCTGAACGATTTTTTGTTTTATGAGTTCCTTGTCTTAATGAAGCCATTGATAAAATAATTGCATCATTTAAAACATTATTGTTTGGGGTAATTCCAAATATTTCTTCATTTAAATTTATGTCCTTTACTTTTTCACCTTTAAGATTTAAAAGTTCTACTTTTTTCATTAACGATTCCTCCTTTCATCACTTATATTTTGATTTTTTCTTTCTTTATATATATATAGTGACGATTATTCTTCAGTATTTTCTACAGTTGCTTCAGTTACTTCTTCAATTGCTGGTTTAGCTTCTTCATAACTTACTAAATCAGCAGCTGCGTTTTTAACATTTGGTTTCTTAACTGCAGTACGAATCATAACTAATGATTTCTTTGGACCAGGGACGTTACCCTTTATAAGAATTACACTATTTTCTGTATCTATTGATACGATTTCTAGATTTTGAACTGTTCTTTGAACATTACCCATTTGACCAGGCATCTTTTTACCTTTTAAAACATGCATTGGTAACATAGTACCTAGTGATCCAACACCTCTATGGTATTGTGAACCGTGTCCCATAGGACCTCTAGTTTGGTTATGACGTTTGATTACACCTTGGAAACCTTTACCTTTAGATGTTCCAGTAACATCAACCATTTCCCCTTCGCTGAAAACGTCTACACCTATAGTTTGACCTAAAGTGTATTCACTAACGTTAACTCCTCTTATTTCTTTTAAGAAGCGCTTAGGTTCAGTATTTGCTTTCTTTGTATGACCCATAGCTGGTTTGTTGCTTAAACCTTCTCTGATTGTATCAGTAGCAAGTTGAATAGCATCATAACCATCTTTTTCAACTGTTTTGATTTGAGTAACAACGTTTGGCTCAACTTCAACAACAGTAACCGGAATTAATTTACCTTCTTTAGTAAATACTTGAGTCATTCCGATTTTCTTACCTAAGATTCCTTTCATTGTTTTTTCCTCCATTATTTAGTTTTAATTTCGATATCTACACCGCTTGGTAAATCTAAGTGAGCTAATGCATCAATAGTTTCCTTGCTTGGATTTTTGATATCAATAAGTCTTTTGTGTGTACGCATTTCGAATTGTTCACGTGAATCTTTGTATTTATGAACAGCTCTTAAAATTGTAAATTTTTCAATTTCAGTTGGAAGTGGTACTGGACCAGAGATTTCTCCACCAGATCTTCTTACTGTTTCAACAATCTTTTTTGCTGCATTATCTAAAATTCTGTGATCATATCCTTTGATTCTAATGCGAATTTTTTCTGTTGACATTTAAAATCCTCCCTTCGCCTATATCTAGTATAGACTTGCTCCGCACGAATAACCCGAGTCCAAATTAAATGTATTCCTTTTAATGAGTTATCAACTTAACCTGGTGTATCGACAACCTCGCACATCTAAGCAGTCACACGTATTAAATTATAACAAGATAGTTGTTTTTTTGCAAGTACTTTTTTTAATTTTTTCTTTATTTTTCAATAATTTTAGTATATTTAAAAAGAAACAAATCATTATTGTTTCTTTTTATTATCATTTGCAATTTGTTTTAAAGAAGCTGAAATAATCACTTCGGATCCAAATTTCTTATTAATACTATCTATTGTATGCTCTATTTCATTATTTTTATTTTCTTCATTTTCTGTATCAAATATAGATATTTGCTCATTTTTTATTTCTTTTAGGTCAGATAATCTTACTCCTATTAATCTTAATGGTTCCTTTTTATAGTTTTTATCAAATATTGAAATAACAATCTTATATATTTCTTTTGTATTATCTGTTGGATTATTAAGTTTTTCTTGTGCACTATATGTATTAAAGTTTTTATCTTTAAATATTACTGCTACTGTATTAGCAAACTTTTTCTTTTCTCTTAATTCTCTACTAACTCTTTCTGTTTGCACTAACAAACATTCTTTTAATTTATCTGTATTATCTGTATCATATTTTAGTGTTTTAGTTGTACTTATACTATTATCTTTATGGTAATTTTCTTCATTTACTTCACTATTATCTATTCCCCAGCTAGCATTTTTTAGATACTCTGCCTGTTTTTTAAAATTCTTTTCTAATTTTTTGTAATCAGTATGTGCTAGTTGTTCTATAGTGTTAATGTTCATTTTATGAAGTTCTTCACTTGTTCTTTTTCCTACCATGAATAATTCTTTTACATCTAAAGGCCATAATTTAGATGCTATTTCATCTTTAAATAGTGTATGAACTTTATCTGGTTTTTCAAAATCAGATGCCATCTTAGCACATAATTTATTGTTTCCTATACCAATATTAACTGTGAATCCATACATAGTTTTTATCTCATCTTTAATCTTATGAGCTAATGCTACATAATCTTTATATAAATAATTTGTACCTGTCATATCAACAAAGCATTCATCAATTGAAAATTCTTCTATATTTGGTGAGTATTTTTTTAGATGATTTTTAAATTTCTTAGATTCAATACTATACCATTCTCTATTTAGTGGAAATACTTGTAGATTTGGACATTTCTTTCTAGCTTGAAATATAGGTTCTCCTGTTACTATTCCCATCTTTTTGGCTATAGGTGATTTAGCTAAAACTACTCCTCTTCTTTCTTTTTCATCTCCGCCTATTATTGAAGGTATCTTTCTTATGTCTATTTTATATCCATGTTCTAATAAATATATTGCAGTCCATGATAGAAATGCATTATTAACGTCTATATGAAATATTATTCTATCCATAAATACCTCCTATATAAATTATAGAACATTTTTTCGAATATAACAACAAAATAAAAAGCATATGTAATATGCTTTATATCTTTATTGTATTTAAGCAAAATGCTGAATATATAGGAATATATCTTACTTCTTTCTTTGTTTGGAAGTTGTTATCTGTTATTCTATAGGCTTGTTCTACTTGATGTTTTTTCATAAATACAGATAATGATTTTGCTTTTGAATTAGTTTTAGTAATTATCTCTATAGGTATTATTTTACCCATTCTATTTTGAATAACAAAATTAACTTCAGCTTTTCCATCTGATTGATAATAGTATAATAGATAGCCCGCTTCAACTAGTGTCTTAGCTAAATGATTCTCATACATTGTCTCTTTTAGACTTTCATCTGTCATTAATTTCTTTTCATTAGTATGTAACATTGTAAATAATAATCCATCATCTGGTAGATATAATTTAAAACTATCTGACTCTTTGCAACTACTTAGAGGTGATTTAACATCTTTGATCTTATAACTTCTATATAATAATTGATTATTTACTAGAAAACTAATTGATGTTTCAAATTCTTTAGCTCTTCTTCCTTCTCCTATTACTCCATATTGAAACTTTTTATTTACTTTCTTTAATTGTAATGGAATAGAATTTAATACTTCAATACCTCTAGGTATATCGATTAAATTAGTATTTAGAGCTATCTCTTTCTTATATACATCTAGTATCTTTTGTTTAATTGCATCTATTTCAAAATTACTTTTTCCTTCTATCTTTGCTGCTACTGCTTCAGGAAAGCCTCCTGTAATTAGATAATCTTGAAAGAAATCTAATGCTACTTTATGAAATGGATTAGTTTTTCTTTTTTCAAAACATTCTCTAATTAGATTAGCTAAGTTTTTTTCATCTAAAGCCCATAAGTATTCTTCAAAGTCCATTTCTGTCATATTTTTAAATTGTAGTTCTTCACCTTTAAATTCACTTAGTTTTTCTCTTCTAGAAGTGATTGCTATAATATTATATTCACTCTTATCACTTCCAAATAATTTAATTCCTTTAACTATATCATTATTCACTAAATTATCTAAGACTATTAGAGTGTCTTTTTTTAATATTGTTTCCCCAGATAATAGTGATAAGTTAACAATTATTTTTTCGATAGCTTTTTCTCTTCTAAATAGATCATCTAATTCAACATTATTCTCAGTGTTAAAATATACTACATTCTTATATTCTTTTTCTCCAAATGATAATACTGAAAATGTTTTACCTACTTGTTTGCTTCCATATAACATAAGTGGCTTGCCACTTGAATCATTTTTCCATTTACGAAGGAATTGTAATATCTTTCGTTCCATAAACTGTTACCTCCTCACATATTTTATACATTAAGTATACCTTTAAATAGTTTTTATGTCAATAAAAGTGTGTTTTCAATAACAAAAAAAGATGCAAATGCATCTTAACTATACTCTAATCTTAACATATCAGCTATTGTTACTATAAATTCTGAATTAGTTGGTTTAGCTTTATCTATACTTACGCTATATCCAAATATATCTTCCATCATATCCCAATTTCCTCTATTCCAACTAACTTCTATAGCATGTCGCATAGATCTTTCTACGCGAGATTCATTTGAAGTAAATTTATTAGCAATTATTGGATATAATCCTTTGGTTATCTTACTAGATAGTGTTGGATCATAATAAACTAACATAATACCTTCTCTAATATAGTCATATCCTTTTAAGTTAGAAGGTACTCCTAATTCATGAATTATTTTAGTAATTTTCTTTTTTAATGATGTTTTTTCATTTTCTATTGTTGCTTTTTCACTATCTTCAAAATAATTATTAATTCTTCTTTCTAAAGTCTTTAAATCAAAAGGCTTTATCATATAACTAATAATATTTAATTCTTTTGCTCTTTGTATTATTTCTAGATCTTTATATGAACTTAGAATTAATACTTTTTTATTAATCTTCTTATCTTTAATTGTTTCTAATAAAGATAATCCATCTATTTTTGGAAGTAATGGTTCTAGAAGTATTAAATCATATTCTTCTTGTCTAGAATCTATAATTCTTTTTGCTTCTTCCCCATTATTTACTTCATATTTAATTCTTATATTAGTATTTTCTTCAAAATACTTTTTCATTGTTACTACTAAGTCTTTATCATCATCTACAACTAACACATTTATTGTTTTCATTTAGTCTCCTATCATATAACTACTTAGCATAATCATTGTATTACATATTTCTACAAAATAAAAGAGCGTAAAAGCTCTTATTTTGTCGATTTACAACTTATTTACGAAGTCTTGTAAGTTTGAAGGTTTTAGACTTAATCCACCTAATAGATAACCATCTATTGTCTTACATTTTTTTAACTCATCTATATTACTATCATTAGCACTTCCACCATAAAGTACTTTATTATTATATTTAGACTTTATAAAATTATTAATTTCTTCTATTTGTTCATTAGTAGGTATTAATCCTGTACCTATAGACCAAATTGGTTCATAAGCTATAATTACTTTATCTTTCTTTTCTTTATCTAATGAATCTAGAGCAATTCTTAACTCTTCTTCTATTATTTCTTTTTCTTTTCCTTCTAGTCTTTCTTCTTTAGTTTCTCCGCAACATAGTATTGGAATAATATCTTGATCAAATAGTTTTTCAATTTTTAATTTTATTTCTTCATTTGTTTCTCTTTGTTTTTCTCTTCTTTCACTATGACCAACGATACAGTACTTAACACCATATGATTTTAGCTGGTCTGCAGATACTTCTCCTGTATGTGCACCATTAGTATCGCAACTTACATTTTGTGCTGCTAAATCTAATGTTCTTGTTTTTACATTAGGTATATTTATAAATGTAGGAGCTAATATCATTTGATGAGTAGTTTTAATATTATTTAATTCTTCTAAATATTTAATAAACTCTTCTTTTCCTAAATTACATTTATTATTTAATGCTACTATCATATTATTCTCCTTTTACTTTTTTTATTATTTTAGATATAAAACCAAATCTATATTCAGCTTCTTTATCTTTAATTGCTCTTTCATATACTTCTAATACTCTTGTTGCATAAGCTTTTGAACTACAATGTTCTGCTTGAATACGAGCTTGTTGATTAAATCTTGATCTTAAGTTATTATCATTTACTAGTTCTAATACTTCATCTATGTACTCTTTTTCTGTATCAAATATTCTACCATTTAATTCATCTGTTACTGTTCCAGCAAATGATTCATCTCTAATACATAATGGAGTTGTTCCAGATGCCATAGCTTCTATTACTGTTAACCCTTGAGTTTCTGAAGTAGATGCTGTTGCAAATAAGTCTGCTACATGATAATAGACTGGTATCTCTTCCCATGCAGCTTTTCCATTAAATATGACTCTATCTCCTAAATCTAGAGAGTTAGCTAATTGTTCATATTTTTCTTTATCAGGTCCATCTCCAACTATTAATAATCTAATATTGTTATTTTCTTCTATTAGTTTTTTCTCAGCTTTTATTAAAAATTCAACATTTTTTTCTTCTGCTAATCTACCTACAAAAAGAATAATAAAGTCTTTCTTTTTTATATTTAATTTTTTTCTTAAAAGTTCTACATCTTTTTTATCAACATTTTCTACAAAGAATCTTTCTACTTCTATTCCTGTTGGAATAATATGTATATTCTTAGTAAATTCATATTTTTCTTTAAACAATCTATATATCTTATTAGTTGGTACTATAAGCTCATGAGCTGTCTTATCACAATAGAATTTAGTTAAATATTCGACGATCTTTTTACTTGATTTATCAAAATATCCATGAGTTATATAATGAGTATAATCTTCATACAAAGTATGATATGTATGTACTAATGGTAAATTAAATTGTTTAGCAAATATTCTTGCTAAAATACCAATTCCAAATTCTGTATGTGAATGAATTACATCAAGTTTCCAGTTTTTCATTTTATTAATCATAGAAATCGGATATATCCTACTTAATCTATAATCATATATTCCTACAGGAATGCCTGGAATCTTTAGTATTCTTTCTTTTTCATCATATTCATATTTTAAGGCATGACTACTTACTGTTACTACATATACTATGTGTCCTTGTTTCTCTAAAGCTTTTTTTAACATAGCAACACTTGTAGATACTCCATTTATATATGGAGGATATGAATCGGTAAATAACCCAATTCTCATTATTTCACCTTCTTTTCTAAGCTAAATGCTAAGGCTCCTAATATAATACCAAAATAATATGTAATAAATCTCCATACTATTAAAACTGCTGATATTATATTTTTACTTAAAAAATTTCCATAGAATTGTAAAAATCCAAATTCTATTCCACCACTAGCTCCTGGAATTGGTACAAATGAACCAATTAATAGTACATAAGCTGAGGCTGTTATTGTATTAAATATATTTAAACTTGTAAAATCTCCCATACTGAAGACTATAAATATCGGAATTATATATTGGCATGTTAAACTTAAGAAGTTTAGGAAAACTCCTTGTACAAATAATCCTCTTCTATTTCTTAACATACTTGCACTTTCATGAAAGTGATCAAGTTTAGTATTATATTTTTCTTCTACTTGTTCTCTATTCTTTACAATTTTTAAATTACATAAAATATCTAATATTGAATTAAATATCTTTTTAGTAAGTGTTTTAGATATTGAAATAATTAATAATACTACTGCTACTAGAGTATTTATTAGAAAACCTAATAATACTAATTTTCTCAACATCTCTGCTTTAGGAAATATATGAAATAAAAAGTTATATCCAACGGCTATAGCTCCATATATAACTAGAGCTGTCTGATAAAATATAAAATTTTGTATAGATATATTAGTTGCTTCTACTCCACTTATATTGTGTTCTCTAAGCATATATATTTCCATTGGTTGTCCACCTGTAGAAAAAGGTGTTATTCCATTAAAAAATTGAATTATTACATTATGCTTTATAGCTTCTTTTAATGTAATTTTACTTTTGTCATTAACAGTTATATAGTTAGCAATTGCTTTAAAAAAAATAGATACAAAGAAAAAGAAGATAGCAATTACTATATAGATAACTTTCATGCCTGATAAAGCATTTAATATTTCTTTATAATCATCTTTTAATAAGATAAATAATATTACTATTGTTATAGCTAAAAGAAATATTGTGTTCTTTTTTATATTATTAATTAGTTTCATTACATAACCTTACTCATTTCTATCATATCTTCTTTTTCTTTTTGTAATATAATTTTGTTTGATGTTTCATCAACTTTATCTAAATCTATATAACCATCATTTATTAATTGATTATATAAATTATCGTTCTTTTCAATTGATACAAATACTCTTTCCATACCTTCTCTATTAAATGCATAATTGCTTGCAATGTCCATTATTTCTCTTGTTCTTGTAGTTTTTTTCAACTGTGCAGGTAATAATTCACATAATTTTATATCTCTTTCTTCTCTTATCCAACAATAATCTTTAATCTTATCTTTATCCATAGAAAAAACTATAATATTTATTTCATTATTATTCATTCTATTTTTATCATATTCTTCTTTTGAATATTTATCTCTTGTTTCAATTAAATATTGTGTTACTGGAAATCTATTATCATTACGTGATTCAAAATCATTAAATAATTTTATATGATTTGTTTCATATGGACTTGCTACTTTGTAGTCATTTGTACTCAATTGTCTCACCTACTTATTATTAACTTTATTTTATTGCTTCAATTCCTGGTAATTTCTTACCTTCTAAGTATTCTAAAGTTGCTCCTCCTCCAGTAGATGCATGATATACTTTATCTTTTAGATTTGCTACTGTTGCTGCTGCAACAATATCTCCTCCACCTAGTACTGTTTTAATATTATTATCAACTATATATTGTAATAATTTATCAGTATTAACTTTATATTTATCAAATTCATAGACTCCTAATGGTCCATTCCAAATAACTGATTTTGCTTCTTTTAAATTATTTTCAAATAATTCTAAAGTTTTAGATCCAATATCTAATCCCATTTCATCATCTGTTAAATCAGTTATATCTTTTTCTCTATATTCTTCATCATTTGTATATTCATTTGTAACTGCTACATCAACAGGTAATACAATCTTATCTTGATATTTAGCTAAGATATCTTTACAGAAGTCTAGACTTTCGGCATCTAATAATGACTTTCCTATATTGAATCCTTCAGCTTTTAAGAATGTAAATGCCATTCCTCCACCGATAAGTATTTTATCTGCTTTTGTTACTAAATTCTCTATTACTCCAATTTTGTCAGCTACTTTTGCTCCTCCTAATACTACCATAAATGGTTTTTCAGGATTATCTAAAATACTTAATGCATTTAATTCTTTTTCAATTAAGAATCCAAATGCAGATGTTTCTTGTAAATTTGTTGGTATTCCTACATTTGATGCATGAGCTCTATGAATAGTTCCAAATGCATCATTAATATAGACATCTCCTAGTGATGCCCAATAAGCTCCTAGTTCAGGATCATTTGAACTTTCTTTTTTACCATCTAAATCTTCATAACGAGTATTTTGCATTAATATTACATCGCCATCATTCATATTATTAATGGCATTTTCTAATTTTTCTCCTCTAGTTGCATTAACAAATTTAACTTCCTTATTTAGTAATTCACTTAATCTTACTGCTACTGGAGCTAAATTATTCTTTTCTAAATCAGCTTCTTCTTTTACTCTTCCAAGGTGTGACATTAGAATTACTTTAGCATTATGATCTAAAGCATATTGAATTGTAGGTATTGCTCCTACTATTCTAGTATCATCTACTATTTTACCTTCTTTAATTGGTACATTGAAATCGCATCTTATTAAGACCTTCTTATTATTTAATTCTAAATCTTTAATTGTTTTCAATTTACAATCCTCCTGTCATAATTTGAGTATATCACTATTTAACAATAAAAAAAAGGAGAAACCTCCTTTTTGACTTTTATTTACTCATTAAATATTTAGCAGTTCTAACCATTTGAGCAGTATATGACATTTCATTATCATACCATGATACTACTTTTACTAATTGTTTTCCATCTACTTCTAATACTGATGTAGATAAACCATCAACTAGAGAACCGCAACGTCTTCCAATTACGTCACTTGAAACAATTGGATCGTCAGTATATTCAAGTGTTTCATTTGTATGAGCTTTTAATACAGAATTAATTTCTTCTGCTGTTGTATTTCTACCTAATTCAAGAACTAAATCTACTACTGATCCAGTTGGTACTGGTACTCTCATAGCTGTTCCTTCTAATTTACCATCTAAGTTAGGGCATACTTTTCCAATTGCAGAAGCTGCTCCTGTTGAAGCTGGTACAATATTTGCTGCACAAGCTCTTCCACGACGAGCCTTAATTCCTTTTTTATGAGCTACATCTAATGTTGCTTGATCATTAGTATAAGCATGAACTGTTGTCATGTATCCTTTATTAATTCCAAATTCTTTGTCTAATACATCAACAACTGGTGCTAAACAGTTAGTAGTACAACTTGCTGCTGAAATAATTTTTTCATCTCCAGTTAATATTTCATGATTAACATTGTATACTACAGTTTTAACATCACCTTTAGCTGGTGCAGAAATAATAACTTTCTTTGCTCCAGCATTAATATGAGCCATTGCCTTTTCATCAGAACAGAATAGACCAGTGCATTCAAATACTACATCTACATCTAAGTCTTTCCAAGGTAATAGTGCTGGATCTTTTTCAGCGTATACTTTAACCTTTCTGTTACCTACTACTATCATATCTCCTTCAAATGATATTTCGTCGATACGATAATTTCTGTGGTTTGTATCATATTTTAGTAAGTAAGCTAATTGTTCTGCATCTGTTAAATCATTGATTGCAACTACTTCAAATTCTGGATTCTCTTCCATTAAACGGAAACATAATCTTCCGATTCTACCAAATCCATTGATTGCTACCTTTATCATTTTATCTATCCTCCATGATTTTATTATATTATCTAATTTTTTTTCTTTCAACAAGATAGACTTATTTTGACAAAATGAAATGTAAATAAAAATATCCACAGAAATTGTGGATATTTTTTATATAATTGGAGATATTAAATAGTAATCTACCAACCTGTAATTTCGTCTAATTCATAATGATCTATTTGATTAATGCTCTCTGTACATATAGCTTTAAACTTCCATGTACCATTTGCTTTTAAATTGTTCACGTTATCCATACATGTACCAAGGGTGTTTCCTTCTGCATCATATGTAGTAAAAGTAATTTGTGCATAGTCATAATCTTTATCTTTATTGTTTTGAACTTTTCCTTCTATATACATAGCAAAATCATTTGATTCATCAGATACATTATGTTCAAGTAAAGTAAACTTTTCAGCTTTTTCAACACTTCCTGATTCTGTTGATGATGATCCACTGCTTCCAGCTCCTGCTATTACACCAATTATAACAATTACAATAATTGCTATAATCCATTTTGGCATTCCTAACTTTCCTCCACATTTAGGACATCTTTTTGCTCCTTTTGCTATTTGTTCTTTACAATGCTTACAAACCTTAGTATTATTATCCATACTTTCTAATTCTCCTTTCTATTTTGATTATAACAATATATATTAGATTTTTCTAGTATATTTTCTAATATATTTTTTAACTTATATAAATATTACAATATTAGTAGGTGATATGTATGGATTTTATACCAAAAATTAATAAAAAAGAGAAAGTTTCTGTTTACAAGTCTTTATATATAAGGGAAGAATTGGTAAATAAGATTGAAAAAATAGCTAAAGATAATAATACTTCTTTTAATAATGTTATTGTTAGTATGATAGAAGCTTGTCTTGAAGAAAACGAAAAAAATAATAAATAAAAATATCCACAATTTCTGTGGATATTTTTTTTACTCAAAATAACTTCCTCCAATAAATTCTCTAATTATAGAATCTTCAGGAATAGCATCTGATGGGATTGGTAAGAATAGTCTTAAGAAATTTAACAATCTTATTGATTCTTCATAATATTCAGAGTCTGCTGGCACTGAATAAAGAAGTGGTTCAACATAAGTTTTTAATACTCCCAATTCATATATTAATGCTGAATTAAATGTTGAATCAGCTTCATCTTGATATGGGAATATATATTTTTCTTCTCCTTCTCTTACACTCTTCCACATAGCTAGTGTTTCTTCTACTGGATGTCCTCTAGTCCTATTGTCTCTAATTATTCTTCTTAATAATCTATTATCTGTTGTTGAAATACGGTTGTGATCATCCATATTAATTTCAGTAAGAGCTGAAATATATATTTTATACTTTTTATTTCTTTCAATATTAGTTAGTACTTTGTTATCTAGAGCATGTATTCCTTCTATTACTAAAATATCATTTTTTTCAAGAAACATTTCTTGTTTATATTCTTTTTTACCTATATAAAAATTATATGTAGGTGTTTTTACTGATTCACCATCTAATAATTTAGCAATTTGTTTATCAAATAAATCCAAATCTAGTGCTTCTAAACATTCGAAATCATAGTTACCATCTTCATCTTTAGGTGTTTGATTTCTTTCTAAAAAGTAATCATCCATTCCTAATACTTTAGGATTTAAACCAAAGCTTTTTAAATACATACATAGCTTCTTAGATGTAGTTGTTTTTCCTGATGATGAAGGTCCAGCTAATAAAACAATTCTTACTTTATTCTTCTTGTCATTAATTTCTTTTGCAATACTAAGTAATCTACTACTTTGTAGATTCTCATCTATTTTTATTAAATCATTAATCTTTCCACTTGATACTACTTCATTTAGTTCAGCAGAATTTTCTATTTTCATTATTTTAGCCCAATCTCTATATTGCTCAAATACTTCAAACATATTAGGATGTGGCTCATAGTCTTTTATCTTGTCATTTATATAGACTGTTGGGAATCTTAATAAGAAACCATTATCTTTAATAAAAGTTAAATCAAAGTCTTTTACTCTTTCAGTAGATATAGGCATATAGTTATAGAAATAATTATAATGATTTCCTAACCTATATAAATTAATATATGTATTAGTATTATACTTAAGAATACTTGCTTTTGTATGATCTCCTATATTTTCAAAATAATTCATAGCTTCTATTCTATCAATTGTTACTTTTGTAATAGGCATATCAGCATCTACTATTGATTGCATTGCTTCTTTTATTGTTGCTACTTTTTCTTTTGTTATTTTAAAATTAGTTTCAATATATATTCCTTTATCTAATGAATGTTGAACTAACATGTTAGCTTTTCTACCATATAGTTTTTTTATTGCACATAAAAGGATATAAGTTAATCCACTTATATGACATCTATTACCTTCTCTTGTTGTTAAATCTAAGAATTCTACTTCTGCATCTTCTGTTAATGTAGCAGTTAATTCTTTTAATCTATTATTAACTCTAGCTAAAAGAATAGGATATTTACCATCCTTAGCTACATTTGCAACTTCTTCTAAAGTAATTCCTTTAGTTAGCTCATACTTCTTACCTTTAATAGTGACTTCAATTGTTTCTATCATATTATCACCCTTCTATTCTCGTATTATTAGTATATCATAAATAGATAACTATTAATAATCTTATTTATCTTCATTTACAGTATTCTTTTTTTCTTTTTTTTCTGAGGAAATAATTAATCCTATATATATAAGTAATAGTATTAATGTTATCATACCGAAAAGGGAGCTGTATGTTCTTTGATTTATTTCTTCTAGCATCATGTTTTGCTCATTCATAAAAAACATATTAGTAAGAAAACTACTTATAATAATACATATAAAACATATTATTTTTTTTACTTTAATTTTTATGATTGCAAATAATAATAGTAATAACGATACTATTGTTGCTGGAAAAATTAACTTTATAGATGACGAAATTAAGAAAGCTGGTATACAACCTATAAAGAAAATTGCTACTCTAATTAACTCTATTACACTTTCCATATTATTCTCCTACTATATCTTAATTATATTATTTAATACAAAAAGAAACAAGATTATTTATTATCTTGTTTCTTTAATTTATTAGCTAATTCTTTTATTTTTCTTAATCTATGATTTAATCCGGATTTAGTTAATGGTTTATTTGTTTCTACTGATATTATCTCAGCCAATTCTTGTAGTGAACTTTCTGGGTATTTTTTTCTATATTCTAAAGCTATTAGTGTTTTTTCATCTAATAGTTCTTTAGAACCAGTTTTTTCTATTATCTCTATTTGATTTAGTTGATCTTGAGCTGTTGCAAATACTTTATCCATATTAGCTTGTTCACAGTTATTTAATCTATTCGCTTTATTTTTTTGATGTCTATATATTCTTACATTTTCAAAATAAAGAACTGCATTATTAGCTCCTAGTATTTTTATAAAGTCGCTTATCTTTTCAGCTTCTTTTATATATATCATATATCCTTTTTCTCTATTTAGTATTTTTGCATTTAAATCAAATATATTTAATAGCTTTTGAACAAAAACAGCTTCTTCTGGACTAAATACTAATAGTTCCATATGATATCTTGATGTCTTAGGATCATTTATACTTCCACTACTTAGGAATACTCCTCTTAAGTAAGCTCTAATTTCTTCATTTGCTCCTACTATATATGTTGGTGGTATATCTAATAATTCTCCGCCTTCATCTAGAAAGCCAATGTCCTTTAATATAAGATCAACTTTATCATTTATATTTATAACAAATAAATCTTTTTTACTAAAATTAAGACTATCTTTTATTTCCACTATTGACTCTACTTCGTATGAGTCTTTTAGAAATTTAATTATTCTTTCTTTTGTTGTTTCTGATTCAGTAGTTAATATTATTGTATTATCTGAGTAGGTTCCATTGTTTCTTATAAATCCAGATAATTCTGCAATCATCTCTGATTTAGTACTTTTGATGGTTGCTATTTCTTCTTTTATTCTAACTGTATAAGACATTATCTCATTAAGTAAGAGAAAATCATTGAACTAACTTTTAGACTATTATGTCTTAATCTATTATCTTCTACTACTATTAAGTCATCATCGATTAACTCTATATCCATTTCTTTTATTTTTTCATAATCTATTAATACTGGATCTTTTTGTTCTTCTGTTGCATATTTTTTAGCCATTCTCTTTGGAATAACTGTATTACTAGCAATTACTACATCTATTTTTCTCTTTGGTAAATATGAGTTTAACATATTAACATGATCACTTACTGTGAAGTTATCAGTTTCTCCTGGTTGTGTAACTGCATTACATACATACATAATTGGTGCTTTAGAGTCTTCTATAGCTAGTTGTACTTCTTTACATATTATGTTAGGTAATATTGATGTATATAAACTACCAATACTTAGTATTAATAAGTCTGCTTCATTAATAGCTTTGATTACCTCTGGTAATACTTGTGGTTCTTCTTTATAGAATATTCTTTTTATTTTATTAGGAGATTCAGTTATTTGTTCTTCTCCTTCAATAATATTACCTTTTATATCTTCTCCCATAAGTGTTAAATCTGAATCTTCAGATATAGGAAGTACTGTGTGTTTAACATCTAATAATTTACTTAAACTTTTAATTGAATCTTTTAATGATCCAGTTATATCTAACATTGAAGTTAAAATTAAATTACCTACAGCATGACCATTTAAATCACTTGATGTTTTAAATCTATATGACATCATTTGTTTAATTGGTTCATCTATTGATGATAAATTTGTTATTACTTGTCTTATATCTCCTACTGCTGGTGTATGAAATTCTTGTCTAAGTTTACCAGTTGATCTACCATTATCTGATACTGTTATTACTGCTGTAATATCAATAGGAAAATCTTTTAGTCCTCGAAGAAGGAATGATATACCAGTACCTCCTCCAAATACAACTACTTTCTTATGCATTTACATCACCTCTATTTAAAATAAACTATTGCTGGAGCTTCTTTCGGCTCTACATATTTATATAAATATTTTCCTTCTTGTTTTTTAATATTTCTTACAAATAAGTATATTCCTACTCCTATAAAGATAACTGATACTAATTGTGCCATCTTAATAGGTCCTATCATTAATGAGTCTGTTCTTAATGCTTCTATTACTATTCTTGCAATTCCATACCATACTAAATAAAATCCTGTTAATTGTCCTTTTTTTAGTGTTTTACTTAGTTTTCTTATTATAATCATTGCTAAGAATCCAAAGAAGCACCATAGTGATTCATAGAAAAATGTTGGTTGTCTATATGCACCCATTATGTACATTCCATCAATTACAAATTTTGGGATACCTTGATATAGTAAATCATCATATGTTGTTACTCCTCCGTATGCTTCACAATTGAAGAAATTACCCCATCTACCTATTGCTTGAGCAATTATTAATCCTACAACTATTATGTCTAATATATCTATTATGTTTACTTTGTGTTTCTTGCAATAATAGATGACAAATAATAATCCAGATATTATTCCACCATGTATTGCTAGTCCACCATTCCATATTTCAAGTATCTCTATTGGATTTGTTATATAATATGGTAGATTAAATAATACATAATATAATCTAGCTCCTACTATACCTATTAGAATAGTATTAAATGCTAAGTTAACTAGAAAGTCTTCATCGATTTCTTTTTTCTTAGCTTCCATAAATATTAATATACTTGCTACTACCATACCTACAAATATTAATATTGAATACCAATATATTTGGATTACTCCTAAATCTATAGCTACTCTATCCATGAAGTTTCACCTTCTTTATAATAGACTTTACTATCTCTTGTGCAATGAAGTTCATTACTGATAAAAGAATAGCTAAAAAAAATGTTGCATATATATTTGTTAAATTAAATACTGGACCAGTTATCCAATCTGCTAATTTTAATATAAATACATTTATGAATGGATAAAATAATCCTAATGTTAATCCTGTAATTGGAATCGTTAATGTTACTAAGATTGGTTTAACTGTCTTATTAAGCCCATAGATAAGTAATACTATTAAAGCAGCTACTATTATTCTATGGTCTCCTTTTATTTGTACACTTTTAAATAAACTAGTAGCAATTATAAATACTAATGTATAACCTACCATATACAAAAACCAATCAAATAGAGCATTAATTCTAACTTTATTCTTCTCAATAATAACTAACTTCATATGGCACCCCTTATAGTAATCTCTTTAAGAATTGACCAGTATATGATTCTTTTACTTTTGAAACTTTCTCCGGAGTTCCTGTTGCTACAATAGTACCTCCACCATCTCCACCTTCTGGTCCTAAATCTATAATATAATCTGATACTTTTATTACGTCTAAGTTATGTTCTATAACTATCACGGTATCTTTATTATCTACTATTTTCTGTAAAATTGCAAGTAAACGGCTTATATCGTCACTATGTAATCCTGTTGTTGGCTCATCTAGTACAAATAGTGTTTTTCCTGTTGCTTTTCTTTGTAGTTCTTTTGCTAGTTTAACACGTTCTGCTTCTCCTCCTGATAATGTTGGAGCTGGTTGACCTAGTTTGATATAACCTAAACCTACATCATTTAGAACTTGAAGTTTTTGTTTTATTTTTGGAACGTTTTCAAAGAACTCTAAAGCTTCTGTTACTCTCATATCTAAGACTTCAGCAATATTCTTACCTTTATATTTTATGTTAAGAGTCTCTCTATTATAACGAGTACCATTACATACTTCACATGGCACATAGACATCTGGTAAGAAATGCATTTCTATTTTCTTTACTCCATCTCCACGGCAAGCTTCACATCTTCCACCTTTTACATTGAATGAAAATCTATTCTTTTCATATCCAAACATCTTTGCTTCTTTTGTTGTTGTGAATAGAGTTCTTATATCATCAAATACTCCTGTGTATGTTGCTGGATTACTTCTTGGTGTTCTACCTATAGGATTTTGTGATATAGCTATTATTTTATCTATATTATCTATTCCATTTATCTTTTTAAACTTGCCAGGCCTTTCTTTTGAATTATATAATTCTTTAGATATTTGCTTTACTAAAATATCATTTATTAAAGTTGATTTACCTGATCCTGATACTCCTGTAATGCATGTTAGTGTACCTAATGGTATATCTACGTCTATATTCTTTAGATTATGTTCAGAAGCTCCTTTAATTGATATCTTCTTTCCATTTCCTTTTCTTCTGTTTTTAGGAACTTCTATACATTTTTTACCACTTAAGTATTGACCTGTGATTGAATTCTCATTTTTCATTACTTCTTCTGGTGTTCCTTGAGCCATTATTTTTCCACCATTTTCTCCTGCTCCGGGTCCAATATCTACTAAGTAATCAGCAGCTAACATAGTATCTGTATCATGTTCTACTACTATTAATGTATTACCTAAATCTCTCATTTCTTTAAGAGAATTAATTAATCTTTCATTATCTCTTTGATGTAATCCTATAGATGGTTCATCTAATACATATAGAACTCCTGTTAAATGTGATCCTATTTGAGTAGCTAATCTGATTCTTTGTGCTTCTCCTCCTGATAATGTTCCTGCACTTCTATCTAGTGTTAAATACTCTAATCCTACATTAGATAAAAATTCTAGTCTTGATTTTATTTCTTTTAATACTAAATCTGCTACTTGAGCTTTTTCTTCTGATAATTTTAAATTATTAAGAAATACTAATAAGTCTTTAATACTCATCTTAGTCATTTCATATATATTCTTTTTATTAATTTTTACACTTAATACTGAGTCATCTAATCTTGATCCATTACATGTATCACATGTGTATTCAACCATATAATTATCTAACCATTCTCTTATCCATTCAGAAGATGTTTCCATATATCTTCTTTCTAGATTATTTATAATTCCTTCATATACATCTAATTTATTGTATGTAGTTCCACCCTTTGTTTTATAATTAAATCTTATTACATCTGGTGACCCATGAAGTACTATATCTCTTTCTTTCTTTGTTAATTTATTAAATGGTTTATCCATATCTATTTTGTAATGATTACAGCAGATTTCTAATTGTTTATAATAGATACCATCTTGATCATCACTTAGTGTTTTAATACAGCCTTCATTAATACTTAGTGTTTTATCAGGTATGACTAAGTCTTCATCTATTTGTAGTTTTACTCCTAGTCCTTTACAATCATGACAGGCACCATATGGAGCATTAAAACTAAACATTCTAGGTTCTAGTTCTGGTAAACTAAATTCACAATATGGACAAGCAAATTGTTCTGAGAAAACTACTTCCTTATGTTCATCTCCTAGTAATTCAATTACTACTTTTCCTCCACTTAGTTTGGTTGCTTGTTCGATGGCTTCAAATAGTCTTGCTCTAGAATCTTCCTTTATTACAATTCTATCTATTACTACTTCTATTTTATCTTTTTTATTTTTTTCTAATTCTATTTCATCACTAAGGTCATGCATTTCTCCATTTATTCTAACTCTTACATAACCTTCTTTTTGTAAGTTATCTAATGTATCTTTATGTGTCCCTTTTTCTCCATATACTACTGGAGACATTATTATTATTTTACTTCCTATTGGATATTCTAATATTTTGTTAGTCATTTCTTCTACACTTTGAGAAGTTATAGGTATATTATGATTAGGACAAATAGGAGTACCTACACGTGCAAATAATAATCTTAAATAATCATATATCTCTGTTACTGTTGCTACTGTACTTCTTGGATTATTAGATGTTGTTTTTTGATCTATTGAGATTGCTGGTGATAATCCTTCTATACTGTCTACGTCTGGTTTTTCAGAATTACCTAAAAATTGTCTAGCATATGCAGATAAGCTTTCTACATATCTTCTTTGACCTTCTGCATAAATAGTATCAAAAGCTAATGATGATTTACCTGATCCTGATAATCCTGTCATAACTATTAACTTGTTTTTTGGTAACTCTATATTTACATTCTTTAAGTTATTTTCTCTAGCTCCTTTAATTATAATTTTGTCCATACTAACACCTCCCGCTTATTATATCAAATCTTTCTTTAATTAAAAAGTAAAATTCCTCTTATTTTTAGTTTTCTCTTATATGTAAAATTAATGCATTATAGTCAAATTTTAATATTTTTATTTAATTTATAGTTTTTTTATTTATATCTGTGGTAAAATTATAATAGAGGTGGAGACTATGAGTGTACAAGCACAGAACACGAGTAGTAAAAAGAAAATTCTTATTTTCTTACTCTTGTTTCTAGTTTGTTTATTCTTATTCCAAGAAGCTTATGCAAAGTATCGTAAGTTTGCTACTGTTAATGTTAATAATACAGTTGCTAGATGGAATATTAAAATAAACAATGAAGATATAGGAAATAAAACTACTCTTACAAATAATATAACTCCAACAATTAATAGTAATGCTAATGTTAATGCTAATGTATTAGCTCCGGGTAGCTCTGGTTATTTTGATGTAGTTATCGATGCTACTAATGCTGATGTTTCATTTACTTATGAGATAGGTATTGGTAGTTTAAACGCTTCTACAATAGCAGATTTAAAAATAGATTCTTATGCAGTTAATGATTTTAGTAATGTACAAACTATATCAAATGGTACTGTTAGTGGTACTATTACCCATAATACTGCATCTACTACAGTTAGAGTTTTCTTTAGTTGGATAGATGATGGTACTGATACAATGAATAATCAAGCTGATACAGCAGCAGCTACCGGTGGTACTGCTAATGCTGATGTCTTAGTAACATTCCACTTAACACAAGTTAGTAGTTAAAAAAAAGAAAGGTTTTAACCTTTCTTTTTAATTTCCTGTATCTTCTTGTTCTGCTGTTAATACACCATGTAACTCTAAACAACTCTTATTATAAGTACTTTGGTATATTCCGCACTTTTCTCCAATATAACTATCTATTTCATCTTTTTCTAAATATAAGTTAGCTACATTTGCTGAGTAGTTAGCACTAGTTATAGTTGAATCTGCGGTATAAGTACTTCCAGACTTTCTATAATAAGTTAAATCTGAATCAAAAGTGAATACTGATGGTACTTTAAAGTATGCATTTTGTTCTTCATAATCCCAATTTACTGTAATTGTAAATGATTCGTTTCCGGATTCTCCTAATACATCACTTGATACATCGTATGTGATTTCAAATGGTAGTGATGTTGCTAGCATGACAATTTTATCATGTTCTTGCATACTTTGTGTTATTAGTTCTTGTCCAAATAATTTAACACTATTTGTTGTAAAGTAAAGACTTGCTGAAGTTTCACTCGAGTTATTAACACTTAATGTATGTGAATACTCATCCATACCTGGAAATATATCAACATTAAGATTAACGTCTTTTACACTAGTTCCACCTTCTGAGAAAACAACATCCCAACTTAAAACGTGTATATCCATAGTTGTGCTTACTTTTGATATGTAAATAAACCATGCGAAAACATTGAATACTAATAGAAATCCAATTAATAATATACTTCTGATTATTACTAATTTTCTATTTTTCTTGAAGTATTCTTTTTCTTCTGGAGTTAATTGTCGATTCATTAATTTCTTCAATTTATCAACTCATTTCTAGTTAATCTTTTATTTCTATTAGTTCTTTCTTTTCTATTTTATTATCTATTACAGTTTCTGCAATTTCCATACATGCCATTAATACTACTGGTACAAATACTAGAAAGAAGAATCCAGCTTGTGTCATTATTATGGCATTTATTGAAGATATTATTGGTACTACTCCAACTACTTTTCCAACTACTTGTTTAGTCTTAATAGGAGGATCTGTTAAGGCATTATTAACACCTTTAGTAGTTATTTCTGTTACACCATTATTATCTTCTATTTTTATTATTCTATGGGTAATTATCTTACCACCCAATCCTAATTTTTCTCCTAAATACGCTATGTCATCTCCAACTTTTAAAGTTTCTGGATCACAATCTTTTACTACTATTATATCATTAACCTTATATACTGGAACCATACTTTCAGATGCAACATTGTATAGTCTGTATCCAAAGACACTTTTATTACCTGAAAATCTTTGTATTAGTACTACTGCAATATATAGAGCAATAATTATTATAAAAATTACATCAATTATTGTTTTTATAGTTGTAAATACTTTAAATCCTTTTCTTGTCATTCTAATCCTCTTTTTCCATATATTTTAGTAGATTACTAAATTTGTCATCTTCTCTAGATAATCTATCTTCAAACACATCAAAAATATAGGCATATTTTTTCTTGTTATCATCTTTAATTTTATCTATTTTTTTAATAAATATTTCTTTTAAATCTTCTTCATTTATTGTTTCACTACTATCTAATATGTTATTAATAAAAGCTTCACTCATTTCAGCTATTTTTCTTTCAAACTTAGTGTTTGGTTTCTCTGTACTGATAAGCTTATTATAATTATATAACATTAAGAATACTGAGTCATAATCTTGTTTTACAACTCCATCATCATAGTAATTTGATTTAGAAGCTTCTTTTTTATCTTTTGATTCAAATAATTGAATGTAGTTCCATAACTCCTCAGCCTTTTGGAAGTTAGGGTTCTTTAAGATAACGTTAGTCTTACGAATAGGAGAACGTACTGGTGGTACATGAAGTCTATGAAGGGTTCTATACAATTCAGAAGCTTTAAATCCATCTAATTGTACTTTTACTTTTGCAACTCTTTCAGAAAAACTTTCTCCTGTCGAGCTTTTTACTTCTTCTTCACTTTTATCAAAGGAATTAATATCAATATTAATATTGATATTTTCTGTTCCTACTTTTGCATTACCTGCATATTTTATTACTTTTTTATCACTAAAATGCGATTTATCTCCTGACTGTTCTACTCTTTCATTAAAGAATAATTCAAGATTACCTAATAATGTATATATAAATCTATTTTCATATGTATCAAGAGATTCATCCCTGTTGATATTTAATACTTTTGATGGCTTTACATCTCCAGTTTTTTTATCATAATCTTGTATAAAGTTAGTATGTTGTGTAAGGTGAATAATTGATTCTACTGTTGTTCTTCTGGCAAGTTCAACTTTAACAACCTCTTCTTCATTTATGATGAATCTTTTGGGGTTTCTTAAGATATTATCAATATATGGTACTACTTCTTCTACTTTTTCCAACCATTCGTAATCAAATTTTTGATTAATATAGTCTCTATCTATATTTAAGGTTGCATTTATACTCTCGAGGAAGTTCTTCTCTTCATCCATATCATCACCCCATTCTTTTTTCTAATTTATACTATACCATTTTCTTAAGTCTTAATAGGTACTCTTTACATTCATTAAAGTGTTCTTTACCGAATGCTTGATCTAGCCATTTAACGAAATCATCGATTTCATCACGAATATAAGCTATATTTAATTGTTCAAATTTTCTGAAGATCTTTCTTGCTATGAAGTAGTCAACTGCATCTACTTCTGTTCCACCACATTCTATGAATGTTGCTACGAAATCTCTCATCTGCTTAACGATACGGTTACCGAAAGCTATACGGAAATGTTTAATAACATAATTATCCATATCTTCAATTTTCTTTTCCATCTCAGCTGATAATTTATTCTTTTCTTTTGCTGCTTTAAATAATCCTTCTAGATATGAACTATTAATATCTAATGAGTCCATATCAATTGGGTCAAATACTTGTCCTTTATCGTTGATATCTATTGGCATGGCACGGTCGTACACCTTATCAGTAACGGCAAATGTAGAGTCATCGTTATTGATTGTACCAATATACCACATGTTACCAGGAATTTGTAATTTACCATTTTTTAATAGTTTTGGATCTGAATCCCATGTACTTGGAACTAACTCAATTATCCATTCATCACGGCTAGGCATTTCTAGAATAGATAACATTTCTGCGAAATAATACTCGACACGGGCGATATTCATTTCATCTAGTACTGTTACATATACATCATCAGTGTAATTAGCTTTATATAAACCTTTTAATACGTCTGTTTCATTGAACTTTTTAGTAAATTCATTGAAGTATCCAAAAAGCTCTGTTCTATCTCTCCAAGATGGTTGTACTGATGCGATAATTGCATCGTTCTTTATAAATTTACCCCAGGCATAAGCTAAGGAAGTTTTACCAGTACCAGAAATACCTTGTAGGATAACTAATCTAGTACAGCTTAAACCTGAAATAAATAATCTAATCATATCACTTGTATAATATAGTCTTAATTTTGATGCTGCAAAGTTTCTAAAATGTTCAACTAACTCTTGTAATGTGAATGTATTGCCATAGTTAACTGGTTTATAATTAGCATATTCAACATCAATTTCATGTAATTTACTAAATCTGATGTTAGATAAGTCAACGTCTTTCTTCTCACCTTCGGATACATCTTCTTCATCTGTTATGTTAGCTTCATCTGGTTTAAGTCCTAATTGAGATACTTTCATAGCTAAGATCTTATCTTTTTCATTTGATAATTTAGCTACTTCTTTATTTAAGTTACCTATCTCTTCTAACATTGATTCTTGTTCTACTAGTGTTTTTCTAAATCTAATGTATTTTCTTATTATGAACCATCCTAATAAAAGAATTAGTGTTAGTATTACTGCTAATACTATGATAGCTATAACTACTAATATCCATTCTCCCATTTTGAAGTCTTCTCTATACATTGATATTACGTATCCATATTCTCTTACATTGAACATTTGAATGAAACCTAGAATTATTCCTTTGAATATTCCTAGAAAACCTTCAAAGAATACGGACATAAATTCATAAAGAAATCTTACAAATGTATCCATCAAGCTTCCTCCTCGTATATTACTATTCTATTATCAGTATCAGCATAACTAATTATATCAGTTTCTCTCTTAGTTTTATAGCTTGTAACTATAAAAAATTCAATTGGTAGTGTCAATATAGTTGCGAACTTTTTATCTATATCATTTACATATGTCATGTCTCTATAACATGATATTTTTACTTTATTATTGAACACTCTATTTCTTGTGAATAATATTTCATCTGTTAGTCCAATACCTATTTTTTTTATCATAAATGTATCATTTACTATATCTTTTATTTCTTTGCATATATCTCCATCAACTACAGCTGCATTTTCAAGTAATACTATATATCTTACGTCTTCTTCATATCCCATACATTTATCTTTTAATACTTTAAATGATAACTTATTTAATATATTCATTGCTTTCTTTATATATAGTTTATTGTCTTTATATACTTGATTTACTAATGTTTTTCTATAACTGTGAAGCACTTTAATATCATAGCTCATATCAATAATAACTATATTATTTTGCTTATGAGTTGTTAGTTCAAAGAATTCATTTAACTCTGTATCAAATATTTTATTTTCTTTAATAGTCATATTAGTGAATTCTTTAATAAATTGTTCTTTTTTAGTTTTCTTACCTAAAATAATACTAATAAATTGATTTTTTTCTATTTCTTCTTCTAATACTTGTCTTAATTCATCTTTATCTGGATATATATTATCTAAACAACATAAGAAGTAAGCTACTTTTCTTAATTCTTTTATTTGTTTAGTATGTTCTTTATCATTTTCTACTAATTCTATTTCAAGATTAATAAACTCTTCTTTTAAAACTCCAAAAGAAAATGGTATTCCATCTTCTACTGTTTCATATATATTATAAAATTTTGAATTAAAATAGTTGTCTATATATCTAGTAAGAATTTTATATGATATTTCTTCTTGACTAGAATTATATAAAGTCATACCTATTTTTTTTAGGTAATAGGTTTTAAATTTTTTATATGATTCTACTATATTGTTCATTCCAACCACCAACTATCTATTCTCTACTAAATTATAGCATATATATTTTTCTAATAAAAGTTATTAATACAATATTTTATTCTCTTGCTAATACTACATCCACTGTAACAATTGAATTAGGATTTGTTATTGGATATGTATAATTATTCGACGGATTATTCTTATAAAAGATTATTTTTTTATTTGTTGCAGCGTCTACTTTAAATGTATATTTTGATACATAGTTTTTTCCATTTATCGTTGTTTCTTGATATCCCGTGGATAATCTATTCTTTATTGATTCATCAGTTGAATCAAGTATTACAACGTTTGGATCAAATGTTAAAGTTACTTTCGCTGAGAAGCATTTTGCTTTATCAGTATCAGATAATGTTTCATAGTCTTCTTGTGACAAAGTTGATCCAGCGGTATGTGTTCCAAAGGTTTGCTCTACTTCATAATATGCCATTGAATTAGTTAAGTTTAGATTTAATGCTAATTCTCCAGCGGCATCATCTATATAATATGTGAACCTACTATTAACAACATTTAATGTATATGTTGCAGATAATTCTTTCTCATATGGATATGTAGATTTAGCAATTGTTTTAAAACTAATTGATTCTCCTGCTGAAAAACTTACTTTAGGAGTTATTGTTACTTGATAACTGTCTGTATGAGATTCTTTTCTTATTGTTCCACTTGACTTACTTGTTGTACATGTTAATTTTGTTTCATCACATTCTACACTTATAGTATATTCTATATCACTATTAGTATATCTTTCATCTGTTTTTTTATTACTAACTTCAACGGTTACGAAGTATGAACTAATACCATTCCAGTTATTAATTTGATATTGTTTATTATTTATAGATAATACTGAACTATTGAAGTAAAATCTCTTAGTTTCTAGTATATAGTTATTAATAATATTGTAGATATATTTAGCATAAACTACTCCTACTATAAATACTGCTACTAATACCAGTAATATTGAAGTACTTATTATTTTGTGTTTTCTAATAAACTTCATATTGTTCTCCTTTATACTTTTTGTTCTGAATAAATTGCTACTTCTATGTTTTCAGGTACTCCTGCATATTGTAAATATGTTTTATATACTAATGGATATTCTACTACTAAAATGTAAGTGTCTTTTCTTCTAACATTATATTGGAATTCATATGTTGGTGATTTAGTATATAGTTTATACCAGGCATTATCTTCGTCTTGTACTAAAGTATATCCATTTGCTATATTTGTTGCGCTAGCACTATATTGTTCATTTCTAACTAATTTAAGTGTTATTGGTAGATTTGTAGTTGTTTTTAATTGAATATAATATTTTAAGTTAATATCCCCATTTTCTGTATCATTATAATTGGATACTGTAAATGTATATTGATAAGCTGTATCACTAGGTATTATTGCTTCTGGATCTATATTAAATGTTAATTTTTCATCTTTTAATAAATATATTGCTTTATCAATATTTGCACTTAATTTAGCATTTGTTTCATATTTTGCATATGATTGTGCAAAGAATGTACCTAGTAAAAGGAAAAGTAGGAGTACTAATGAAACTTTCATTATGTTCTTTACTCTTTCTTCACCTATTAATTCAATAAGTTTAACCATTATATCACCTGCTATTCGTTGTAAGGTATTAGTGTCTCTCCTGTATATTGTATTGCATTTAGATTTATTTCTGCAAAGCTGTCACTTGTTGTATCTTCTTTATATTCTATTAGTGATCCATCATCTATCCATTCTAATACTATTGTTAAGTTTTTTACTGTTGATAGTGATGACTTATTAATAATTGCTGAATATGCTGAAGGACCAGTTCTAACTATTGTTAAGTTATTTGATTGTATACTAGTCAATGTTAGATATTTGTCAGTATTTACTGATTTGTCTGTTATTGAAAAAGTAAGTAGTATAGCTACATCACTACTTGATGCATCTATTGTTACTGGATATGTTAATATAGCTCCAGGTCCTACTTTTCCTGCTCTAATATTATTAAGAGTATTCATTGTATATGTTAAATTAATTGTATTTGAATTATTAGTTATTTCTTGATCATTGACTTTTATAGACCATCTAGCTATATTATTATGAGCTGTAGCTGATACGATTGATTCATATGCTCCTTGGGCTCCTCTTACTACTAAGTAGGCAAAGCATAGAATTAATAAAAATATAATCAATGTTACTTTTCTTTTATCTTTCATATTTTCACCTAGTTTGATGTAATTATATCATAATTACAACTCAATTTGAATATATCATAAAAAAAAATAAGGATTTTTTATCCTTATTTTTTTTCTTCAAGTATTTCTATTTCTTCTATAAAATCATTCTTCTCAAATTTTAATAATACTATAAATGAGTATACATGATATATGAAGATACACATCATTGGTAATAATACTAAGAATAGGAATCCCATTTTAGACTCTAATGCTTTTAATATTTTACCTAGATGTCTATGAATTGAAATGTAATTACCAATTACTTTTCTATCATTTACTGTTGATGTTTCTCCTACATTTTTAACATCTAATGAATAGATTTGTCCGAAACCATCATCTTTTACTTCTGTTATTGGAGCTCTTTTAACATAATATTGATCATTAATAACACTGTAATAATAAATTACACTACCCACTTGAATGTTTTTATCATTCTTAATTATTAATAAATCTCCTTGTTCTACTCCATCTAATAAAGTTGCTTGTCCTTTATTAACTTCTACTAGAGTATAATCTCCAAATTGTGTATAACCATAATCATTTACAAATAGTAAACATCCAGTAAGGAATATTACATATGCTATGATTAATACTTCTACTATTCCTAAAATAAATGATCCCAATCTTTTCATCTTTTTATCACCATCCTAATTTTAACATACATATTAGTTCGAAACAACTTCTTTTTTAACTATTAAGTATGCCTCATCTGTGTCTACAACTTGATCTCCATCACATAGTTTAAATACTAATTTATATGTTCCACTAGGAACTCCACTATCAATTTCTAGTGATACACTTCTTGGAGATGCTCCAAATGGTATTGCTACTTCATATGGACTAGTAGGAGACAATGTTCTAGATAAACTTGTTGCAATTACCATTGTATGATCTATTTCTTCATATTGTGTTGAATCATATGTATCAGTTTTTCTCTTATATATACTTAACCTTAAATTAGTATTATTTAATGATGATCTATATTTGATTACATATGTGTTAGTGTTTGTACCTAATTCGTTTTGTTCTGTTTCTCTATAGAAGATTTTTGTTTTATCATGATTATCTACTGTAATCTCATTATTAGCACTTACTACTTGAATATTTTGTGTGTATGTAGGAGTATCTAATTCTGATGAATGTAATCCATCTGGAGATGCTATAATTGAATATTTTACTGTATAATTACCTGCTGGTAACAATGAATCTACTGTAATGTTAAGATTTCTTGTTAACCTTGTAACTTTATCAGCTAATTTAATTCTAAATACTCCATCACTATCTACGAAATAGTCTACATTATTTATTGTTACCTTACTACCTGATAACATTGATGAACTTACACTATTTCCTTGACTATTGAAGAACTGAATATTGACACCCATACAACTTGCTTCATAGTTAGTATCGATAACTTTTATGTTAGTTCCACTAGTTGAGTATGATACTTCTGAAGTATATATTGTAGTATTTGGACTATCATAATAATAATTTGTATTTGCTGTTGTTACTGTTTGAGATAATGCTATATTTGATGTTGTATATATATTGAATACCATAGCTCTATCTTCCAAACGTTTCTCTAAAACACTTATTGTAGTTCTGTCTTGTGAATTACGCATTTCAAATAACATTTCGTTATCTAATTGAGCAGTTGTTATATTTGCTCCTTTGAAATCGAATATGAACAAGAACTCTTCATAAGCCATTCCTAAATCATTATCATAATAAGCAGTGTTCATTGCGGTATCACTATACTTATTCGTCGATGTTGTAGTATCCATTGCTAAGAAGTCCGACAATCGATAAGTTACTTCGTGATCTACAGCTAATTGATTTACTTTTTGTTGATAATTTGTTGAATCAACTTCATAGTAATAATACTTTGGAGTTTCTCCTGATACATCAAGCATTGTTATTGTTGTACCAACTGGTAAAACATAACTAGATACTAGTGTACGATAATTATCATTATTTGCACCATATACATCAGCCTTAGGTTTATTAGATATTAGTGAATAATACTCTGTAAATTGTGATTTTGGAGTAATATTAACAGCTGTTGTAATTGGCATTGAATATTTCTTACCATAAGTAATACTTGCATCGTATTGATCTCCATCATTATGAGCTTGAGCTATTATATTAATCTTAATAGTAACTATTTTTACATCCATTTCATAACCGTTTTTTGGAGTCTCTGCTTCCATAGTGATCTTTAATGTTCCTAGATCACCTTCCATCTCAATGTTCTTAGCATGATATAAATAGAACATTAATGATGCAGCACCTGCTTCAGAGTTTGTTAAATAAACTTGATCACCGGTATATGAACCACCATTAGCACTTAAGAAAGATGTTTTCTTAAATCCAGTCCATTCAGTTGTTTCACTCTTCATATTAAGACCAAATTTTTTAGATTCTGTTGAACCTACTCTTGCAAATTTTGGTACTTGTGATTCATCAACTAATGTTAAATCACTTTGGAATTCTGAATCATCAAATTGTAATACTGTGAATTTTGTATCTCCATTAGGGAAATCAATTAATGATAATGCATGAGTACCCATAGATAGGTATTTAGATGCAGTCATTATAAATTCATATTCAATTGATTCTGTACCTATTTGCCATCTGTAGTAATTTGTATTATCTGGAGTTGGTACTATATAAGCTGTTCTAACTACGTTATAGTTTGTTTCTTCATCTAAGTAGTTAGTATAGAATCCATCTTTTGTAATATCATGATTTGTAGTATGTTGTCCTAATACATAAGAACTACCTATTACTAAATCTGATGCATTACTTGATGTTCCATATGTATATCTTGAACAATCATAAACTCCAGTTTGTGTAATATTTCCCGCAGAGTTTCTATACATTCCAAAGAATGTCATACCTGTTACTTTACCATATTCTGTAGCATCTTCATCAAGTGCAACATTTAAGTTTTTATTAGCTAACATATATACTCTGTTATCTACATTCTTTGTAACAAGTTTTGTTTGATCATTTATATTTACTTCTGCAACTTCTTGAGTTACTACTCCGCCTTCTTCTACATCTACTGCTGATGTAAATGATACTAATTGGTTTGCATTTTGGTCTAGTAATAATGTTGTGTTATTTTTGATTGTTAAACCACCAATTGAAGAATCTTGTGCAAGTCTCTTACCTATCAAACTGAATGAATATAAGTCATCTGAGTATTTGTTTGTTGTATCTTTTGCACCTGTTAAATGAATAACTGATTCATCTATTGTTAAGTTTTGTGTTCTTTGAATAGATATATTTTCACTAGGACTAGCTAATGTACCTAATTTTTTAATATAAATTGATGATGTACCACTTGATGATGAGGCATTTCCTGAACCGAAGATTGAACCTTGTAATTGGAATGTATGTGAGTTTTCAGTATAGCCTTCTCCATTTATATTAATGTCAATTTCTTGTGTTACGGATATAGCTGTATAGTCATATGTAGGAGATCCTGATGCATTTGATTCTCCTCCACCAAATACTGTTCCTTTTATTAAAATATTTTCTTCATCTAATCCGTTTATATTAACTGCTGATGTTCCTATATTAACATTTGCTGCTCCATAAACTACTGATGTATTAGCTCCACCATAGACATTTCGATAGATTGTTCCACCTACTATGTTTACTGTTGATGTTGCTGCTGTTTGTGAAGAACCTGTACCAGCAGAGTTTCCTGATCCGAAGACTGATCCATTTGGAGATGTAGAATTTACTGTTCCTATTGTACTAGTACCTTCTAATGTTACTGTTGTATTACCTCTAACATATGCTTGATTTCCTCCGGCATATAGGCTTCCTTCTATAGATGAGTCTTTTACTCTTATATTTGTATTTCCTAAAACTTCTCCTTGATTTCCTCCACCGAAGGCATTTCCAGATACATCGGCATTTTTTATAGATACTCCTGTATTTGTTTGGACATCGGCTCTATTTCCACCACCGTAAACATTTCCAAATGTTCCATCATTTATTTCAACGTCTGTTTCTGTTACAGCTGCAAAGTTTCCTCCACCGAATAAATCTGTAATTGTTCCAGTTGTAACTTCAACATTTGTTGATCCTGTTACTGCTTTATATCCTCCACCATATACAGAATCTATATTTCCTTCTTCGATTAGTACATTGGCAGTTACTGTATTTCCTCCGGCATTATTTCCACCATATACACCAACTAAATGTTGTGATGTATCAATTGTTACGTTTGTTTCTGTTACTGTACCTAATTGGTTAGATCCTCCAAATACAAATTCTCTTATTGTACCACCTGTTACAGATACATTTGTTGTTCCGGCACCTACTTCGTTTCCTCCTCCATAGATACTTTGGTTTGTTGTAGCTCCGCTAACATTTACATTAGTTGTTGTTGTATTACCTCCGATGTTGTTAGCTCCAAATATATTTTGAACTGTACCAGCTGTAACTGTTACGTTACTTGTTGTGATATTACCGCTTTCGTTAGATCCACCATATATATTATTACTTATTGTTGATCCTTGTAAGTAAATGTTTGTTGTTGTTTGACCTGTATTGTTACCTCCACCGAAGGCATTTCCTATAGTTCCACCGTTTAAGTATACTTTATCTGTTCCACTAGGGCTTCCTACTAGGTCATTACCACCAAATACTTTACCTATTGAACCACCATTAATTGTTACTGTGATGGCACCATATTCTTTTGGAGTGTAAGTTACATTACTTACTATACCTCCTTTACTTCCACCAAAGACATTATTAACAATAACACCTTTATTAACTGTTACATTAGTTGATTTTGAATTAGTAAAGCTTCCGTTTTCTGTTGTACCATTTACTGTACCGAAAGCAGATCCTCCATAAACATTTCCTTCTATTCTAGGTGTTGTTTGAACTGAATTATTTCCAATAGTTACGCTTACATTATCTCTTACATAAGTACCTGGATTGTTGTTATTTTGGTGTCCACCTTCACCACCACCATAAACGTCTGTCTTTATAGTTCCACCGTTTACTGTTACGTTAGTGCTTCCATAAATTATTCCTTTAACACTTGAACCTCCAAATACTGATTCATCTATTGTTCCACCATTTACTCCGATAGTAATAGCTGCATTAACACTAGATGTTCCTGCTCCGTTACGGTTTCCTCCACCATAGACAGAGCCATTTATTTGTCCAGCGTTTATTCTTACTTCTGTAGTAACTGAATCACTTGATGTAGAACCTCCAACTGCTCCGTAGTTTCCTCCTCCGTAGACATTTCCTTGGATTGTTCCTCCATTTATAAGTACTCTAGAGTTTTCTACTGATCCGATTGTTGATACTGATGAGTTACCATTTCCGGCACCGAATACATTACCTGGTAATACTTCGAATAATCCTGTTGAATTACCTCCACCGATTGTAGCAGTTCCTCCGATGTATACAAATGTATTTCCGTCTAGTGTACCTTTTCTACTATTTGAACCATCTCCACTGTTTCCATTAGATCCACCGAATACACCATAGTTAACTTGTCCACCTGTTACTGCAACAATTCTGTTACCATATGTTTCAGATACTCCGGCTCCTCCTACTACAAGGTCTACTTTTCCACCTTTAATAAATAGATATGAGTCATTCATAGTATTTCTATTGCTTGATGTGAATGCTCCTCCTATAAGGTTATAAATATAGCCACCTTCTAATGTAACTTGTCTTGCAGCATAGTGAGTATTACCTGTAGTACCACGACCACCGGCATATACTCCACATGAGTAATTATTTTTACTTGTTCCGTATGATCCACTTTTTATTATTTGAGTTGCTGCTACTTTATTGTCAGCATCACTTCTTAGGTTTCCTCCCCAGCCTCCAGCTGTTGAGTGATATACATGTAGATAATCATTATCTTCACCTACTCTATCAAAGTCACATCCTAGAACTGCTACTCCATCTACATATTGATTTGTATATGAATCTGCTGATCCACCAGTAACACTGATATTATTATATTTACCACTCTCAACTATCATTTTATATCTTGTTAATGATGAACTAGATCCTGTTGATGATAAGTTTCCTGCCATTACACTGTCAGCGTTAACTCGTGATGTGCTTGATGGGAATTCGATTCCTCTTCCAATTTTAAAATTATGGTAGTTACCATATATATTTTCATATGTATTACTGCTTGGAGGTCCAGCATTATTAGATGCATCAGTATCTATATTACCTGAGGTTGTTATATATTCTATTCTTAAGTCTTCATTTGGAGAAATATATCCATTGTATATGTTTATACTTCCACTACTTCTATAATCGCTTCCTCCATAAAGTGATGTTACTGTCATTGGTTTTGTATTACGATATCTATTACTTGATCTACTTAGAGATGCTCTTAATACAACTATATTTGTATCTCTTGTAGTTAAATAATATGTATTTGTATCTCCATTAGCTAAAGTATTTACTGTTCCATTAGTTGAATATGGAATTAATTGATAATATGTTTGATTATTTCCATTTCCAGAAGTTTGTAATTCTCCATTTTCATCATAGTATCCAGCTTTACTTCCACTTACTCTTACTGCTCTAAAGAATCCTGCTAATAAATCTCCATTATTTAAATAGTTCCCTGTTACTGTATTATATGTTGCAGTAGATGCTCCATATTGAGCATTCAATGTATAGTATGTTTCATTTTCATCATAATCTGGATCTGCATGAATATAATATGTACATGAACCAAACATTGCATTACATCTACCTGTTAGTGTTTGGCCATATTGATTAACTGCTCCATCTGGATATCTATTTCTTGTTGTTCTTCTTAAATAGAAAATACTAAAATCATTTGTTCCATAATCTCTATAAGTGTATGTTGTTTGAACCATGCCTTCTGTAAAGCCAGCCTCTGCTGTTCCTAGAGTTTGAGAAGATGTCATTTGATATATTTTTCCTTTAGTCCATGATGCATACATTGTTATGCTTGTTGCAACACTAGGATTGGATGGAGCTGGTATTGTTACATATCTATCATAAGTATCCATGTCAATACTTACTTCTGCTCCAGTATAATCAGTAATCCATCCATTGAACATTAATTCAGAACCATTTTCCATTGGCCTTTTAGCATATGGATTATCAATTAATGGTATTTTTACTTTTCCATTTTCTATTGGATAATACTTATAATAAATAAAGTTTTTATAATTGTCTGTATTACTTACATATCCAATTCTTGAAGTATGATCTAGACTAGCTCCAGAATATTTAATATATATCTTTGCTAGTTTAGATGAATTGTATAAATTTTTATTTGTAAAGTTTGGTACTGTGTTTTCTGATTTAAAATCAACATAGTTTTGACCTTCGTAATAATCCCAATCAGATTGAAGATCATTTATATATACTGTACCTGTTGAAGATTCTTTTCCTGTTGCATGAAGTGCTATTGGAGTAGAACCTCCAGGCATTGTTGGACCTGTTGCTGGTTCTGTTTGAGGTTCTTCTTCTTCAGGTTCTTTAACTGCTAATATAACTTGATTGCTTTCTACTTTCCATTCATAATCATTTAAATTAGTATTAAAGCTTGTTAATACTGCTGCTTCTGTTACTTCTGTTTCTCCTAAATAATATTTTGATTCTTTATATTCATAGATATTTGTTAAAGTTTGTTCATTCTCTTCGTTGATTTCCTGTATTTCATTCTCACTTTCTATACTATAAACAACATTTGTTAATGGTGATTCTGTACTTCTAGTAATCTTAGATGTATTTGCTACTGTAGTTGTAGATATTGTTCCATATAGAGTGATATTTGTAATAGTATAATCTTCTCCTATAATTCCAATAAATCCAGCTACATTACTATCAGTTGTTAATTCCATTTCTGATACATCAATACTTATATTTCTTATTGATATATTACTAATAGAATTAGTTGTTCCAGAGTCATTTGTTAATGCTCCTGCTAATGCTCCAACATTAACAGTTTCATCTCCTGTAACTGTTATAGTCATTCCATCTATATTTAAATTATTAATTGTAGCATTGTTTATTCTTCCAAATAATCCATAATAGCCAATTACTTCTTCTTCAGTTTCTTGGTTTTCTTCTTCTGATCCTTCTTGACTACCTGATTCTGATCCTTCTCCGCTTTCTTCTTCGGAACTTCCTCCAGTTACTACTGCATTTTTAATTGTATTTCCATTTCCTTCAATATGTCCAGAGAATGGAGTTTCAGTTCCTATAGGATCTAACTCATGGCTTCCTAAGTTTATATCATTAGTTATTGAATAATACAAAGTACTATAACTAATTGCTTCTGTTCCAGACATTACTTTTTGTAAGTATGCTAATTCTTTTCCTGATGATATTAAATATGGGTTTTCTTGTGTACCATTTCCTCCGTTGAAACTTGTTGCTATTGTTGTACCATCCCAAATTTCATTTGTTTCTGCTCCTAATGCAGCTCTGTTAGTGTAGATAAAAAAGAAGGCTACACTCAAAACTGCAAGAAAAACAATTGTAACTATTATTGTTAATACTTTCTTCTTTTTCAAGTGTACCTCCTTACTAATTAGTAATTATTAATTTCTACTAATTTCTTTTCTCTATTAAGATCTAAATTATCATTTTTATTATATTTCTTTGATACTCTTTCGATAAATGCGATAAGTTCTTTTAATTTTTTCTTATCATATTTTTCTTTTACTACTACAAATGAGTTATTTTTATCAATTAGTATTTTATATTTTAATATTTTAAATACTCCATCGAAGAAATTATCATCATTGTATAGTATTGCGATAAATAATATTTTTAAGAACGCATATATTGGTAAATCATATATCTTATTTCTTAATTCTTTATAAAGACCAATTTTATCAATGTCGTAATCAAAACGTTCTTTAAATGGAACTTCATTGATTTCTTTATCTAGTAAATCATATCTACCATTTTGTAGATGTAGACATAATCTATAAATATATTTATATTTCTTTTGCCATTCTTTTGTAAGATGCGTTGTTTCAAGTTGTCCATTATTTACTTTTAATACTACATCTACTATGTTATATATTTCTTCTTCTTTCTTTTCTCTATCTTGTGTAACTGTTTTGATGTCATCTTTTCCTGCATCTAGTATTTCTATTTCATCAGGCTCTAATACTTCTAAGCTATCAGATATCTTTTGTTCTTTTTCTAACATCTTCTTTAAACTCTTTAATTCACTTAATGGAATTGTTATTGTTAGTCCTGAGTGCTCATTATAATTATTTCTATCTTGTGGACTACAGAAGATATCCTGTGGTAAAACCTCTTTATGTTCTCTTTTAATCTCAGGTTCTACTGGTTCTTCTTTTTTTGGTTCTTCTTTCTTAAATAACTTTTTAAAGAATCCATCAAAGTTAAGTAATGCTATTACTATTAAAATAATAAATACTAGTACTATAAATTCTAATAGGAATTTTGGAGATACTACAAATACTATTTTTCCAATAATATCTTTCTTCGTTATTGCTTTATCAAAAGTATCATTAGCATCACCTTTTGTTACAAATTTATCACCAGTTTTTTGTACCAATCTATGAGTTACTATTGATTTTTCACTTTTGTAAGCGATTATATCATCCACATTGACATCTTTAGTAATATCTACTAATACTATATCGTTTACTTCTATTTCACCAGACATAGATCCACTTACTACTACAAAGTATGTGTAACCAAAAATATTACAATAATCTTTATGTAGAATATCTAAACACACAAATACATAGCAGCATAGACCTACTAAAAAGACTAAAAATGTATAAAATATGTACTTCAAAATTGCTTTTATCTTTTTCATAAACACGACTCCATTTTATTCTCTTTTAATTATACCATATAACCATCAAAAAAGGAAACCATAGTTTCCTTATTTTTTTATTAAATTATTTCTATTTCTAATGGTTTAATTTTATTATAATCACAAATGAATTTAATATTCTCCATAGATAAAATATTATTTTCAATATTTTGGATTAAATAGATTAAAGCCACGTCGTTTAAAAGGGAGTCAATACCATCTTTACTGACCTTTTCTGTAGATATATTTAGTCCTAAAAGCTTATATTTATTACTTACAGTTTCAGTAATATCTAATTTATTAAATACAAATATTCCATCTAAAAAACTTCCACTAGGATCATAAACAAAGTCTATATAATCATCTATTTCCTTTTCTATATCTACGTTTAATTCTTCTTTATTTATTTCTTTCAAAGCTCTAACAAGATATGAATATGAAGATAATGCAACATTAAATAGTTCATGAACGTTAGACCCATCTTTTATATTAGCATCTAAGTTCATAGATATTTTGGCTTCATCATATGTAGTAAAGTCAGTTATTATCTTATCAAATAACTCATTCATTTTTACTTTATTGATGTTTTGCTTATCTACATTTTCTTTAGCAAATAGACCTTTTCCACAACTTTTTTGATATTCTTTATATAGCTTATCTTTATCTTTGTTATCTTTATCTAGTTCTTTTTCAATATTTTGGAATGTTGTTTTAATATTAGCTCTAGCATTATACTTTTCTACTAAATCTGTAACTATATACTCATATTTATAGTATTTCTTTAATATTCTTAAAGTATTATATAAGTCAATTATATTATCTTTAAATTTAAGTTTATCTTCTACTGATAAATCTTGATATGATCCAGTTACTACAAAAGAATCATAGATTTTATTTCTAGTAGCTGAATCTCTTAAATAGTTATCAATATTATGCTTACCTTGTATGAAGTCTCTTAAAATATTATAATCATCATTTTCTATATCTTCTTCTAGTGCTTTTCTAGACAAAGTATATACTTCTTCAATATTCTTAAGTTCTACTTCATTCTCTTTTGTTAATTCATCTTCACGTGTCTTTATATATGATTTTATTTGTTTTTCATATTTTTTTAGTATTGTTAATAGATTTTGTCTTATTTCTAATACTATTTCTGGGCATTCCCAATATACTTTTTCAAACTTTTTCTTTCTAGTATTTTGATCTGTTGTTTCAAAATATGTATTAAAATAGTCTTCAGTAAACATAGTATATTTAAAGTCTTCTATAGTTAACGTAACATTCATTACTTCAAAACTCTTTTGGAATTTTTCTAAAATTATATTAAGTTCACTTAAAGATGTTTCTTCTTTTATTGCATATATTAAATCATAGAATCCAAGCTTAAAATTATTACTCATAAACTTATTAGTATATATAAGTAAATCTTGTAATTTTTTAAGTTTTTCTTTTCTTTCTTCAAAATTAGAATTTTTATTTAGAGGCAATAATACATTACATCTATTTTCTAATTCCACTAGTACTTTTTTCTTGTAGTCTTCATAAATATCTATTTTTTCTCTTACGTAGGCATTTCTACCTTCAACAGCTTCTTTATGAAATTTCTTTTTTAATGCTTTTGTCCCACTTTTTCTTTCTAATTCAAAATTATCAATATAATCATTTATTGAGGAGATATCTAATACTAAATTACTTTCATCAACTTTGCTCATTTTTTGGCTCCTCTTCTTCTTCTATTATAATGCTATCTTTTAAGTGGTTTATTTCTTGATCTACTTTTTCATATATTTCAAGTAATTCTTCATTATTAAATATATTTAATTCATCCATATTTTCACTCCTCTAGAAGAAAAGACCTTCTTTTATGAAGGCCTTGATTATATTTATTATATATTAAACTAATACGAAGTTCATATTATAAGTAATAGCGTCTCCAGATGCTGTATTTTCACAATCTACGTCTTGACCTTCAATCCATAGATAGAATCTTACTTTAGTAATACCTGCTTCTAAAGTGAACCAGTTTTGATCAGCTGCTAATGGTCCGTCAGGTGTTTTTAATGCTGGAGTAACTGATTTAAAGTTAGTTCCAATTGGGTTACTTTGTGAACCTAGATCTTTTAAGCTAACTCCAGTAGACATAACTGCATCTACACCATAGTAACTAGCTATTTGTTGAGTACTTGTAACTGATAAGTTATAAGTAGATAATGCATCTGCTATAGCTGCATCTGTATGAACGTTATTATTTGGTTCCCAGATTATCATATCTGTTCCACCACCAACACCTTGGATAGTTGATGCGTTAGATCCGATAGTTGCTTTTCCTAATTTAATGAATGCTACACGAGCTGCATTCTTTAATCCTTTGTTAGTTGCTCCAGTAGATGTTGCTACTGATGAACCTGTTCCTAATTTTACTGTTGAGTTTTGAGTTACCATAAAGAATAAGTCAAATGCAACGAAATCTCCTGTATCACCTTTTGTTTCAGTTGATTTAGTAGATTTTAATATTGTATTACCTCCAGAATCACTTGCTAATTCTCCTAAATACATATTTAATTTATCATTTGCTATAGTTCCTCCAGTTGATACTGGTTTAACTGTAGTAGATGCTGTATTGTTATGTGTTCTAAATGGTAATTGATTTGTGTTTGTTGTATACAATGTTGATTGTCCTAATGTTGAATTTAAATCAGCATTAGTAATAATTGTTTTCCAGTTAACACCGTCAACTGATACTTGAATACCATTAGCTGTAGCTACTTGTACATCGATTGCTTCAACAGTTATTGTTTTATTTGAAGTGAACCATGCATAAGTATTAGCAGTTAAGATTATTCCTGTGAATACTACTAGTAATAATGCTAGTAAAATTTTTCTTCTTCTTCTTTTATCTTTCTTTTTTTCTTGCTTAGTCATGTTTAAGCTCCTCCCTTTCCTGTTCCTGAAACATGTTCTTCAGTTATATCCATGTGCATTTTAATTTCTCCTCCAAGGAGATCATTTAAGCACTCTGGATCATCTCCTTCAATCCATACTACTATTGTAAATCGATCTTTCGTATTAGGCTTGAAATTCTTTCTTTGTTCCAATAAGGCAACGTCCTTAGAATAAAATTTCTTTGTACCTTCTTCTGCTCCACCATTTTTAGCGGCTTTTGCATAGATAGTAGGTTTACCATTTAGATATACCATTATTCTAATTGCTTCATCTACATTTCTTATAGTGTCGTCTATATCTAATTCATACCAATAATGTACTGCTTCTTTTCCATTATTTACGACATAAAAACTGTAAGCAATATAATTTTCTCCATTATGGGATCCATTAGCTTCAGTATCAAGATTCTCTGGTAACCATTTTATTGATATGTTATCCATATACTCAATGGTTTCTGCAGATAATTTTCTTGTTTTACTGTTCTGCTCACCTGTTTCTGTCAAAAATATGTTTTTTCTATTAGACATATTCTTATCTAAAGAAACTGTAAATCGTCCACCTTTATAGGCAACATATAAAAATAGATATATAGTAGATATTATAATTAGTAATAATAGTAATGTGACTTTAACTATTCTGACTACAAGTTTTCTCTTGTAAATCTTATCGGCTTTTACACCAATTCCATTTCCATCATTCATACCATCACCACACCGTAGCTGCAATATTCTATTTTTTATACAATAAGTATATCTTAATTTTTTGAAGAGTGCAATATTCTAAATATAATTTTTTTTAATTTTTTGATTTATTGTTTAAATCTTTCTTTGAATGTGCAATTTAAACATAACTTTTCACAAGGATTTCTATCTTGAAATGATTGTTTTAATTTTTTATACTTTTCTTTATTTATTATAGTTTCTAATGATTCTTTATATATATTTCCTAAGTTTATTACTCCATTACTATCTAAACAACATGGTACTACTGTTCCATCTACTAAAATAGCTATTTGTGTTTTTAGAGCCATGCAATATCCTTTTAAATTATTATCACTATTTAAGTCTGGCCATAAAAATTCATTATCTTTATCTATATATAGATTATTGTCTATTTTAATATTATTACTTTTATATATTTTATCCACAATATCTGTGGAAAGATTATAATGTTCTATTATTTTTTCCACTATTTCCTGTGACTTATTATCAAATTCGCCATTTTTTAATGTCCATAATCTATATATAACCGTTGTATCCTTTAAATAAATATCTCTAGTTTCTAGTATTTCTTCTAAATAGTTTTCTTTATCATTTTCTGAATGTAATGATATATTTATCTTATTTAGATTAGGTTTATTACATATAAGTTTTATTTTATCTTTAAGAAGAGTACCATTTGTAGTTAGATTAACTTTTAAATTATAGTTATTTGCTAGATCTATTATTTTATCTATATCTTTATGTAGTAATGGTTCTCCTTTAACATGAAGATATATATAATCTGTGTAATCTTTTATCTCATTAAATATATGATTTGCTTTTTCTAATGAAATATACCCTTTATTTTTTGTTACTTTAGAACAGAAACTGCAATTTAAGTTACATATATTTGTTATTTCTATGTATATCTTTTTATATTTTTTCATATTATTACTCTTCTTCTGTAAATACTATGCATGTAGCATGTTTACCTACTTTATTACCAATTTTTGAATAATATTTATCGGCTTCTACTGTATCTGTTGAATCAAAATATATATTATTTGGATCTACTATTTCTAAATACAATTCATTAAATATTGTATATCTAATATCTAGATGAATCTGATTATTAATTTCTTCTATAGATTTCTTAAATATTTTTTCATTTAATTCCATTTTTTTATCAATAATATATTTTTCTTTAGATGGACATGGTCCTATATAAAAAGTCATTTCAAATGTTGCAGCATTGGTTTCTAACATTAATGCCTCTGTAATATTTCTTATTAAATCATTATTTATATTTTCTATAGTTCCTAATCCTACTGCTACTGTTGTTTTATCATTTTCATCTTTAGCATATCCAACTATTACAGGATCATCATTTGTTTCTACTATAATAGGAGTATTAATATTATCTTCTTTTAAGGTATAAATATAGTCCTTAGAATTCTTATTATTGCTTGTAATAGTCTTTTTACCTATCTTATTATTTTTATTATTCATAATATAATAATTTTTAATATCTATATTATTCTTCTTAAATAGTTTATTTACTTTATTATCATATAATTTATCTATTTCTTCTTTAGTAAGATTTGGATAATACTTCTTTTCTTTAGTAAATATTCCATCTAATCTTGTTGATGTAAAAATATTTAACTTCATATTCTCACCTCTATTCTGATTTCATTTCAAATAATATATCACGTAATTCCATAGCTCTTTCAAAGTTAAGTGACTTAGCTGCTTCTCTCATTTCTTGTTCTATAGATTCCATTATTTGTTCTTTTTCTTTTCTACTTATTTGTTTAGGTTTCTTATTGCCTTTTTCTTCTGATGTATTACTAATTACATCTCTTATTTCCTTCTGAATTGTTTCTGGAATAATATTATTATCTTTATTATATTTATCTTGAATACTTCTACGTCTTGAAGTTTCATCTATAGCATATTGCATGGATTCTGTAATCTTATCTCCATACATTATTACATGACCATGAGAGTTTCTGGCACATCTACCTATAGTTTGAATTAAACTTCTAGTACTTCTTAAGAATCCTTCTTTATCAGCATCTAATATTGCTATTAAAGATACTTCTGGAATATCTAAACCTTCTCTTAATAGATTTATTCCTACTAATACATCATATTTACCTGTACGAACATCATGTATTATTTGCATTCTTTCTAATGTTTTTACTTCACTATGTAGATATGCTACTTTAATATCTAATTCTTTTAAATAATTTGTTAATTCTTCAGCCATTCTAATAGTTAATGTAGTTACTAATGTTCTTTCATTCTTACTTATTCTTTCTCTTATTTCTCCCAATAAGTCATCAATTTGTCCTTCACTTTGTCTTACTTCAATTGTTGGATCTAATAATCCTGTAGGTCTTATAATTTGTTCTATATACTTATTATTAGTATATCCTAATTCTATATCTCCTGGAGTTGCTGAAACAAAGATAGCTTGATTTATTTTCTTCTCAAATTCTTCATACTTTAGTGGTCTATTATCTAGCGCACTAGGTAATCTAAATCCATATTCTACTAAGTTTAATTTTCTTGCTCTATCTCCATTGTACATTCCTCTTACTTGTGGAAGAGTAACATGTGATTCATCTACTACTAATAAATAATCATCTCCAAAGAAATCCATTAATGTTGTAGGGGTTTCTCCAGGTTTTCTTCCAGCAAGTGGAGCTGAATAGTTTTCTACTCCTGAACAAAAACCAGTTTCTTCTAACATTTCAATATCATAATTAGTTCTTTGTTCTAGTCTTTCTGCAGCTAATAACTTATTATTACTTTTTAACTCTTCTAATCTATCTTTTAATTCTTCTTTTATTCTAACAATTGCATCTTTTAGTTTCTCTTCACTAACTACGAAGTGGCTTGCTGGAAAGATTGAAACATTTTTTACTTTATTAATTACTGCTCCAGTAAGTGTATCTATTTCACTTATTCTATCTATTTCATTATCAAAGAACTCTATTCTATATCCAGTATTATTTTGATTAGCTGGAATTATTTCTACTATATCTCCTCTTACTCTAAAAGTACCTCTTTTAAAGTCTAAGTCATTTCTTTCATATAACATATCTACTAACTTAGTTAACATTTGATTCCTATCTATTGTTTCTCCTACTGATAAAGTTAACATTTTACTTTTATATTCTTCTACTTCTCCAATACCATATATACATGATACTGATGCTACTACTATTACATCATCTCGAGATAATAGTGCACTTGTTGCTGCATGACGTAATTCATCTATTTCATCATTAATAGAAGAATCTTTTTCAATATAAGTATCAGTTGAGGGAACATAAGCTTCAGGTTGATAATAATCATAATAAGACACAAAATATTCAACTCTATTTTCTGGGAATAATTCTTTTAATTCACTATATAATTGTCCAGCTAATGTTTTATTATGTGCTAATACTAATGTCTTTTTATTAACTTCTTTTATAACATTAGCTATAGTAAATGTTTTACCTGTTCCTGTAGCTCCTAATAATACTTGATATTTTTCTTTATTATTTATTCCATCTACTAGTTTCTTAATAGCAGTTGGTTGATCTCCACTAGGTTTATATTTAGATACTAGATTAAACATATGAATTACTCCTTTCAATATATAGGTTTTTTCGATATATAATTTTATCATTCTTAGTATAAAAAAACAAGGAAGTCTCCTTGTTAGTATGTATTATTTTTATTATTATAATTCTTCATTATTAACTATTTTTTGATTAATAGTTACTAGGAATGTAGTACCTACTCCTTCAGTACTATTTACTGTGATTTTTCCTTCTAGTAATTCAACTAAAGATTTCGTAATTGATAGCCCTAATCCCGTTCCTGTAATATCACTGTCTTTATTATCAGATGTTCTATAGAATCTATTAAATATATTTTTAATATCTTCTTCTTTTATACCTTTACCAGTATCTGTAATGGAAATTCTTAGATTACATTTATCTTTATTATTAATACAATCTATTGCTAACTCTATATATCCAGAGTCTGTATATTTAGCTGCATTACTTAGTAGATTATTAATAATTGTTTCTATCTTTTTAGAGTCTCCATATAATACTTCTGGTAATTCATCACTTATTCTTTTTCTTATTTCTATAGGTTTATATCCTATTCTTAATTTTAAAGTCTTTTCTACACTATCTAATAATTCTTTTGTTTTATAATTACTATTTTCTATCTCTATTGCTTTAGAGTCTAGTTTGTTTATATCTAATATTCCATCTACTAATTCTAGTAGATTATTAGATGACTTTAATATATCATCTATATCTTGTTTAGTGTCTTCTTCTTCAGTATTATCTTTTATCATTTGAGATAGTCCAACTATTGCATTAAGTGGGGTTCTTAATTCATGTGACATAGATGATAAGAATTCACTTTTAGCATTATTTGCTTTTTCAGCTGTCTCTTTAGCTAAAGTAAGTTCAGTTATTAACTTTATATCAGGGTTTTCAATTGTATGATACATAAGATAACTAACTATTGTCATGAATAGTGTTGCTAATGGAGAAGAAATAGTTTGATATAAAAGACTAGTTCCTTCTATAATGAATCCAAATAATATTATAAAATATATTGGTATTATTTTCTTTTTATTAGCTTTTTTAATATTAGCTATAATTGATATTATTGCAAAGAATACAAATGTAATTGGTGCTAAATTGCCAAAAAGAGCTCCTCCTGATATCTTTGCACCAATCTCTCCATTGTTAGGAAAATACATCTCAACTGGTAATAATAATTGTACAGTGGCTACTAGCGCAATAAATAATAATATAAAAGTATTAATCTTTTTCTCATTTTTAGTATATAAGTTAAATAGATTTTCTCTATTTTCATTTGTGATTACTATTATGTAATAAGAAAGAAGAAAGTACCAAATATCACATACAACATAGTACACTTTAAATAAACCAACTATTAAAGGCATCCAATCTCTTCTTAGTACTACTATTAATAAAAAAATTATATAATCTATTAATATTAATAAATTAATTATTAATAGTTTTCTATATATTCTATTTTCTATATTAGGAGAATTCTTTTTTGAAAAATATATTCCTAATAAGAATAATAAAAATAGTAGTGCTACTAAACATATTGAAAAATTAGCTTTATACATTTTATCAACCTCTTTTAGTTATTATTTTGTATTTTTTGCGGAATTGTTACTGTAAATATTGATCCTACTCCATAAGTACTATCTACTGTTATTTTTCCATCTAATAGTTCTACTAGAGATTTTGTTATAGCTAGTCCTAAACCAGTTTCTTCCATATCTGTGTCTTTATCTTCATCTAATCTATTAAACTTAGTAAATAGATTAGGAAGCATTTCTTCTTTCATTCCTCTACCTGTATCTTTAACTGAAAAATTTAGTTCACAGATATCTTTATTATTTTTAGATTCTACTTTTAATTCAACTATACCTTCATCTGTATATTTAACTGCATTGGTTAATAGATTAGTTAATATTCTTTTTATTTTTTCTTTGTCTCCATATAAATTACTTGGAATTCTTTCATCATATTTTATTTTTAAATCTATAGGTTTATCATCTATTCTTATTTTTATCATTCTAATTATATTATCTATTTCTTCTTTTAAATTATAATTATAATTAATTATTTCCATCTTATTAGCTTCTAGTCTATTGATATCTAAAATACCATTAACTATTTCAAGCAAGTTTTGAGAAGCAAGAAGTACATCTTTTGAATCTTTTCGCATCTCTTCTATATCAGTTCCTTCTGATATCATTTCTGATAGTCCCACTATAGCGTTAAGAGGAGTTCTAATCTCATGAGACATTGAACTTAAGAAATCAGTCTTTGCTTCATTGGATTTTTCTGCTTGATTCTTTGCTAACTCTAATTGATTTATTAAAGAAATATCTGGATTTTCTATTGTATGATACATAAAATAACTGATTAATGTTATTGATAATGTATAAATATTAATAGATGCATCAAACATATTTAAGAATAAAGCTGACAATTCTAGAATTACAAATAATAAAAATGGAAATACTTTTTTTCTATTAACATACTTAGAATTAGCTATAATTATTATTAAACAACAAATACCTATAGTACCTAGAAGATAAGTTATAAAGTCACTTCTTATTCCATAGTATGCTATTACATGTTCTTTTCCCATAAATATATAAGTTACTGGTAATATTGCTACTATTAATAATATTGTTACTATTGTTGAAAATAAGATATATTTAAACTTTTTACTTTCATATAAAAGATGATGAAGTTTGCCTTTTTGATCTTGTGCTATTACTACTACAGTGTAATAAGTTAAAAGAATTCCCCATAATACTTCTGATACACAGAATACTCTTGCAAATATATCATATATATAGAAATAAATATCATATCCTTTTATAAAGTTAGCTACTACTAGACATACCATACTTGATGACAAAACAAAAAAGTCTACTATTATCTGAGCTCTATATACTTTGTTTTCTATATTAGACATATTCTTTTTAGAAAAATATACGATTGCTAGTATTCCCCAGAATAATAGTCCACAAAAATTAGATGTAAATGTAAACATGTTCATCTAGTACCAACTCCTATTATCTTATTTAATTATACACTATTTTTCCATAAAAAAAAGAATAGAAAATCTATTCTTTTATTTTTATAAAGTAGTTATCATTATAATCTATTATTAAATTATCTCCTTCATGGATTTTTTCATTTAATAAATCTTCTGCTATAAGAGTTTCTATATTCTTAGTCATATATCTTTTTATTGGTCTTGCTCCAAATTCTTTATTATATGACTCTTCAATTACTTTATCTTTTGCTTTATCAGTTAATTCTATACTTAATTTAGAATTCTTTAGATGCTTATTAATATTATCAATAATAGTATCTAATACTTCATATATTACATCTTTACTTAGTGAATTAAATATTACTATTTCATCTATTCTGTTTATTAATTCTGGTCTAAATCTAGATTTTAAGATATCTAACACTAACTTATCTCTATCTTTATCATCATTATGATCTAATATTATTTCTGATCCTAAATTGGATGTCATTATAATAATTGTATTCTTAAAGTCTATTAATCTTCCTTGAGAATCTGTTATTCTACCATCATCTAGTATTTGTAATAAAATGTTAAAGACATCTGAATGAGCTTTTTCAATTTCATCAAATAAAACTATTGAATATGGATTTCTTCTTACTGCTTCAGTTAATTCTCCACCTTCATCATATCCTACATATCCTGGGGGAGCTCCTATTAATCTTGAAACATTAAATGCTTCCATGTATTCTGAACAGTCTATTCTTATCATATGTCTTTCATCATCGAATAGTTCATATGCTAGAGACTTTGCTATTTCTGTTTTACCTACTCCAGTAGGTCCCATAAATATAAATGAACCTATTGGTCTATAAGGATCTTTTATTCCAGATCTTGCTCTTATAATAGCATCTCCTACTAATTCAATTGCTTCATCTTGACCTTTAACTCTTTTTCTTAAGTTTTCTTTTAAAAGAAGTAACTTTTCTTTTTCTCCACTTACTAGTTTAGCTACTGGTACATTAGTCCAACGAGATACTATTTCAGCTATATTATTTTCATCAACTACATCTGATAAAACATTATTTTGAATTGTTAATTTAAGTTGTGATATTTCAGCTTCGACTTTAGGGATTTCTCCGTGTTTAATCTTAGCTGCTTCATTTAAATCATATTCATTCTCAGCCTTTTCAAGTTTAAACTTTAATTCTTCCAATTTTGCTTTCTTATCATTAATTAAGTCATTTAATTTCTTTTCTTCTTCCCATTTCATACGTAGATCATCTTGTTCTGACTTAAGTTTTTCCATTTTCTTATCTATTTCTGCTACTCGTTTTTTAGATTCTTCGTCTTTTTCTTTTTTAAGTGCTTGATGTTCTATCTCTAAAGTCATTATTTCTCTATTAATTTTATCTAATGAAGCTGGTACTGAATTCATTTGCATCTTAATTGTTGCACATGCTTCATCTATTAGGTCTATTGCTTTATCTGGTAAGAATCTGTCTGTTATATATCTATCTGATAAATTTACTGCTGCTACTAAAGCATTATCTCTTATAGTTACTCCATGATATACTTCAAATCTTTCTTTTAAGCCTCTTAAAATAGTTAATGTATCTATAGTAGATGGTTCTTGTACTAATATTTTTTGTAATCTTCTTTCTAGTGCTCCATCTTTTTCTATAAACTCACGATATTCTTTTAATGTAGTAGCTCCTATTAGTCTTATTTCTCCTCTAGCTAGCATTGGTTTTAACATATTACCTACATTCATGGCATTATTAGAACCTGCTCCTACTATCATATGTATTTCATCAATAAACATTATGATATCTCCATTAGAGTCAGATATTTCTTTTAAGACTGCTTTAAATCTCTCTTCAAATTCTCCTTGATATTTAGCACCAGCAACTAGTGCAGATAAATCTAACTCCCAAACCTTCTTGTTCTTTAAGTCGTTTGGAACATCTCCTTTAACTATTCTTTGGGCTAGACCTTCTACTATAGCAGTTTTACCTACACCTGGAGATCCAATTAATACAGGGTTATTTTTACTTTTCCTAGATAGTATTCTAATCAAGTTTCTTATTTCTTCATCTCTACCTATTACAGGATCTATTTTATTATCTTTTACTGCACTAGTTATATCTCTACCATACTTTTCTAGTGGATTTTTTAAATTATCTTCCATATTTGGATACATTATATCACCCTCTTTTCATAATATATGATATACCTATTATTAGCACTTGTCAATAGAGAGTGCTAATTAAATTAAAAAGAAAAATATCCACAGAAGTTGTGGATATTATTTTATTGTTTTACTAGAACTTTATCTCCTATTTCTAAATGATTATATATTGTTTTAGCAGCTGCATTAGGCATATTTACGCAACCGTGTGATCCACTGTTTTTATATAAATTACCTCCAAAGGCACTTCTCCAGTTAGCATCATGTAATCCTTCTCCGTTATGGAAGAAAGCTACTACATCAACATGGACCTTAAAATCTGCACCTGTTAAATATCTATTTCTTTCCATACACCATACTTCATGTAATCCTTTTGTAGTAGGTGTTGAATTCTTTCCAGTTACTACTGGTGTAGATATAACTAACTCATTATCCTCATATAAATATGCTGTTTGATCAGATATATCTACTATAACAAATGTACCATTTAATTCTTTAGCATCGCTTGTTTTTACTGTTCCAACTTTATCATTATAATATGTTAGATAGTAACCATCTTTTTCTCCATATACTTGTATTGCTTCTAATTTAGGAAGAGAAGTTAATTCTTTTTCCTTATCACTATAATCATATACTTGTGTATCTTTAGTTATATATGCAATCTTTGATACTGGACTAAGAATTGTTCTTTGTTCTTCTACATTAGAATACTTAGCTGAAATAAATGCTTCTTTATCTTTATATTTAACTTTATACCAATCTTCATTTTCTTGATATATTAAATCTAATTTATTATTTGTATCAATAGTACCATATTTTTCACAATCAGTATTTGCTTCACTTCTTACATTTACTGTTGTTGTTGGTACTACTACTTTTTTAGTTTCTAATTGAAGATTACCTGTAGGAGTTTCTATAGTTTCTACTATAGGCTTTTCCACTACTTTAGGTTCTTCTTTTTCTTTTTCTATTTCCACAACTTCTGTGGATTCAACTATTTCATTTTCAATAACTTCATTATCTATATTTTCTTCTTCTATATTTGATACTGATACTACTTCGTTATCTACTTCAATATTATTATGATTTATCTTACCTATTTTAGATGCTCCATATCCTATAACTGCACCTAATAATAATGTAGGAATTACTATTTTAGTAATTTTAACCTTCATTATAATATCCCCCATTCATGGTAGCTAATTATACTACTTTTTTCTTTATTTGTCAATTTTTAGACTTGATACAAGCATATGTATATGTAGTAGTTTGGTTATATAAAATTGTCTCTCCTTTACTTCCAATTATTATATTAAATTTTGTACTAGCAGGTTCTTTTATTTCATTTCCATTAATGACTCTTCTAGTAGCATTAAATATTAATTCATATTTGTATGATTCAACTTCTTCAGTGTATTCACTTTGTACTTCTTTATAATTTCCTTCTATGATACCTTTTTCATTATCATCATAATTATAATTTATTATAAATTTATTATCTTTTGTTAATTCTAATGTTAAATTTTCATCAAAATCTCCAATTTTCATATTTCCTTTATAGTCTCCACAACTATATGTTCCTATATACTTAGGAGTAGATACTTTATTGAATAATAGTTTTATCATGGTAGTTGTAAAGAATATGAATACTATGATACCTATAAGTATACTTATTATTCCAAGTAATAACCCTTTTTTACCTTTTTTCTTACCTTTTACTCCATATACTATGGCTATTATTGATAAAGGTAGTGATATTATTCCTATTACTAAAGACAATATAAGAGATATAATTCCATAGATTAAGCTCTTCTTTCCACATAATTCTTCTTGTTCTCCTACGTAGTCTTTCTTTTGTTCTTGAAAGTAGTGCATTTTTTGATATTTATCTTTATTATCTAAGGGATTCATCTTCATAGTGAAATCAAATTGTTCTTCTTTTGACTCTTTAGATAGTTTTGTTCCACATACTACGCAATACTCATTACTGTTGTTATTACTCATTCCGCATTTAGGGCAATCCATAATTCCACCTCTATCCTAATATATATTATAACTTAGTAAAAATAAAAAAATCCACAATTGTTGTGGATTATTTTATTTTCTACGTATATATCTTTTTACTTTTTGTTGTTCTTTTAGTTTTTTATTTTCTTCTTCTAATTGCTTATTCTTAGCTCTCAAAAGTAGTAGTTCATTAAAATTATCTGCTCCTATTTCATCTATTAGTTTGAAATTTTCTTCTCTATGTTGTTCTTGTTCTAAATATTCTATATATTTTTCTTCTCCAATGGCATTTATTAATGCTTTTACTTTTGCATTCTTGTAGTATTGTTCTCTTTCTTCCTCTGTTGCATTAGCCATATATTGTTTATGTTTCTCTAATTTAGCTTCATCTGATGAACAATTTATCATTCCAGTTTGTTCACTATTTCCTTTATTTGATTTAGAGATAGCATCAGCAATTATTAAACTTCCTAACAAACTCATACATATGTCTCCTTCAATTTGCTTATTTTATCACAATTAGTTTTTTACTTCAATACCTATAGGGCAGTGATCTGATCCTTCTACTTCTGTATATATTTTAGTACTTATTATATTATTTATAAAATCTTTGTTAACTATAAAATAATCTATTCTCCATCCGATATCTTTTAATCTTGCTTGATGCATATAACTCCACCATGTGAACTTTTGAATATCTGGATTGAAATATCTATATGTATCTATAAATCCACTATCTAATAATTCTGTCATTTTATTTCTTTCTTCATCTGTAAATCCTGCTGAAAAGTGATTTGTACTTGGATTTTTTATATCTATTTCTTCATGAGCTACATTTAAGTCTCCACAATATATAACATTCTTTTTGTTTGATAAATTCAATAAGTAGTCTCTCATTAAATCTTCAAATCTCATTCTAGAATCTAATCTTTCTAATTCTTTTTTAGAATTAGGTACATAGCAATTTACTAGATAGAAATCTTCATATTCTAAGGTTATAGTTCTTCCCTCACTATCATATTCATTATCTCCTATACCATATTTAACTTCTATAGGATCTATTTTTGTATATATCATAGTTCCAGAATAACCTTTTTTCTCTGCAGGATAGAGATACTCTTTATATCCTAATGGATGAAACATATTTTGTTCTTCTGTTACTTTTGTTTCTTGAAAACAATAAATATCTGCCTTTTCATTTGATACAAATCTATCTAATCCTTTATTTAAACAAGCTCTAAGTCCTGCTACATTCCATGATATTATTTTCATTTAATCACCCTCATTAAAATTATATCATAAAAAAGAAGAAGGTTATTCTTCTTCTAATTCACTAGAATACAATTTTTTATATACCTCTGATGATATTAATAGTTCTTCGTGTTTACCCGATGCTACTAGTTTACCTTTATCTATTACGTGTATTTCATCAGCATCCACAATTGTTGATAATCTATGAGCAACTATTATTATTGTATGATCTTTAACTAAATTATCTATTGTTTTCTTTATATATTTTTGTGATTCATTATCTAAAGCTGATGTTGCTTCATCAAATAGTATTATTTTTGTATTTAATAAAAGAGTTCTTGCTATTGCTATACGTTGTTTTTGTCCACCGGATAAGTTAATTCCACCTTCACCTATTATTGTGTCATACTTTTCAGGTAATGATTCTATGTATTTATCTATATAAGCTTTTTTACATACTTCTTTTACTTCTTCTATTGTTACATTCTCTTTTACTATTTTAAAATTATCTAAAATAGACATATTAAATAAAAATGGTGCTTGTCTAATGACTGATATACTATTTCTTAAAGATTCTTCTGTTAATTCGGTTATATTAGTATCATCTATTGTAATACTTCCTTCTTTAGTATCAAAATATCTTAGTAATAAGTTAAATAAAGTTGATTTACCATTACCAGATCTTCCTACAATAGCTATCTTTTTATTAGGCTCTAAAGTAAGATTTAAGCCTCTTAATGTATAATCTTCTTCATCTCTATATTTAAATTTTACATCTTTAAATTTTATAATTCCTGTAATATTTTTCAATTCCTTATTGCCAAACTTTTCGTCTTCATATAACTTATTATTTACTATTTCATCTATTCTTTTTAATGATACTGTTACTTTATTATAGTTTATTCCAAAATCTGAAATAGATTCTACTACATCATCTATTCTCCAGATAAATGAATCTAACATTGTAAATAATGCATATACTATTTTGCCTTGTACAAAGAACTTTGCAGCGGTAAATAATATAAAGAATTGTAATGTGAAATAACATAATCCATTGAATGAATAATAGAATATTTCATAATTCCTAATTTTTTTCTCATTAGTAAATATATCATTTAGAGTACTAAAGATACTATTTTCTGTATTCTTCTTAATACCCAAAGCTTTTATTTCTCTTATACCTGTAATATTCTCTGTTGCTTTCTTAACATATTTATCTGTTTCTTTCTTGATACTTTCTTGAGTAGTTTTGATTTTTGGAAAGAACTTATAACTAATAAATCCCATTATTAGTCCAAATATTGTTATTTCTAAACCTAATACCCATGAAATACAATATGATATTATTAATACTACTATTACTATTAATGCTTTACATATTAGCTTTATTAGTCTATTTAATAATGACATTACTCTATCTGTATCACTATGTAATCTATTGATGAATTCTCCTACACCTATTTCTTCAAATGCTATTGCAGGTAGATTATCAATCTTTTGATATAAATCTTTGGAAACGTTTTTCATAAATTTTATTTCAAAATAGTTATATAGCTTTTCTCTAGGAATTTGTAGTAAGTTATAACATACTATATAGATAGCTTCCCAGCATATTAAGTATTTAATAAATCCATAAAAATCTTTTAATATTAACAATTCTACTGATTTACCCCAAAGATATGTTGCTATAACAGCTGGTAAATAAGTTGTTAATACTAATAGTATATAAATAAATATTTTTAACTTATCATCTTTTAAATACTTATATAAAATTTTAAAATTACTTAATTTTTTCAACACACTTTTCCTCCCTTCAACTATAATCTATCACTCTAGTTAACTGGAGAGTCAACACTTTATTCAAATAAAGTTTTAATTGCTTCTTTATAAATATCTTTTACTATTTTTTTATCTAATAAATAGTATATGTTTTTCATCATTACTCCACTATTTATCTCCATAACTAGATATTTATTATCGTTTGTTTTAATTATATCTATACTAGCAAATTTTATTTCTAATTTGCTTAATACTTGTTCTACTATTCTCTTTAAGTTTTCTTCTACTTCTTTATTATTTAATATTTGTGCTGTTGCTCCTGTTGATAGATTAAATTTCCAATTATATTCAAATATTTCATCTTTTTCTAATACTCTGTTATATGTATTATCAAATTCTATATTTTTAAAATAGTTATAATTAAAATCTAGTAATAATTCTTTAATAGTTTTTATTCCATCTCCTATTACTACTGGTTTATTTTTTTGATATATAAGTTTTATTTGATTATTTAATACAATAATTCTATATTCTTTTTCAATATCATAATATGGGCAATAACTAATTGAATAGTTATCTTTATGTAGTTTTTGTACTAATGGCTCTATATCATTAATATTAGTAATATGATATACTCCATTTCCACAAGTACCTTTATTTGGTTTAATAACTATACTTTGATTGTTATTATAAAAGAATTCTTTTACTTTGTTTATATCATTATATCCAATAGCAAAGTCATTATTATTATCTTTAGAGTATAAAATATTATGATCTATAATTGGTATATTATCTTCTCTTAATACTTCATATAATCCATATTTATCATCTAATATTTCTCCTAAAGCATGACTATTTAGATCAAACTTATACCCTGAAATAAATCTTTCTTTATTATCTTTTTTTAATCTTATAATCCAGTCTCTTGATAATAACTTGAATTCTATTTTTTCTTCTTCACATATTTCTTTAATTACTTTATGTATTATATTTTCTTCTACCATGGATATCACCCTCTTTTTAGTCAGGTATATTTTAGCATTTTTATCTTTAATTGACAATGATTTGTTATTTTTATAAAATTAATATATATTGGAGGGATAATATGGAAACAACAATTTATAATTCAGATCAAAAGTCTTTTTTAGAAAAAAATTTGGATGATCAGGACAGAATTAAGAACTTAAAGAGGCAATTAGCTGACTCTGTTGATAGAGGTGAGATTGTTTTAGGTAGTAATATGGCAAGTTCTACTATGAGAGAATTAATGAATGTTCTTAATGAAGATGAAGTTAGAATTAGAGATAATTTAGCTCCTTTTATAAAAAAAGAAGAAGAATTTGAAAGAAGAAAAGAAGAAATTAGAAAAGCACATGGTCTTGGCAAAGATGATTTTTCTGATGATGCTACTTTAAATGATATAGTTAATTTAACAGCAACAATGAGACAAGAAAATATGAATTTACCTGAAAATTTAAGAGAAGATAATTCAAAAGGAAGCGAACTAGATTCTATGTTTAAAACTGATAGAAAAGAAGAAACTAGTAATCTAGCTAGACAATTTAAATAATGAATAATATTGTTAATAAGATTATTAAAGGTGGAATAGGAGTTATTCCTACTGATACTGTTTATGGTTTAGTTTGTGATGCTCTTAATATAGATTCTGTTGATAAAATATATAAATTAAAGAAAAGAGATTATAATAAGCCTTTAGTTATTCTAGTATCTAATATTGAAATGTTAAAGAAATGTATAAGAAATTTAAATGATTTAGAGCTAGATATTATAAATAAATATTGGCCTGGAGAACTTACTATAGTTTTTAAAAAGTCTAATTATATACCTGATATTGTTGCTGGAGGTACTGATGAAATAGCTATTAGGATGCCTAATAATAAAGAATTAGTTGATTTAATTAATTCTGTAGATAGACCATTAGTAGCTACTAGTGCTAATGTATCTAGTCAAGATACTATCACTAATATTAATAAGTTAGAAGATTCTATTAAAGATAATATAGATTTTATTATTGATGGAGGTACTATTAATAATAGTGCATCAACTATTATTAAAGTAATTGATAATAAAATAAAAATTTATAGAGAAGGTAATCTTGCTAAAGAGATTCTTAATACTTATAAAGATATAATTATATAATAAAAAAGAGAAATAAATATTGAAGTTGTAAGATAAAAGTGGACACATAAAAAGATGTTCCACTTTTTCATTTGCTATAATTTAATAAAGGAGTTGATTATATGGCTACTAAAGGTCAAAAATTTAAAAAATGGACTGCAGAAGAGAAATTTGAAATTATTAAGCCAGCTTTAGATATGAAGAAAAGCACACTGCAAATAACTAAAGAAACAGGGTTAAATAACGGAATGATTAATAATTGGATAAGAACTTATAGAGAAAAAGGATATGAAGGACTAATTTCAAAAAGAAAGCATAATAATCCACTAGCTAAGTATTCTCATAAGAAAAAATTAACAAAAGAAGAACAATTAGAATATGAAAATATGAAGTTAAGAATTGAGAATGAATTATTAAAAAAAGGATACCTGATGAAAGGAGATGGTACAATTGTAAAATTCATGAAATAACACAGATAAAATATGAAATAATAGAACTTTTGAGTAACGAATATAATATAAAATCGTTATGTTTAGTATTAAAAGTTTCAAGATCAGGTTATTACAAATGGCTTAAAAATAAAGATGTATTGAATCAATATGAAATGAATAGAAAAGATTTAGGAGAATTGATTAAAGATGCTCATAAAAGAAAACCTAGTTATGGATATCATAGAATATGGAAAATAATAATAGATGAAACTGGTTGGGTAATTTCAGCTAACCTAGTTCATAAAGTCTGTAAAATATTAAATATTAAATCAAATGCTAAACACTACAAATATAAGAAAGCTGGTGAAGAGTCAGTAAAATACGAGAATATAATTGGATATAATTGGAATACATCTAGACCATTTGAAAAAGTGGTTTCAGATACAACATCATTTTATTTTAAAAAGAAAAAGTATGATTGGACATTTTATTTAGATGTATTCAATAATGAAATAGTAGGTTCGGATGTACGTGAATCATTAAATGGTAATGGTGTAATAAATCATAGAGAGGCAGTTAATAATATGTTAAACAACAAAATAAAAAGAGGATACGAAAACTTTGATACTATCGTTCACACTGATCAAGGTTCTGTATATTCCTCAATGTCATTTAACAATATATTCAAATCTTATACAGTAACCAGATCTATGTCTAGAGCTGGTACACCAACAGATAATCCAGTTATCGAATCTAAAAATGGCTGGATTAAAAAAGAAATGTATATTGATTTTGACATAAATAATTATAACACAGTTCAAGACTTTATAGATGATATTGTTTGGGATAATAACAATTATCGTCCAAGCTATGCATTAAAATATAAAAACCCAGTTGAGTATAGAACTCAACTAGGTTTCAATTAATCTTTTTATGTGTCCACTTTTATCTTACAACTTCAATAAATATTTCTCTTTTTTTATCTATTATCCCATCTACCAGGTATTGATATATATCTAGTTGGATTTACTGTACTTCTTTGGTATGTATACCATGTACATCCTCCACCTCTATGCCAACTACATGTTGTCATTTCTAAGTGTAGGTGTGGACCTGTAGAATATCCTGTTGATCCCATATTACCTATTGAAGTATTGGCTGATATTATTGGTCCATTTTGTATACTACTACTGCTGTTATAACTTACATATCCAGCTACTGCACTGCTAAAGCTTCTTAAGTGAGCATATGTAGAATAAATATATTGTCCATTATAATTATGTCTTAATACTACTATTAAGGCTCCATATGTATCATATCCTACAAAGAATAATTGTCCTGAAGCTATTGGATATACTGGTATTGATTTATTTGAACTTGATAAGTCTACTCCTAGGTGTCCTCCATATCCTGAATACCATTGTGTAACATATCCATATTCCATTGGTCTATAGAATCCATTTGTACTAGGTACTGATGAACTTGAATTTCTTTGTTGTACTCTATATTGGCAAGCATATATATCTTCAGTATCTCCACAACCTAAGTTTTTATAATATGTAATATTGCCTTTAGCAGCTTTTATTTGATCTTCTAAAGCAGGCATTGTTTCTCTAATAGATTTAGAGTCCGCGTTTATTCTTTCTTTTTCGCTTTCTAATTCATCTTCCATACTTTTTAGCTCAACTTTTTTATCAGCTAGTTCTTTTTGTCGTTGTTCATTTAGTTTAATTAATTCTTCTAGCTCTTTCATTACATTATTATTATATTCAGTTAATTGTTCTACTACAGATATTCTATATATTAAATCAGTGATAGAAGAAGCTCCAAAGGCATACTCTAAATATACGTTGTCTCCATTAGATAATTGGTAATATTCCATTATCCTTTTACTTTCTTCACTTTTCTTAGCTATTTCTTCATTGCTTTCATCTATTTCTTTTTGTAGTTCATTTATCTCATTTTCAGCAGCTTCTATTTTAGCTTCTATATCAGCTATTTTTTTCTTTATTTCTGCTATTTCAGCATCATTAGTAGCAATTTTTGCTTTTTTTGCTTCTAATTCGTTTGTGTATTTTTCTACTTCTGCTTCAAATTCTTTTATAGTTTTTGCTTTGGTTTCAATAGGTAGTACAGATATTGAAACTATTAATACTATAATTGAGAATATTGAAAAGTATTTATTAATCTTTTTCATTATATCTTTAAGTATTTTCTTACGGCACTAGCACTACCAATCATACCGACTAATACTCCTATTACTACAATCATTCCTGATGTAGTATATATAAATGGCTCTGGTTTAATTAATTTAATTAATTCAGAGAATAAATATCCATCAAAATGATTATAGAAAGCTAAATATCCATAAGTTGTAAAAATTATAGGAACTATTGACCCTAGAAGTCCTAGAATCATTCCTTCTATTACGAATGGAGCTTTAACAGCTAAGTTACTTGCTCCTACAACACGCATTATTCCAATACTTACTTTTCTGTTGTCTATAGTTAACTTAATTGTATTAATTATTAAAAATACTGTAACTAGTATTAATGATATTACAACTATGTAAGTGATTTTTTCAATAGAGTCAAATGCTGAAACTAATTTTTCAACCATTCCTTCTCCATAACGAACTACTGATACATGTTTTAGTGATTTAATCTTATCAGCTGTATGTTTTATTTGTTCAACATCCTTAACTTTTATTTGGAATGTATCTTTTAGTGGGCTTTCTTCATCATCCCAGTTTTCTAATACTGCATTAAATACATCTGATTGTGATTGTATTTCTTCTTTTACTTCAACTTTACTTTGAAATTCATAACTATCGATATTTTCAATATCATCTAGTTCTTCTTTTATCTCATCTATTTCCTTATCTGTAACTTCTCTATCTAGAAATACTACTATAGTAAGATCTTTTTCTATTTCTTTAGTAAAGTTTTGAACATTAAATGATGCCATTATAGCAACTGATACTATTATTAATGTGATTGTGATACATGATATAGAGGCTAATGATAAACTGAAATTTCTTTTTACACTTTTTAAAGCATCTCTTATGCTTCTTACTAACATTCTAAGCAACTTCATTTTTATAAGTTCCTTTCTTCTTAAAATTAACTAATCTACCATCTTTAAGTGTAATTACTTGTTTTTTCATTTTATCTACTATATCTCTATCATGTGTAGCCATAATAATTGTTGTACCTCTATTATTATTTATTTCTTCTAATACTTTTACAATCTCCATACTCATATCTGGATCTAAGTTTCCAGTAGGTTCATCACATAATAATAGTTTTGGATCATTAACTATAGCTCTTGCTATAGCAACCCTTTGTTGTTCTCCTCCAGATAATTGATCTGGATAGTTATGTATTTTATTTTTTAATCCAACATCTTCTAAAGCTTTAAGTACTTTTTGTCTTATTTCATCTCTAGGAGCTCCTATAACTTCTAGGGCAAAGGCAACATTCTCGTATACTGTTTGCTTTTCTAATAATCTATAATTTTGGAAAACTATTCCTAGTTTTCTTCTTAATCTATATACTTTTGAATTTCTTAATTTAGCTACATCTAAACCACCAACTATTATTTGGCCTTTAGTTGGTTTTTCTTCACGATATAGCATCTTAATTAATGTACTTTTACCGCTTCCTGAACCACCTATAACAAAGACAAAGGCACCTTTTTCAATGGCTAAATTTAAATCATAGATAGCTGTAACGCCGTTTTTATATTTTTTTTCGACATTTTTTATTCTTATTAGGTCCATTTTCTCCTCCTATCCTTATTAATTTATTTTAACATAAAATAAAATACTTATAAAGTAAATACAATAAAAAAAACAAATTGTTATAAATTTGTTTTTAGTCAGCTCCTTTAACTTCATATGAATCTGTTGCTACAAAGAAGGCTTTTGAATCTATCATTCTTACTCCTTCTTTAACTTTATAATAATCCTTAGTTGGTATTACAACAAGAACTACATCCTTCTTTTTTTCCAAGATTCCACCTTTTACTCCAAATTCTGTTGTTCCATGATTTAGTACATCTATTATATAACTAGATATTTTATCAGCCTCTGTTGTTACTATAAAGAAAGCTTTATTTTTTGATACTCCTAGTATTACTTTGTCTATTACATAACTACTTATATATAAATATATAATTGCATACATTGCTTTTACTATTCCAAAGTATAATGATGCAACTAATACTATTGTTGTATTCATTACTAAAGTTGTTTTAGCTACAGGAATTTTAAACTTTTCAAATAATATTTGGCTTATTATACTAAATCCTCCAGAATTATACCCTTGCTTATATATTAGTCCACTAGCTATTCCACTAATAATTCCTGCAAATATTGCTATTACAAATATATCTGCTTTTTTTATTATGAATAAATCAACCATGAACTCAGTCATTTTTACATATACTGGATAAATAATACTAATATAAGTACTTGCTAATGTTTTTTCTTTTCCTAAAAAAATATAACATATTATTAGACAGGCTATTGCTAATATCAGCAATGATAATGAAGGGAAAATATTTAATGCAGTTTTTAGTATTGTTGCTACTCCTCCAGTACCACCAGATACTATATCCATAGGAAGTAATAATACATTATAACAAATAGATGATACTAAAAGAGCAATATTTATTATTATAAAACTACTCATTCTGTTATTACTATCAATACTATTCATTATTACTCACCACCAAATACTTCATAGGCATCAGTAACTACAAAGAAGGCATCTTTATCTATTTCGTTTATTCCAGATCTTAACTTATAATACTCTTTTGTTGGTAAAACACATAACAAAACATTTCTATTTTCTTTTTTAAATCCTCCTCTAGCTTTAAAGATAGTTACTCCATGATTTAAGTGTTTTAATATATATGCTTTTACTTCTTCATCCTTATCGGTAATTATATAAAAAGCCTTGCTATCTGATATACCTAGAATAACTCTATCTGACATAAAACTAATTATATAAATAACTATTATTGAATACATTAAATGTGTTAATCCAAAAACTATAGATGATAATAGTACTATCATTCCATCTGTTAATAACATACTAGTACCTATACTAATTTTTAAATATTTAGATACAATTTGATTAACTATATCTGTTCCACCGGCAGTAAATCCTGCTTTAAAAATAAGTCCAGCTCCAAATCCAAATAGTAGTCCTCCAAATACTGAGGATAATAATAATTCACTTGTATTAATATAAAATATATCTGTAATATTGCTTGTTAAGTTAATAAATAAAGGTAATAAGAGTGCTCCTAAAATAGTAGCAAGTGTTTTTTCTTTTCCTAATAATATTAAACTAACTAATAGTAATATTAAGTTACATATTAGTATTATTAACGAACTATTAATTGCTATATAATTATTTATTATAATAGCTATTCCTGTTACTCCTCCAGGTACTAAATGATTAGGTTCTAGGAATAGATTATATGATATTGATATTAATAATAATCCCACTATAAAAGTGATAAATCGTTTAACTAATCCTTTTCTTCCTATTTCTTTTAAAATACTTAAATTATCTTTTTCAAATATTTTCATTCTACAACCTCTTTTTTAAATTACTTTCAATAAATATATCTAAATCTCCATCTAACACTCTATTAACGTCACTTGTTTCAATGTTAGTTCTATGATCTTTTACTAATGAATAAGGATGCATTATATAACTTCTAATTTGAGATCCAAATTCAATATTTAGTTGCGTTCCTTTTACTTCTTGCATTTCTTTTTCTTGTTGTTCTAACTTCATCATTAATAATTTACTTTTTAAGACTCTCATTGCTTCTTCTTTATTTTGTATTTGACTTCTTTCGTTTTGACAAGTTACAACTATCTTTGTTGGTAAGTGTGTTATTCTTACTGCTGAATCTGTAGTATTTACTCCTTGTCCTCCTGCTCCTGTAGATCTATATACATCAATTTTTAAGTCTTTATCATCTATTTCTATTGTATTATCTACTTCTATTTCTGGAGTTACTTCACATGAAGCAAAAGATGTATGTCTTCTATTATTTGAATCAAATGGAGATAATCTAACTAGTCTATGAACTCCTTTTTCATTTTTTAGATATCCGTAGGCGTTTTTACCTTTTACTCTAAATGATACACTTTTTATTCCAGCTTCTTCTCCATATTGTAGATCTAATAATTCTATTTTATATTTCTTTTGTTCACACCAACGTTGATACATTCTATAAATCATATTAGCCCAATCACAAGCTTCTGTTCCACCTGCTCCTGAATGTATTTCTACTATACAATCTTTAGAGTCATATGGGCCATTCAATAATAATAGTAAATTAAGTTTTTCTATTTCTTTATTGCAATTATTAATATTATTTTCTAATTCATTGTAATCATCTAATATTTCTAATAATTCGGTATTATCAACAACTTGTTGTTTCAAATATTTAATTTGATCTATTAAAGACTTTGTATCATTTATCTCTTTTAATACTGCTTCTGCATTTTGTCTATCTTCCCAAAAATTTGGTTCTATAGTTTTGAGTTCTAATTCTTTTATATCTTTTTCTTTTTGATCTATGTCAAAGTGACCTCCATAAGTCATTAATTGTTTCTAAATTAGTTGATAATATGTTTAATAAATCTCTTTTTTCCATAGGGTCCTCCTATTATTATACCTAGTATAATTATTATAATACTTCTTTTTAGTTGTAGGATATCATATTTTACTATTTTTTTAAATATTTAATATTTATTAGTATTATTTTATTATTATTTACATATATTATTTTAGAGGAAGGTTCGCTTTAAGTGTGAAGATCCTCTGTATATAGATAAAGCTCCTTATTAATAAAGGAGCTTTTTTTATTTGTTATTATAAGTTGTATTGTATCCTGGATTTTCTTCTGGTCTATATGCATTAGGATACTCTATATCTGTTTGAATATCCATTATAGTTTTTTGTATTCTAGGATATATATCATAAACATCTTCTACATCTAAGAAGGCTTGAGATATTGAACTATGAGATTCAAAATAAATATCTCCTACTCCTAATAATTTATCTATTATTCCTATTTTTAAGTTTATATTAGATATATCTTTATAATATAGTGTTTGATAGTTTCCAGCAATGAATCCATTTTCTATTATTATTCTTTTATCAGTTACATAGTATGTTGTATTTTTCCATCTTCTTGAGGCTGTTATTACTCCACCTAACCAGATCCATACTGGCATAAGGTGTAATGCAAAAAATGGGATAATGAATAAAAGAATTGGTCCTGGTGTTTCTACATTAATAAAGTTTATTATAAAGAACGAGTCAAAGGCTAACCATATAAGTGCTATTGGCATCATTGTAAATACTCTATTTAAAATAAATGCTGACTTTTTAGGTTTTGTTTTTATTATTATATTTTCTCCTTCTACTAAAGGACTAATATTTGGTTTTTCATTTAATACTTGATCATATTTTGACATATTTACCTCCATATATTTCCATTAACATGACTAGTTAAAGCCATAATAAATGCATTCTCTGTTATATCAATTCTCGATACTTGATCATGAGTAAGTATTCCTATTCCACCTTTTCCTTTGGATAGGCCATTACCATTTAATATCTTATCCATTACTGTTCCAAAGTCTGTTGCTTTTATTTCTTCCATATATTTTTCTGGTATTGGAAAACCTTGTGATGTTCCAACACTTTGGAATCCTTCTTTATCTTCTACTACTGCTATATTTAATTCTATAATTGTTCCTAATGATTTAGTTATACCACCTTCTACTGCTATGTAGAAGTCAGCTTCTATATTATTATCTTCTGCATATTTTTTAACATTTTTTACTCTATTTCTTGCTCCAGTTAATATTTCATTATCAAATGGTTGATCATTTACTTCTGAACTTACTGGTATACCTATAACTTCTACATCATCAAAGTATCTTTTAAATGCTTTAGTAGCTCCTTCTATTTTTCCAGGATTCTTAGTTCCTATTAAAACTTTCATCTTATCTCCTTTCACATTTCTTTTTGTAGCACTCTTTTTACTGATCTTAAATTATCAGGTAATCTAATATTATTACCTTCTTCTAAATTGTATCTTAAGTAGCTATAATCATTTTCTTTTCCCACATAATTATTTATTACTGAAGTACTTAGTATTACTCCAAATGAATCAAATATTTGATCAAGTTCTTTATCTTCAGACTTCATATTAAGTATAAATCCTACTGGACGTAATCCTTGTTTTAACTCATTTGCAGTGTCATAGTCATAATCAAAACATTTATCTTTATCTGTTATATTTATAATGGCACTTGTAATATCATCAAAACTATATGTATCTGTATCATCATCATATACTAAGTTAATCTGATGATTACGAAGATTTAAATTATCACATATTACACAGGCCGAATATATATTATTATGCTCTAATAATAGTTTATAATATTGTGAAATAGAATTACATATCCCTTTTTTATTATAAATAGTATCTATTAATTCTTGTGCTAAGTCTCTACCAATTGTAGGACTTTTTTCTTTTCTTTTTTCATTTAAGGCTTTATTGAGTCCTAAATTTTTAAGATTGTTATCTTCTAAATATTGTTCTATAAAATCTATTTTTTTAATATAATCATCATCTTTTACATGAAGATTCATTAAGTAAATATCAATTAACTTACCATAATCATAATCAATATTATTACATAGATAATCAAATATAATCTTTCTTTTTTCATAGTTTGATAATTCTTCTTTATCAATGTTTTCAAATATCTTTTTATCTTCTTCTTCTATCTTTTTACTTATTTCATTCCAATTACCAAACATCATGTTATCACTCCTATTAATATAATAGCATAAACAAAAAAAGATATAAATATATCTTTATTTTGTTAATACATATCCATCGATATATATTTCATCTAATTCTGGCTCATTATTCTTGATATTAAGATATAAATTCATATCTTTTATATAATAATAAGTATTATCATCTAGTTTAATTAATGGATTCTTTTCTATATAATTTGAATATTCATTATCACGAATATTATCTTTTTCTTTATACATTTCATCTATATAATTAGTAAAGTCATAAGTTACTTTCTTATCTATATATGCTTTAGTCTTATTACTTTGTACTGTTAATGGTCTCATAGTTTTATATTCACTAATATCTATTGTCTCTTTTCCATGATGAGTTAAATATAAATAGCTATTATCATTATCATAATAAATTGGTGTATATAATTCTTCAAAGTCAATCTTTTTTATATAGTCTGGAAATAGATATCTTACTTCTGTAGAATTAAAATTATCTACAATTGCATGATATGCTGAATAAACTTTTCTTTTTTGACCTTTTTCTAACTTTTCAATATTTGTATCTTCTTTTATTTCTTCTTTAATAACCTTTAATTGACTTCTAGTAACAACGTCCATCATGTTTGTAAATGGTAAGACATTTGTTACTATTAAAGTAATTGCTACTAATATAAATATATTAGCAATATATTTTCTATTTTTATATGTTAAAAATATTATGCTTCCTATTTCTACTACTATTAGTGCTATACCTAGATATCTATTTAGTGTTATTCCATAATCATTTATTCTAATTACTAATGAATATATTTGAAGTATCAAAGGTATTATAAATAAAGGTGCTAAATACTTGTTATTGTATTCATAATATTTACTTTTATATTTACCTGAAAATATAGTTATTGGAACCATAAATATAAATAAACTACTACATATTGCAAATACTTCATTTTGAGGTACTTCTAATTCTAGTATTATCTTTACTATATATATTAATATAATAGCAAATGCTATATCAAATAATGGTATTAATATCTTACTAATTAATATATCTATAAATTTACTTAAATCATAGTCTTCTACTAATAATGAACTTAGCATGTTTGGAAGTGTATATAGAAGAGATACTATATATAATACTCTTTCATAAATATCAAAGTCTATGCTATAAATAAGTGTATCTATAATACCTATAATCATGAATAATCCAATAGTAATAATAATTGAATTAGTTGTAATTATAAATTCATTCTCAAATAACTTGCATAGGTAATCTGATATTTTCTTTTTAGGTAGAATTATCTTATATAGTGTTATTAAGAATAAAATTAAATTAACTGCTACAAAGAATATGTTTAATCTATCACTGTTACTAGTATCTACTATATTACCTACTAATATGCTAATAAAAAATATAAATATATGAGCTAAGACTATTTTCTTACTTTCAAAGAATGTTTCTAATAAGAATTCCCATATTCCAAAGAATAATAGTGTTATAGGTATTACATAGTAATCATCAAAATTATTAATAACCGCATATAATGTGAATAAAAATATGCTTATCATGGTGATTGGATATGTCTTATAAAACTTTTTTAAATCTTTTGATATAATCTTTCCAATTAATTTTTTCATATAATCCCTCTATTCTTTAATTGTATAACTCATTAAAATCTTTCATCATTATGCCTCTAGAAGCTCCAGTCTCATCTTTAAATTCAAATATTTTTGTTTCTTCTACGTAAGTTAATCCTTTTATTTTTCCTTTATTCTCATAGCACTTTAAGAATTCATTCATTATTTCTATTTGTTTATCATCTGTATATGATTTGTATTCATCATGTGACATAAATGTTTTTAAACCTTTATCAAAATCATTTGAATATTGTTCACATATTTCTAAACTTAAGCTTTCACTTGTTTTTTTATTCTTAAAAATATCTATTACTTTCATTGTTACTATTCCAGTTATTAGTACTATTAGTATTAGTGCCAATATGATCATTTTTTTCTTTTCCATACTATACCTCTATTTTATCTTTATTATAGCACAAAAAAACTCATTATTGAGTTTTAGATTTGTTTTTATAAATATCTATTAAATCTTCATAATTTCCTGTCTTAGATATTATGTGATATCCGTGTGTTTGTCTAAATATTTTTCTTTCTTCTTTATTCATTTGATGTACTTCTTCAGCAATGTCCATATGAAGAATACCATTTAAATGATCATATTCATGTGATAAAACTGTTGATTCAAAACCGATGAAGTCTTCTTCATGTTTTTTTCTATTAATATCTAAGTATTCTAAAGTTATTTTATATGGTCTTTTAACTAAACCTAAGTTATCTAAACAACTAGCGCAAGCTTCCCAATATTCTGTTAAACCTTCTCTTCTTCTAATAACAGGATTAATAAGTATTCTTGATTCATTGTAATTCTTTTCTTCTTCACTTTCTTTATCAAATTGCATCTTATTAATAATATCTATATTAGTATTCTTTAAATATATGATTCTTTTTGGTATACCTAATTGTATAGCTGCCATTGCCATTACTTCATTCTCAGTACAATACTCTTCTAAAGTTTTTATAGCTTCACTTAAATCATCATTTGGTTTTACTTCTTCTGATACTTGTCTTAAGTATTCTTCATTATCTAATATTGTTATTGCTTCCATATTATCCTCCTATTTTTTTACTATCATATAGTTTATTTATTTTGCTTTGTAAATAGTCTATAAATTGTTGATATCTTATGATTTTTTTAAACCATTCTAAAATAATTGATAAAACTAATGATGATAATAATAATGTAATAAATATTAATAAGAAGTGTCCTTTACCCATTATAAAATCTTTTAGATAAAATGCTCGTAAAAATGTGTGTAATAGAAATATATTCATAGAATGTTTTCCAAGATACTCAAGGATATTCTTTATAATTGGTAATTCTAAATAAAAATTGTATAAATACATAATTATTATCATTGGAATTAATCCAAAATTAATTTCCCAAAATCTACTTAATGGTATTTTTTGATATACCTTGTATAATATTATAACTAATATTGTTTCTAAAAAGAATTTTATTAAACTATTTGTTTTATTTTTAGTATTTTTAAATATATTTAAATTAGCCATTCTTACTATTAAATTTTTATCTGCGCAAAGCATACCTAAAAAAACTGCAAAAATAAATGCTGTATATGATTCAGAAGAAAATCTTATAGATAAGACTCTTGGTATTGTTATTATTAATAATCCTGTAATTAGATATCCATATTTTTGTATTGATCTATATAGAATTGGTATAGATATTATAAATAATAATGCAATACTCATGTACCACCATGTTCCATTTAATAAATCTACACCAAAAAGATATGCTAATCCAGAAAAGTTAAATAATATATCTACTATTCCTTTTATTATATTTCCATTAAAGAATAATGATTGTGTCCTACTATCAATTAACTGACATACAATCATTGATAAAGCTACAATGATCCAATAACCTGAAAAGGTTTTAATAATTCTAGTTACTACCCATTTGCTATCATCTATATTGTTTAAATTCTTTTTCTTTAATATTTGTTTATATGATAACATTAGTCCATATCCTGTTATAAAAGCATATATGCTTACACATATTTTAAAGAATAATGCTATTCGTATTGCTCTATCTTGTGACAGTGGATAAAAATTAATACTATATCCCATAAATCTTTCTACTGATAAAAATGAATGATGAAATAACATTAAACATATTGCAATTCCTTTTAATGCTTGACTATTATTCTTTTTAAATTCTCTCTCTACTTTCATTTATATTCATCTCTTTCTTTTTCTATTTTAAAATATGTATATTTTTTAAGCAACTTAAATCAATAAAAATACTAGTATTTTTTATTTGTTTTTTTATTATTTTATGAGATAATTATTATGTATAATTGGGGTGAAGATATATGAGATTATATATTCAGGAAAAAGATAGTTTAATTAAGTTTAACTTACCAGCTAAAGTAGATGGTTCTATATTATTTAATTATAGATCAGCTGATACTGGTATTGAAAATACTATAAACATTGATGCTATTGATAATAAATGGATATTAAAAAGTAATGGTAGTATTAATATTTATCAAGGACAAAATCAAGTATTAGAAACTGTTGAATTAGAAGATTATAGATGTATTCCTGTTTATACTGTATCATCTAGTCTGTTATATCTTTTTTGTTTGCCATCTGTTTGTAAATATGAAGCTAGTTATTCTACTGCTAATGTTAATACAATTACTATAGGTAGTGGTCCTGATAATAATATTCAATCTACTCAAAGATTAATGTCAGATAAACATGCAATTATACAGATGGAAAATAATAGAACATATATTACGCCCGCTTCAAATGATAAAAATATAAACATCTATATTAATAATAAAAAGATTTATAGTAAAACTGAACTATTTGTTGGAGATATTCTTTTCATGAATGGATTTAGAATTATTTGGATGAATAAATTCTTAAAAATCCCTATGGACTCTAAATTATATAAAATTAATGGACTTAATGCACAATTAAATACTCTTTCTAAAAGTTATAAAGAATATACACCTGTTGAAGAATATGAAAGTAATGTACCTTTATATACTGATAATCAATATTTCTCTCATATGCCTAGACTTCGTGTATTACCTGAAAACTTTGAAGTTAAAATTGATGCTCCACCAGCTTCTCCTATTCACGATAATGATATGCCATTTCTTTTAAGTATTGGATCAAGTTTTACAATACTTGGAATGTTATTTATATATGGATTTAACCTATATTCAGGAATATCTACTGAAGGAAAATCAATAACTAGTCTTATTCCCCAGATAATAATGATTGTAAGCATGATTATAGGTTCTTTGTTATTACCTTTTCTTACTAAAAGGTGGACTAAAAAGATGGCTACTCAAAGAGAAAAAGAAAGACAAGAGAAATATGGTAAATACTTAAGTGAAATTGAAGAAAAAATTTCTGTTGCAAAAAAGAAACAAGAACAATTATTTAATGATAATTATCAAAATCTTGAAAATACATTAAGTATTATTCAAAATCGTGGAAATCAATTGTGGAATAGAGAAATAGTTGATGATGATTTTATTGAAGTTAGAATTGGTGTTGGTAGTAAGCCATCTCTAATATCTTTGAATGCTCCTCAAGAAAGCTTTAGTTTAGATGATGATAACTTACTACAAGCGGTATATGATTTAGAAAAAAAATATGACAAATTAGAAAATGTTCCTATAACAATTAGTTTTAAAGAACAAATAGTTAGCGCTTTAATACTATTTAATTCTAATAAAGATGCTTTTATAAATGGAATACTTTTACAATTGCTTGCTTATCATAGTCCTATGGATTTAAAAATAGTTGTCGTTACAGATCAAGCTAATAGTTATAGATGGGATTTTTTAAGATATACCCCTCATTGCTGGAGTGATGATAAACAAGTTAGATATTATGCTAATAATTCAGATGATTTAAAAATATTGTGTCAAACATTAGATAATGAATTCTTAGAAAGAAAGAATATTAAAAGTCAGAAAGAATCTGAAAGTGGTGAACTAGTAAAAGAAAGAAGACAAGAAGCAGACTTATATGAATCTTACTACTTAATTATTACTGATGATTTTAAAGCTTTAAGAAACTATAAATTTACAAGTGATTTATTAGAATCTGAATTTAATTATGGTTTTTCTATGGTTGTTATTGAAGATAATCTAAAGAATATGCCTAAAGAATGTCAGAAATTTGTTGTTGTTAATGATAATGAAAGTGGAATGTTCTCTAGTGATATTACTGAAAAGCAAACTATTAAATTTAATGCTGAATTTTTAAATAACTATAATATGAGAGCTATTGGCAATTTAATAAGTAATATTCCTGTACAAGGTAAGAATGCAGAAAGTCAACTTCCTAATTCTTTATCTTTTATGCAAATGTATAATGTTGGAAATATTAAACAATTTAATGTACGTAATAGATGGTTAACAAGTGATCCAATGAGCACTTTATCTGCTCCTGTTGGAGTTCATACTAATGGAGAATTATTCTACTTAGACTTACATGAAAAATATGATGGGCCTCATGGATTAATTGCTGGTTCTACTGGATCTGGTAAATCAGAGTTTATTATTACATATATATTATCTATGGCTCTTAACTATGATCCAAAAGAAGTACAATTTGTATTAATTGACTATAAAGGTGGAGGTTTAGCTGGTGCTTTTGAAAATAGAGATTTAGGTGTTGCTATTCCTCATTTAGCTGGTACTATCACTAACTTAGATACTGCCGAAATGAATCGTACTTTAGTATCTATTCAAAGTGAATTAAAAAGAAGACAAGCTAAGTTTAATGAGGTTAAAGAAAAAGTTGGAGAAAGTACAATGGATATTTATAAATATCAAAGATTGTATCGTGAAGGCTTAATTGATGAACCTATATCTCACTTATTTATAATATCTGATGAGTTTGCTGAATTAAAAGCACAACAACCTGATTTTATGAATCAATTAGTATCTACTGCTCGTATTGGACGTTCATTAGGAGTTCACTTAATACTTGCTACACAAAAGCCTAGTGGAGTCGTTAATGATCAAATTTGGTCAAACTCTAGATTTAAAGTATGTTTAAAAGTTCAAACTAAAGCAGATAGTATGGAAATGTTAAAAAGACCTGAAGCAGCATCTATTAAAGAAACTGGAAGATTCTACTTACAAGTTGGTTATGATGAATACTTTGATATTGGTCAATCTGCATGGTCTGGAGATAAATATGTACCAGTTGAAAGAATTATTAAAAAGCTAGATGATTCTATTAACTTTGTAAATAATACAGGTAGTGTTTTCAAGAATTCAACTGATTCTATAAATATGGAATTAAAAGCAGTTGATTATGGTGATCAATTAACTAATATAGTTAAATATCTATATGAGATTTCTGTTGAGGATAAGTTTATTCCAATTAAGTTATGGTTACCTTCATTAAGTAAACATTTATTATTAACTGATTTAATTAAAAAATATAGTAATAGTATTTCAAAAAATAATTTAACAATACCTATTGGAGAATATGATGCTCCAGTAAGACAAGAGCAAGGATTATTTAATCTTGAACTACTTAAGGGTAATGTTTTGATTTATGGATTACCTTCTTCTGGAAAAGATAATTTAGTTTCTACTATAGTACATAGTTTATGCTCAAATTATTCTCCTGAGGAAGTCAATATCTATATAGGTGACTTTGGAGCTGAAACTTTAAAAGTATTTAATAAATATCCACAAGTTGGTGATGTATTTGTTACTGATGATGATCAAAAACTTGTTAATTTAATTAAAATGCTAGAAAAAGAGTTAGATAAAAGGAAGAAAGAATACTCAGACTTTGGTGGAAACTTTATTGAATATAACTCATTATCCGGTAAAAAAGATAATGCAATTGTAGTTGCATTAAATAACTTTGAAAACTTTGTCGAAAACTATCCTAAGCTTAGTGATGAGTTTTCTACTCTATTTAGAGATGGTTATAAATATGGAATAGTATTTATAGTTACAACTGCTGTGAGTAATGTAATTAGATCTAGAACTGCTCAAAGTTTTATTACTAAAATATGTTTAAAGATGCCTAATGATTATGATTATAGAGATTTATTAGGAGCTCCTAAAGGTATGGTTCCAGTAGACAATTATTCTAGAGGTATATTCTCTATAGATGGTGGGGAAGCTTTAGAATTCCAAACTGCTGATATTTGTAATCGTGAGGAAAAAACTAAGTATGTTTTAGACTATAGTGAAGAATTAAAGAAAAAATATAATACTAAAGCTCCTATTATACCTGTTCTTCCAGAAATTGCATATGTAGATGATTATATGTATGAATTACATGGATTGGAAAGTGTACCTATAGGAGTAGAAATAAATAGCTTAGATGTATATGTATATAATTTCTTAGAGAATAAGATTAATCTTATATCTAGTAAATCTATTAAGAGTCATACATATTTCTTATATGCTCTTATTAAGCAAATGCTTACAATACCTAAGACTAAGGTTCATATAATTGATGCCTTAAGTATATATAGAGGTAATTATAAAAATATTGAATTGTATAATGATAAATATGAATCAGCATTTGTAAAAATGTATAATAACGTTATAGATGATAGTAAGTTAGATCAAACTAATGTATTTATTGTTTTAGGTATAAAAGAATTTATTTCTAAAGTATCTGATAAATATGGTGATAAGTTTGAATACTTATTTGAGAAAGTTAAAAAATGTCAGAAGAATACTTTTATTTTCTTAGATGATTCTGAATCTTATAAATCATTACAAGTTGAAGATTGGTTTAGAAAAAATATTAATAATACATATGGTATCTGGTTGGGTGAAGATATATCTGTTCAAGTTGCCTTAGGTGTTACTTCTCTAAGTATGGAGGATAAACAAATAATGTTCCCTTGTATTGGATACCCTGTATATCAAGGTAATTATATGATTATAAAATATGTTGTAGATGGAGTTGATCGTAAAGATGAATAACAAGATATTAATAGAATTAATTGTTCCTGTCTTAGAAGAACGATATGATGTTTTTATTCCTGCAAATCGTAAGATAGGTAATGTTATTGAACTATGTTCTAAAGTTGTTTCTGACTTATCTGGTGGATATTTTATAATAAGTGATGAGATTAAATTATATAGTGGTGTTGATGGCAGTATGTATGATATAAATGAATTAGTTAGAAAAACTGATATAAGAAATGGAAGTCGTTTAATATTAATGTGAGGTGGGTTTAATGAATTCTAGTAGTATTGCTTCTAAAATAAATCAATATAATTCTAGTTTAAACAAAGTAGGAGTTGTAAGAAACAATTTAGTTTCTGCTATAGAAGTTTTGAGTAATATAATTGATACTCAAAATAGTTGTTATAAGTTAGATGATGGAAGCGCAAGCGGTAGTTATTTAAATGATTTGTTAGAAAAAGAAAAAGGGATTCTTTCTAATATTGATAGTAATGTTGTTCCTGCTATTAATAGAGCAATAGAAAATTTAAGATATCAATATCAAGCTGCTCTACAAAGAGAAGCAGCAGAAAGAGAGGCAAGTTTAAATGGCTAAGTTGATAATGAATACAGAGAAAATAAATACTCAGGGTGAAGAATTAAAAAAAATAGCTAAAGACTATAATAAGATAATTGATGACACTTATAAAAAATTGGCTGACATTAATAATGATGGAGTTTTTCTAAGTGATAGCTCTACAGGTGCTGCTAGTAAATTGATTAAATCATCTGAAATTGATAAGAAAAACTTAGAAACTATTGGTAATAATATGTATGTTTTAGGTGACAAAATAGTTAATTATAGTAAAAGTATTAAAAAAACATCTGATGATTCTATAGGAGGTTAATATGTCAAAAGTAAATATTGATACTGATTTAGTAAATAAGGATCTACTACCTTTAGTTAATAGTGAACAAAGTAAGATAGATACAGCAGCCTCTTCTGCTTCTTCTATTTCATTTCCTGATGGTGATTTGGGTTGGGGAAGTGTTCATTCAGAATTATCAGATTGTTCAAGCTTATTTAAGAAATATAATGAATGGATTAATAGAGTTAATACTGCTTATAACAATGATATTAAAAATAGTGTAGAGAGTATTATTTCTTTAAATATTGAAGATGTTAATAAGCGTGAACCTATTGTAAAGTGATGTATAATTAGTTGTTTTATGTTGCAATATCAACATTTTGTAGATTATTATTAAGTTAGATATAATGATAAGGAGAATATTTATGGCTGTTGGAGTAAATACAGATAAAGTAAATAGTCTTAAAATTTATTTATTAGATTCCATAGAGTCTTTAAAGAAGATAAGAGAAAGATATGAAAGTTGTCAAATATCAATCTTAGCTAACATTGATGGTTCTGGTAAGTCTAATATATCTTCAGACTTAAATAAACTTAAGTCTCAATTGGCCATTGCTATTTCTAATATTGATACTTATATAGTTGATTTAAATAAAATAGTAGATACTTATAAGAATCAAGACTATGAAGTAAGTAAACAAATTATCAAAGATGTCGATAAAGTTGTAGATATGAGAGGAGAATGATATTATGCCTACAATAAGTGATTTAGAATATGGTTATGATGCAAGCGGTGTTGACAAATATCTAGAAGAAATCAAGGCTATAGCTTTAACAGAAGCTAAAGATGCTGTAGAAAACGTTGATGATATTGTTAAATGCTGCGAAGATAACTGGGAAGGTCAAGCAAGAGAAAATTTTGTTAACAATTTAAGAAAAGATGCAAAACATGTTGGAGAACAATTCGTTTCTTTATACAATGTTCTTCAAGGTGAAATTAATTCTGTACATGCCGCAATGGCAAATAAAGATGAAGAATTAATTAAATTTGAGAATTAGGAGGTTATTATATGGCAATTACAATGAGTGGAGCTAAAGTAGACTCTTCTAACAGAGATTCATTAAGAACAACTTCAGTTGATACAGGTGTATTAGGAAATGGTGTTCAAGCTAATAAAGATACTAGTGTTATGTCCTTTTTTAACGGAAACTATGGTGCTGAAACTGGTCATAACCTAGCAGGTGTTACTGCTGAATTTGCTACTAAATTTAGTACTGCAGTAGATACTTATGTTAAAAATGTACAATCAAAACTTGATAAATTAGAAAGTGTTGATAGTGGTGGTGCTTTTAAAGGATCTAATGTTGCTACATCATTAGAAACATTTATTAATTCTGTTAAAAGTGTTGCTAATTCATATTTAAGTAGCTTACAAGCTGCTGAAAATCAAATTGCTGAAAGTGTAGTTCAAGCTTATAGTACTCAAGATACTGATATTTCTGGTAACTTAAATAGAGATTCTTCTACATTAGAAGGTTCTGCACCTAAAGCTTAAAAATGCTTATAAAAAAAGTAGGATTTAGCTCCTACTTTTTTATTTTGCTTTATTATTTTCATCTAACTTTATTTCTACATTATTATTATCTTTTTCTATAATAATACTGTTTATATCATTATTTACTATATATCTTTTATTAGCCGATGCTCTAAAGCTATATTCTGCTCCAGTTATAGGATACATAGTATCTGCTGTTTTATTACTATATATCTTCATTATTTCATCTTTACTTTCTTCTAATTCTATACCATTTTTATTTTTATAAATCTTTTTTATTATATTCCATGCATTAATATCATACTCTGTACCTTTTTCTTCATATAGAGAGCTTGCTTTATCTATATTATTTATTAAGTCTTTTGCTTCACCTTTAGTGCAATATGTACTTAAGCTGTCTATTAAAGCGTTTAAATCCTTTTTACCAATAATATCTATATAGTTATCTGATCCTACTATTTCCATTATAGTTCTTACATAATATGATGCTTTTTCATAATTATCTCCACCATCATAACAATCATATTCTTGTACAATAAGACTAACTGTTCCTTCGTCTAACATCCAACCGGTATTTTGGTAATTACCTTTTGTTTGTCTAAATCCTTTTTGAAAGAAAAAATGAAGTGATTCATGTAATTTAATTGACTTTATTTCAGATTGTTTTTTATTAGGTAATCTTTTTGAGTAAGTTATTGAATTTTTCTCATTTGAGTATTCAGCCATTCTCTTATCATTTAGTAATGTTGCATCATTAATAAAAGTTAAATTAGGTAATTTTTCTAATATGGTTTCTTGATCTAAGGACTCTCCATATTTTGAAACAAAGTCTTTTATTTCCGGATAAAAATCTTTCCATTCTGTTTGTAATACTTCAGAATTATTATAAATATCATCAATCATTTTAGTAAATTCTTCTTTAGTATATTGATTATTTATATTTGACTCAGAATAAATAATGTCACTTATAAAATCATTATCAATCCCTTTATTCATTATTCCAGTAAGAGATGTTGCAATAATAACTCCACCTATTCCTAGTCCTAGTATTACTTTTTTAACATTATCTTTATTAATTTTTAAATTATTCATTTAATCACCTTTTTTACACAATTATTGTGGATATTTCTTAATTAAATTATATCAAATAATCACACTATTTCCTTATAATTAAAATTTTTAGCAGTTATTTTACATAAAAAACATAGTAATAATACTATGTTTAATATATTGTCTTATCATTCTTTTCTACGAACTCTTTAAATACTTTTATTGTTTCTTTTCTGTCTATACATTTTAAGTTTAATACTTTTTTATCAGGATCTTTTATATAATCATAGATTAATTCATCTCTAAATCCTATTTTTTCTGCATCTTCTGGAGTATTTCCATAATATACTTTCTTAATATTAGACCAGATGATTGCTGATAAACACATAGGACACGGATAGCAAGAAGTATATATTTCACAATCACTCAAATCATAAGATTTAATATTACTGCATGCATCTCTAATTGCTACTATTTCAGCATGAGCTGTAGGATCATTACTTTCTAATACCTTATTTGATCCTTTGCCTATTATTTTTCCTTCTTTTACTATTACTGCTCCAAAAGGTCCACCATCATTGGTTTTTAGGTTTTCTTCTGATAGTTCTTTTGCAATTCTCATATATTCATTCATATTATCGCCTTATTATTTATCTTCTTTTTTTGTATATTTTATAGAATATGTAGATTTTTCTCTACAATCTAATTCTTTTTCTTCTTTTATCTTACAAATAGCTATTAATAAGTCTTTTTCATCTTTAAAAGTAACATTATTATCAGAAATAGTATATTTTCCCTTTTTAGTTTCTTTATTATCTAAAGTTAAAGAATAATTACCTTTACCATCTATTTCTAAAGTATAATTTTCTTTTCCTCCAACAGTTTCTTTTGCATTTACATAAAATACTAGTTGATTTTCTGGTTTAGCTATCCATTTACCATATAATTCATCTTTCTTTGTTCCACAACCCGTTATTAATAAAACTATTACTAATACAAATATAACAGATATTATTTTTTTCATATTATTCTCCTATACTAATTCTTTCTTATTATATCTAATATATGTTCCTATAATAAATATTACTGTTATTAATAAACTTATAATTATCATTATTGGATTAATTTCTACATTAGATATTACATTTCTTACATCAGCTAATGTATAAATACTATAGTATTTCATAAATTCTACTTCTTCAGCTAATTCAGATAAAACATTAAATAGGTAGAACATAAATACCATTCCTAAGCTTATACCTACACTTTTCTTTGTTTTATGCATAAATGTAGAGATAAATAGATTTATTCCAAAGAGTGGTAAACTTATTAATATTGGAGTGATACTTAATAATAAGAATTGCTTATGATCAAAGTCTCCTATAATACTTAGTGATATATAATTAAATAGTCCAAATATAATTGCCATTAATAAGATATATGATATTCCTACAATTATTTTATCTGTAACTATCTTATTTCTTTTAATTGGAAGTGAATCTAAATACTCTATTGTCTTATCACTTTCTTCTTTTAATAAAATTGTTCCTCCTAAATTAGCTGAATAAAATCCAAATATTAATAATACAAACATTAATCCTTCAGTCTTATACCATCCATATGCTGTAGAAATAGAGCTCATATCCATATTAAAGGCTTTTAATAGTTCAGGTGGAAATGTCTTCATCATTTCATCTAAATCTCTCATAGAGTCATATGTAATAAAATATGGATAAATTAGATATACTACTAAGAACATTATTAATAATATTAATGACCAAATTATAAAACTCTTTATATTAACTTTAAATTCTCTTTTTATCATAACTTCACCTACTTATAATAGTTTATAAATAAATCTTCTAATGGAACTTCTTCTATTAGTAAATGATCTATTTTATATTTACTTAATCTTTCTAATAATTTATTAGGCTCTAGATTATTAATAAAAGTAATAGAATTATCTTCTTCTTTGACTATATCTAGTTTTAAATCTTTCTTTATCTTTTCTATTTCATTAGATACTATTTTTAAATATGTATAATTATTTTTCTTAATATTAGTCATTAAGTCTTCTTTTATTATCTTTCCATCTTTAATAAAACCAACTTTATCACATATGTTGGATACTTCATTTAATACATGTGATGAATAAAGAATTGTAGTACCTTTTTCTTTCTCTTTTAATAATATGTCGTGAAATGTATTTTGCATTATTGGATCTAATCCACTAGTAGGTTCATCAAGTATTAATATTTCTGGTTCATGCATTAAAGCAAGAACTATACCTACTTTCTTTAGATTACCTAAAGATAAATCTTCTATTTTTTTATTCTCATCTATTTTTAATAATTTGACTAATTCTTTTCTTCTTTTATTTAAATTATCATTATAGAATGATTCATGGTAATTAAATAATTCTTTTATACTCATATCATCATATAAATTTACTTCACTAGGTAGATATCCAATACTTCTTTTAATCTCTATATCTTCACTATTTAATTCTTTTCCATTTATATAAATATTACCAGAAGTTTTATTAATAAGTCCCATAATAGTTCTTATTGTAGTAGATTTACCTGCTCCATTAGGACCAATAAATCCATATATATCACCTTTATTAATCTTTAGTGATACATCTTCTATTCCTCTAGAAGTACCATAATACTTTTTTAAATGTTTTAATTCAATTATTATTTCACTCATATTATCACCTAAATTTATTATATCATTATATCAAAAGAAAAAAGATAGTTTTTACTATCTTATTTTTCTATTCTTATTGATATGTTTTCATTTCCTAAATCAGGTAAATTATTAATATGTCCTATTTTAGTATAACTATATGATGTATCAAATGATTTATAGAATATTATTAGGTTTATACATAATTTGCATATTATCGCCTCTCTTATGAATATTATAGATTAAAAATATTTATTATTATATAAATTTTGCTCATAAAAAGGTCTTTTCTAATTATCTATTTTGTCTTTTTATATTTTCATAAATCACTGTTATTTATTATCTTGGATGACTTTTATTATTTTTTTAATACTTTTCTTTTTGACATTAATTCTTTAAACATTATTCCATGAGATTTTAACATTTGATTGCTTTCAATTAATTCATTAATTTTTGATACACTCATATATTCAACATATTCAACTTCATCTTGTTGAATTATTATCTTATCTAATGGAATATTTTTCTTTAAATAATATAAATATCTAATAGGCATGTCATATAATATAAAACCATATTCTTCTATTTGTTCATCATCAACGTTATAACCTAATTCTTCTTTAACTTCTCTTTTTATAGCCATCATTGGTGTTTCTCCACTATCAACATGTCCTCCAGTTGAAGAAAACTCTCCACCTTTTTCTTGCGATGTTTTTTGAATTAAAAATTCACCCTTGTCATTTTCAATAAAAATTACTGCTACTGCAATATGTTCATTTTCATTTAATACTGCAGCTTTATCTCCTCTTTCTATTTTTCTACCAGTTGCATTACCATTACTATCATAAATATCTAATAACTCCATCGTATCCCTCCTATTAATAATTATATTACATACAACTATAATCTATATACTTGTTATATTAATACTATTTTTTATTAAAAAAAAGCCTTATTTTTAAGACTTTTTTACTTACCACAGCATTGTTTGTACTTTTTCCCGCTTCCACATGAACTTTTTTGATTAATATTATCAATACTATTAGTATTATTAGTATTTCCTTTATTTTCAATGGCTCAAGGTGTGGTAACATTCAATATTTTGAGTACTATTTATATCTCATTTAATCATTAAATATTTATATTCTGCGAACAAATTGCGAACATTGTTGGCATATTGTTCGCATTTTTGTCCATGCAACTAGATTATATAACATATATGACGATTAATCAAACATACATTAGTTAAATTCTGTAAGTAATTCTTTTATTCATTATTTATCGACAACTGATAATAATCATAATAATATGTCCTTGGTCGAAGAACATATCGTTTAACCTAGTTCTAGGTCAACAAAATATGTTTCCCAGTACAAGTGTTTTAATAATTGTATTTTTATTTTCCAAAAGAGCATAGTGAGTTTCCTTTTTCGGAAACATAACAATTCCAATAACTATAACCAACTTCTACATAACCATTTTGAAAAGTGTTGGCATATATTCCATAAGCACTACAATGAATATTGGTGTCTCTAATTATACAATTGTTACTATCAAATGTTCTTAATAAAACATTTTTATTATGTTCATAATAGTCGGGATCAGCTCCTTTTAATGAAATTTCATTATTATCTATAATAAATTCAACATAGCTTTCTTTTACAATATCATTTTTTATAATATGCTTATAGTACATTTTTTTATTGTTAAAATCTTTTATAGCAGCATCTCTTGACTTATATTGTTTTATGCTATTTGGAATTTTTTTACCAATTGTAATCATCTCATCACAATGATCTCTTTCATCACAATAGTTTATTGTATATATAGTGCCAGTAAAACCTTCATTTATACTTTTTCTATCATGTACAAATATTATTATTAAAATTAATACTATAATCACTATTATGATAATTATTTTCTTCATTTTTACTTCCTTTCTAAAACTGCGATGACCTCGCAATGTCTTAATCTTCCGAACTAATTAATAAATTGTAATTTGTTGCCCTCTTTATAATTTTGATATCCAATTATTTTATCATCAAATGTTAGAAATGTTTTATCTTTGATATTTTTCTTTTTGTCTTATAACATAATTACTAATATTTTTATCATAATCTGGATATAA